>NZ_JACONW010000016.1 GCF_014357575.1 Pseudomonas folii | reverse complement strand
GTTTGCTTCACGACAGATATGTACACAAAAACCACTGTAAATATTGTGTAGTGACCTATGCCCAGGAAGGGAGTAACCATGACCAGCACTGTTTGCGCCGTCGTGCTCGCTGCCGGAGAAGGTACTCGGTTTCAAGCCATTGCCGGACAAGGTCAGAGCAAGTTGCTGGCTCGTTGTATCGGTCGCGATGGAGTCGAGCGTCCGGTGCTGGAGCACGCTCTCGTCAACCTGCAAGGGGTTGTCGACAAGGTTCTGGTGATTACCCGACCTGATTGCTCACAAATCATCTCACTTGCCCAACGGTACCGCTGCGAGCTGGTCATGCTGGCCTCAGCGGGTATGGGCGACAGCATCGCTGCAGCGGTGGCTGCCGAGCCCGATCATCGTGCCTGGTTGATCGTTCTGGGTGACATGCCGTTTATCCTGCCTCAGACCCTGCACAAGGTTGCTGCTTCATTGGAGGACGGTCTGATTTCTGTACCTGTCCTGAGTGGCGAACTGGGTCATCCGGTGGGTTTTGGTCGTCAGTATGGCCCCGCGCTGATGGCATTAAATGGCGATCAGGGCGCACGACGGTTGTTCAATGATGGCTGCGTTGAGCAGGTCGAGGTGGATGATCCGGGTGTGCTGTGGGATGTGGATGTGCCAGACCGGTTGGTGTTTGTTCTATAGGTTTACCTCAATCCCGTAGGAGCTCACCGAGGTTACGAGGCCAGCGATAGCGGTTAGCCTGACACACCGCCATCGCTGGCCTCTTAACCTCGGTGAGCTCCTACAGGTCAGGGCAACTTTTGGATACGCTGCATTTTATGTAGGAGCTGCCGAAGGCTGCGAAAGCGGCCTTCCTGATGCACCGCCATCGCAGCCTTCGGCAGCTCCTACAGATCACTCGTCCACAAAAAAGCCCCACCTGCTCTCACAGGTGGGGCTTTTTATTCAGTCAAGGATCAAGCGAGGGGTTTAGGCTCGGTGCTTTCTTCCTTGGCTTCGTGGTGCTGCGTGACTGCGTGATCCACCGAATGCTGATTCTCATCAGCCACCGGAGCAGCTTCAACTGACTCGACTGCTGGTTGAACCGCTTCGACTTCAGCTACAGGAGCAGCAGCGGTGTTGGCTGCGGCTTCTTCAGCTTCCTTCTTCAGACGCTCTTCTTCACGCTTGCGGCGACGCACTTCACGTGGGTCGTTTGGCGCGCGGCCGTTGCTGCTCACCGGCAGTGCAGGGGCTTCAGGGGCGACAGCCACTGCTGCTTCTGCGGTAGGCGGTGTTGCAACAACTTCCGGAGCAGCGTAAGGCGCAGGCTCTTCAGCCACGACTGGCGCAGGAGTAGGCAGTTCAGCCGATTCAGCGGCCGGAGCCTCTTCACGGACTGGAGCAACCTCTTCAACCTGTGGTGCTGGTGTGGACGGCTCTGGCGTTGGCGTGAACGGTACAAAACGTTCAGCGTGTGGCGCTTCGAACATCTCGGTCTGCGCTGCCAGGGCGGGTGCCTCTGCAATCACTTGCGGAGCCATTTCAACAACCTGCTGCACTTCTACGTCCGGAGCGGTTTCAGCTTTCGGCGCCTTGTCAGCAACCGGTGCTTCTACAGCCGGTATTTCAACGGCTGGCGCTTCGAACGCTGGAGTCTGGATCGAGGGGGTTTCGATCACGGCTTCCGGTACGAACGAGGAGTCAGCTGAGTCAACGGTTGCAGTCGCTCGCTCGGCCTGACGGTGAGCTTCGGCTTCTGCAGGTGCGCTGATGACGCTGCTGGCAACGGCTGCGGTTGCTGCGGTGATAGCCAGACCGGCTGCCACTTCAGTGTTGGCGGATTCAGTGTTACCGGATTCGCTGCCTTCTTCCTCGCTGCCTTCCGAACCTTCGATCACATTGCCGTTTGCGTCACGCTGACGCTCACGACGGTTGCTGCGACGACGCTGACCACGGGAGCGGCGGCGAGGGCGATCGCCTTCTGCACCGTCCTGATGGTCTTCGGTTGCCAGTTCTTCGTTGTTCAGCACTTCGTCTTCGCTAACCTCGGCAACGGCCTGCTCGGCGCGAGGCTGGCGTTCTTCACGAGGGGCGCGTGGTTGACGTTCTTCACGTGGTGCACGCTCAGGACGCTCTTCACGCGGCGCTGCATCGGCTGCCGGAGCGGCATCCAGCGGCTCGCGCAGTTCACGAACGCGTTCTTCACGAGGCTTGCGGTCTTCACGACCTGCGCGTGGTGTACGAGGCGCACGCTCTTCACGTGGAGCACGGGCCGGACGCTCTTCACGTGGCGCTGCACTGTTTTCTTCAACAACGGCTTCGCGTGGAGCGCGCGGTGCGCGCTCTTCACGAGGCGCGCGTTCCTCACGCGGTGCACGCTCTTCGCGTGGAGCACGTTCGGCGCGTTCTTCACGTGGCTTGCGCTCTTCATCGCGACGGTTGTTGCGGCCACGGCTCTGTTGACGACCGTTGCGGCGCTCTTCGTTGCGGGCAGGACGTTCGGCAACTGGTTTTTCAACGACAACCGGAGCGGCTGGCTCTTCCTTGGTGGCGAACAGGCTCACCAGGGATTTGACCAGACCCTTGAACAGGCTTGGTTCGTGCGCAACCGGAGTTGGCGCGGTAGGAGCGGCTTCAACCGGAACCGGAGCGTTGGCACGCGGCGGAGCGGTTTTAACGGCGGCTTCCTGGCGAACCAGAGTGCGGGTTGCAGCGGCTGGCTGAACTTCTTCAATTTCGGCGGCCGCGGCAGCGATTTCGTAGCTGGACTGCAGAGTGTGAGCTTCCGGGCTGTCATCACGCAGGCGCTGAACTTCGAAGTGCGGCGTTTCGAGGTGATCGTTCGGCAGGATGATGATGCGGGCACGGGTGCGCAGTTCGATCTTGGTGATCGAGTTGCGTTTTTCGTTGAGCAGGAAAGCCGCAACCGGAATCGGCACCTGGGCGCGGACTTCGGCAGTGCGGTCTTTCAGGGCTTCTTCTTCGATCAGGCGCAGGATGGCCAGCGACAGCGATTCAACGTCACGGATGATGCCGGTGCCGTTGCAACGCGGGCAGACGATACCGCTGCTTTCGCCCAGAGATGGACGCAGGCGCTGACGGGACATTTCCAGCAGACCGAAGCGCGAGATACGCCCGACCTGAACGCGGGCACGGTCGGCTTCCAGGCTTTCGCGGACTTTTTCTTCCACGGCGCGCTGGTTCTTGGCCGGGGTCATGTCGATGAAATCGATAACGATCAGGCCGCCGATGTCACGCAGACGCAATTGACGGGCGATTTCTTCAGCCGCTTCAAGGTTGGTCTGCAGAGCCGTTTCTTCGATGTCGCTGCCTTTGGTGGCGCGAGCCGAGTTGATGTCGATGGACACCAGGGCTTCGGTTGGATCGATAACGATGGAGCCGCCGGAAGGCAGTTCAACGACGCGCTGGAAGGCGGTCTCGATCTGGCTTTCGATCTGGAAACGGTTGAACAGCGGAACGCTGTCTTCGTACAGCTTGATCTTGCTGGCGTATTGCGGCATCACCTGACGGATAAAGGTCAGTGCTTCTTCCTGGGCTTCGATGCTGTCGATCAGCACTTCGCCGATGTCCTGGCGCAGGTAATCGCGGATGGCGCGGATGATGACGTTGCTTTCCTGATAGATCAGGAATGGAGCAGCGCGATCCAGCGAAGCTTCTTTGATGGCGGTCCAGAGTTGCAGCAGGTAGTCGAGGTCCCACTGCATTTCTTCGCTGCTGCGGCCCAGGCCGGCAGTGCGAACGATCAGGCCCATGTCAGCTGGAGCGATCAGGCCGTTCAGCGCTTCGCGCAGTTCGTTGCGCTCTTCGCCTTCGATGCGGCGGGAGATACCACCGGCACGCGGATTGTTTGGCATCAGGACCAGATAACGACCGGCCAGGCTGATGAATGTGGTCAGGGCCGCGCCTTTGTTGCCGCGCTCTTCCTTCTCGACCTGAACGATGACTTCCTGGCCTTCGCTCAGGACGTCCTTGATGTTGACGCGACCTTCAGGGGCTTTCTTGAAGTACTCGCGGGAGATTTCTTTGAGAGGCAGGAAGCCGTGGCGCTCAGAGCCGAAATCGACAAAGGCAGCCTCAAGGCTGGGTTCGATGCGAGTGATCCGGCCTTTATAGATATTGGCCTTTTTCTGCTCGCGGGCACCGGACTCGATGTCCAGGTCATATAAGCGCTGGCCGTCTACCAGTGCAACGCGCAACTCTTCGGGTTGAGTTGCGTTAATCAGCATTCTTTTCATGTAGTACCGTCGGTTTCCGGGCTGCCGGAAACGGCGTTCGGCACACACGACTTCTCACGGTCGGTGTCAGGGCACGTCAGGAGTGGTTGGACACTCCAGTGTCTAGCGAGATTACCGGCCAACGGGGCCGGAGTCGCGACGACGTTTCCTGCTTGCTGTGGTGACAAAAAGACACCCTTTCAGCAAAAGCTTTGTCAGGAGGAGGAATCGACCATCGGTAGCGGACGAGATGAAGCGTCTAAAACAAGCCTTGTGCTACACAGTCCGATGGTTGTGCGTCTCCACCCTACACGTATCCCTGATAATTCGGGTGCTGCCGCGCGCAGAATCCGCAACGGGTTGGCATTTACCGCAGCCTTCCAGAGGGAAGGTTGCGCATCATGGCTTAAGGCGTTTGTTTCCGAAGCATTCGCCCGGACCGTCTGTAAACGACTGCACTTTGTGAACTGGCCGTGATTTATTAGCTCTGAAGGCGAGTGATAACTCTGCGATCTGGCGTGTATCAGGCCTCATGTCACCTGCGCTTGTAACGTTTGCAGCCCATCCGTTGTCACCGAAAGCCCCGTAGGACGGCCTCGCGTCCTCGTGAATTGCGTAGGGCAGGGTCGGTCATAAACCGTTTGTCCGCTGTCCAGGCCGCTTTTGGCGGCGTTCGCGACTATAGCAGCAATCATTAAGTGCTTCAAATCCATAAAAAATTGTTATGATTTGCGCCATGACGAATATCACCCCTCCAACCCCCGGCGTCCAGCTGGTAGAGGTTGCGCCGGAATATGCCGGTCAACGTATCGATAACTTTCTTGTCACTTTCCTCAAAGGCGTGCCCAAGACCTTGATCTATCGCATTTTGCGCAAAGGCGAAGTGCGGGTGAACAAGGGGCGGATCAAGCCGGAGTACAAGTTGCAGGCAGGCGACATCATCCGGGTTCCGCCCGTGCGCGTGCCTGAGCGTGACGAACCTGTGCCTGTGGCTCAAGGGCTTTTGCAGCGCCTTGAAGCGGCGATTGTCTATGAGGACAAGGCGCTGATCGTGCTCAACAAGCCTGCGGGTATCGCCGTGCATGGCGGTAGTGGTCTGAACTTCGGTGTCATCGAGGCTTTCCGCCAGATGCGCCCGGATGCCAAGGAACTCGAACTGGTACACCGCCTGGATCGCGACACCTCTGGGCTACTGATGATTGCCAAGAAGCGCAGCATGTTGCGCCACCTGCATGAGGCCTTGCGCGGCGACGGCGTTGACAAGCGCTACATGGCGCTGGTCCGCGGTCGCTGGGACACCGCTCAGAAACGTGTCAGCGCACCGTTGCTCAAGAGCAATCTGCGTTCCGGTGAGCGCATGGTCGAGGTCAACGACGAAGGCAAGGAGGCGCTGACGATTTTCAAAGTGCTACGCCGCTTCGGTGATTTTGCCACCATGGTCGAGGCCAAACCGGTCACCGGTCGTACCCACCAGATCCGGGTGCACACGCTGCACGCCGGGCACGCCATTGCGGGTGACACCAAATACGGTGACGAAGATTTCAGTCGCGAGATTCGTGACATGGGCGGCAAGCGCCTGTTCTTGCACGCTTACATGCTGACCGTGCCGTTGCAGGATGGTGGCGAGCTTAAATTGCAGGCCCCCGTAGATGAGATGTGGGCTAAAACAGTGGAGCGTTTGAGTGCGACCTGATTCTGAATCGTCGAAGTATGATTTATTGATTTTCGATTGGGATGGCACGCTGGCTGACTCTATCGGCCGTATCGTTGCTGCCATGCGCGCTGCTGCTGTCGAGAGTGGTAGACCGGAACGTGACGAACATGCCATCAAGGGCATTATCGGCTTGGGTTTGCCCGAGGCGATTCGCACGCTTTATCCGGATATCACGGCCAATGACCTGATCGACTTTCGCCAGCATTACGCCGACAGCTACATGGCCATGGACAATGACGTTGCTTCGCCTTTGTTCGAAGCGGTGCGTGAATCCATTGAAGGTTGGCGCGCCGAGGGTTACAGGCTGGCCGTGGCCACCGGCAAGGCGCGTCGCGGCCTTGATCGCGTGTTGAAGGCGCATGACTGGCTCGACTACTTCGACATCACCCGGGCGGCGGATGAAACCGCCAGCAAGCCTGATCCGTTGATGCTGAATGAAATTCTTCAGCATTGCGGCGTTGAGCCGGGAAGGGCGTTGATGGTGGGCGATTCCTCTTTCGATCTGCTGATGGCGCGTAATGCGGGTATGGACTCCGTGGCAGTGGGCTATGGCGCCCAATCGCTGGATTCATTGCGTACTTATGAGCCGCAGTTGGCTATCGAGCATTTTTCCGAGCTGCGTACCTGGTTGGGTAAGCGCAGCGATCAGTCTTCATTGTTGGGGTAGTCAGTAAATGTCGGACGAATGGAAAGCACCGGTTTCCCGTGACGAGGAAGAGGTCGCAGACAGCAAGGCTGATGCGAAGAGCTGGAAATTGCTGGAAAAAACCCTGCTGGCGGGGATTCAGGAGCAGCGTCGTTCACGCCGCTGGGGCATTTTCTTCAAGTGCCTGACCTTCCTTTACCTGATCGGGGCCCTGTTTCTGTTTACGCCACTGGGCGATTTCGAGAAAAGCGCCTCGCGCAGCGCAAATCACACTGCGTTGATCCAGATCGAAGGCATGATCGCTGACAAGGAGCCTGCCAGCGCCGATAACATCGTGGGCAGCCTGCGCGCAGCTTTCGAAGATCCGAAGACCAAGGGCGTGATCCTGCGCATCAACAGCCCGGGTGGCAGCCCTGTGCAATCGGGCTATGTTGCTGATGAAATTCGTCGCCTGCGCGCCGAGAAGCCGGAGATCAAGGTCTATGCCGTGATCACCGACCTGGGCGCCTCGGGTGCTTACTACATCGCCAGCGCGGCTGACCAGATCTACGCAGACAAGGCTAGTCTGGTGGGTTCAATCGGCGTCACTGCGGCAGGCTTCGGCTTTGTCGGCGCCATGGAAAAGCTGGGTGTTGATCGCCGGACCTACACGTCAGGCGAACACAAATCGTTCCTGGACCCGTTCCAGCCGCAAAAAGCAGACGAAACCGCATTCTGGCAAAGCGTGCTGGACACTACCCACCGCCAGTTCATCGCCAGTGTGAAGCAGGGTCGCGGCGATCGACTGAAAGACAAAGATCATCCGGAACTGTTCTCCGGATTGGTCTGGACAGGCGAGCAAGCGTTGCCACTGGGCCTGATCGACGGCCTTGGCAGTGCCAGCTACGTCGCACGTGAAGTAATCGGCGAAAAAGAAATGGTCGACTTCACCGTTCAGGAATCCCCGTTCGATCGCTTCTCGAAAAAACTGGGCGCCAGCGTGGCTGACCAAATCGCAATGTGGGCAGGCTTCAAAGGGCCGACGCTTCGCTGATTGCGAGGAGCAGCTAATAAATAACCCGGCCATTGGTCGGGTTTTTTATTCCGCAGTGGTCGACCACTACTGACGCCAATAGCTCGGCAAGCTCGCGCATTCAGGTCGGCTGTCAGGCCGCCACGCTTTTGATTTTGATCTTGGGCGCCCCATTAAACACGCTGGCCGAACGCAGATTCTGAACCGTGGGCAACCCGGCAGGACGCCGGGTTAGTCGCATTGGGCCATGGATGGCCCGTTGCGGCGGCCCACGGTTCAGGATCTGTGTTCGGGTACACCGAGCGACAGCGAGGTGCCGAGTGGTGGGGCAAGAGCGTTTTGGTTACTTTTGCGCTGTTCAAAAGTGACGCGCTGTAAAAGCGCAACCAATAGCCGCCGTGAAAGCGCTAACGGATATGTACACAGCAATCACTACACAACATTCACTGCACAAATAATCAGAGCACCTGCACACCTTCCTTTATAAGCATATCCACCAACCGAATCAGCGGCAGACCAACCAGACTCGTAGCATCACTCCCCTCAGTACTCCGAAACAAACTGACACCCAACCCCTCAGCCTTGAAACTACCCGCGCAGTCATACGGCTGTTCCGCACGCAAATAACGCTCAATACTCCCCTGATCCAGCGTGCGCATATGCACCGTAAACGGCACATGATCAACCTCACAACCACCTGTCGAACTATTGAACAACGCAAGACCCGTCAGAAAGACCACGCTGGACCCGCTAGCAGCACTCAACTGCTCCCGAGCGCGCTCAAAAGTATGAGGCTTGCCAAGAATCCTGCCGTCCAGAACAGCCACCTGATCCGAACCAATAATCAAATGGCCAGGGTATGCGGCCGCAAGGGCCCGGGCTTTCTCCTCAGCCAGGCGACGAACCAACTCAATCGCACCCTCATCGGGTCGGTGACTTTCATCGATATCAGGCGAGGCGCAGACGAACGGCAGCCGCAGTCTGGCAAGCAATTCCCGGCGATAAGGTGAGCTGGAAGCAAGAAGCAAAGGCAACATGCGGTTCTCCAATAAGTGAAAACCGATTCTAATCAGTCTTGTGCAGGATTATTGGCCTGAATTTCCTTTGACATGCCTTGGGGTCGTCCCTAGAATGCTGCGCCTATGTTGAATGACCCGATTCCACCTCACGTTGACCCGCGCAAATTGGCTGATCGTGGCACTACCCTTCAAGGTGAAGTGTTGCTGGCTGATTTGGAGAGACTCTGCGACCCGCTTTCCGACACTGTCGGTTCGGTGCAGGCCAAATTCATTTTTGAGCGTGACGAACGTCGCTCCGTGGTTATCCACAGTGCAATTGACGTCGAAGTCAAAATGGTTTGCCAGCGTTGTCTTGAGCTGGTCACCCTGCCGATCCACAGCGAGTGCAGTTACGCTGTGGTGAAGGAGGGTGCGAATACCCAGTCGTTACCGAAAGGTTATGACGTGCTGGAACTGGGCGAAGATCCATTGGATCTGCTGGCATTGATCGAGGAGGAGCTTTTGCTCGCCTTGCCCATTGTGCCTGCTCATCATCCGGAAGAATGCCAGCAGCCGGCGGGTCTCGATGAGCCCGAACCGAGCGTGGACGAGGTAACGCGGTCCAACCCGTTCAGTGTATTGGCGCAGTTAAAGCGTGACCCAAACGTTTAGGAGTTAATCAATTATGGCTGTTCAGCAGAACAAAAAATCCCGCTCTGCCCGTGACATGCGTCGTTCGCACGACGCTCTTGAGGCAAGCACTCTGTCGGTAGAAAAGACCACTGGTGAAATTCACCTGCGTCACCACGTTTCGCCGGAAGGTGTTTACCGTGGTCGTAAAGTGATCGACAAGGGCGCTGACGAGTAATTTCTTGTCCGCTCCGATCATCGCGATCGACGCAATGGGCGGGGACTTCGGTCCCCGCAACATTGTTCAGGCCAGCCTCGCGTGCCTGTCTGCTACGCCCTCGCTTCATCTGATCCTTGTGGGTCAAGCCCCCCTTATTGAAGAACTCATTGCCCGCCATTCTGGTGTGGATCGCTCACGTCTGCGCATTGTGAATGCCAGCGAAGTGATCGCCATGGATGAGCGGCCGTCTCAGGCGTTGCGTGGCAAGCCTGACTCTTCGATGCGAGTGGCGCTGGATCTGGTGGCGAGCGGGCAGGCTCAGGCGTGCGTCAGTGCGGGGAATACCGGTGCATTGATGGCGCTCTCGCGTTTTGTCCTGAAAACCCTGCCAGGCATTGATCGCCCGGCCATGGTTGCGGCGATTCCTACCCAGCGTGGCTATTGTCAGTTGTTGGATCTTGGGGCGAATGTCGATTGCAGTGCTGAAAATCTTTATCAGTTTGCCGTGATGGGCTCAGTGGCCGCCGAGGCATTGGGTGTGCAGCGACCAAAAGTCGCACTGCTCAACGTGGGCACCGAAGACATCAAGGGCAATCAGCAGGTCAAGCTGGCTGCAAGCCTGTTGCAGGCTGCGCCGGGCTTGAACTACACCGGTTTTGTCGAGGGTGACGGGTTGTATCGCGGCGAAGCCGATGTGGTGGTCTGTGATGGTTTTGTCGGCAACATCGTGCTCAAGTCCAGCGAGGGTTTGGCGAGCATGATTGCTGCACGAATTGAAACCTTGTTCAGGCAAAATCTGCTGTCGAGGACGGTGGGTGCGCTGGCAATGCCGTTGCTCAAGCGTCTCCAGGCTGATCTTGCGCCTGCGCGGCATAACGGGGCGAGCTTTCTCGGGTTGCAGGGCATTGTGGTTAAAAGCCATGGCTCTGCCAGTGTGCAGGGCTTTCAGAGTGCGATTCAGCGTGCGCTGATCGAGATTCAGGAAAACCTGCCTCAACGCTTGCACGGGCGTCTTGGCGAGCTGTTATAGGCTTTCCATGGCGACGTTTGCAGCTCGCGTCGCTAGAATGTGACGCTGCTGACTGACCGGTCATCAAAACCGGCAAGTGGCTGTAATAGAATTTCTCGCGCTCAGCCAAGAAGGCCGGGCGTTTATTTCGACGACCATAATCAGGGGCTTGTTTAATGTCTGCATCCCTCGCATTCGTCTTTCCGGGTCAAGGATCGCAATCGCTTGGCATGCTCGCCGATCAAGGCGCGCAGCATCCGTTGATCCTCGATACTTTCGCGCAGGCATCCGATGCCTTGGGTTATGACCTCTGGGCGCTGACTCAGGAAGGTCCTGTCGAGTCGCTCAATCAAACCGATAAGACCCAGCCGGCAATTCTCACTGCTTCAGTTGCCCTGTGGCATGTGTGGCTGGCCGAAGGCGGCACTGTTCCTGCTTTTGTCGCCGGTCACAGTCTGGGCGAATACAGCGCGCTGGTCGCGGCTCAAAGCCTGAGCCTGGCTGATGCGGTCAAGCTGGTCGAACGTCGTGGTCAGTTGATGCAGGAAGCTGTTCCGGCCGGTCAGGGCGGCATGGCTGCCATCCTCGGTCTGGATGATGCCGATGTCATCGCTGCCTGCGCTGAAGCGGCTCAGGGTGAAGTGGTCAGCGCGGTCAATTTCAACTCGCCAGGTCAGGTGGTCATCGCCGGTTCCGCCGAGGCCGTAAAACGCGCCATGGAGCTGTGCAAGGCGCGTGGCGCAAAGCGTGCGCTGCCATTGCCGGTGAGTGTTCCTTCGCACTGCGAGCTGATGCGTCCTGCGGCCGAGCGTTTTGCCGAATCGATCGAAGCCATCGAGTGGCAGGCCCCCCAGATTCCGTTGGTGCAGAACGTCAGTGCAAGTGTCGTGACGGATCTCGCCACGCTGAAAACCGATTTGCTGCAACAGTTGTACAAGCCGGTCCGTTGGGTCGAGTCTATCCAGGCCCTTGCTGCAAATGGCGCTACCCAGCTGGTTGAGTGTGGTCCTGGCAAAGTGCTTGCCGGCCTGAACAAGCGTTGCGCCGAAGGCGTGACGACCTACAACCTGGATACCCCAGACGCCTACGCCGCCGCCCGTGCGGCACTGGCCTGATTAGGAGAGCTTGCATGAGTCTGCAAGGTAAAGTTGCACTGGTAACTGGTGCCAGTCGTGGTATTGGTCAAGCCATTGCCCTGGAATTGGGTCGTAATGGTGCTGTTGTGGTCGGGACAGCGACTTCCGAGTCGGGTGCCGAGCGCATCAGCGCGACGTTCAAGGAAAACGGCATCGAAGGCTTCGGTCTGATGCTGGACGTCTGCAGCGCCGAGTCCGTGGATTCCGTGCTGTCGCAGATTCAGGAGCGTGTTGGCGCACCGTTGATTCTGGTCAATAATGCCGGCATCACCCGTGACAACCTGATGATGCGCATGAAAGACGACGAGTGGAACGATGTCGTCAACACCAACCTGAACAGCCTTTTCCGTCTGTCCAAGGGCGTTTTGCGTGGCATGACCAAGGCGCGTTGGGGTCGAATTATCAGTATTGGTTCGGTTGTGGGTGCCATGGGCAACGCAGGCCAAGTAAACTATGCCGCCGCGAAAGCGGGTCTGGAAGGTTTCAGTCGCGCTCTGGCGCGTGAAGTGGGTTCGCGTGCGGTAACCGTGAACTCGGTAACTCCTGGTTTTATCGACACCGATATGACCCGCGAGCTACCTCAGGCGCAACGAGATTCCCTGACGGCGCAGATTCCTCTGGGTCGCCTGGGGCAGGCAGAAGAGATTGCGCATGTTGTCGCTTTTCTTGCCTCGGAAGGTGCAGGCTACGTTACCGGGGCTACAATCCCCGTCAACGGCGGCATGTATATGTGATCGCCCGTTTTAAAAAAATGTAATACGGGCTGTCTAAAATCCGTTATAAAGCTGAAATCTTTTAATGGGCAGAAGGGGGATGGGCGTATCGGGAATTGCGTTGAGCTTGAAATTCGCAAATCCTCTTCTATACACTTACCCATCGGCCAGCTGCCTGAATTTGTCTACTAGGAGTTAAAACACGGTATGAGCACCATCGAAGAGCGCGTCAAGAAAATCGTTGCCGAGCAACTTGGCGTCAAATCTGAGGAAGTTGTTAACACTGCTTCTTTCGTTGAAGACCTGGGTGCCGACTCCCTTGACACCGTGGAGCTGGTAATGGCTCTGGAAGAGGAATTCGAGACCGAAATCCCTGACGAAGAAGCCGAGAAGATCACCACTGTTCAAGCTGCTATCGATTACGTTACTGCCCACCAGGCGTAACATTCAGTAATCGTTGCTGGGTCATGGGAAAACCGCACTGCCTTACCGGCGTGCGGTTTTTTCTTTAAAACGATGTCCTGTGATGTCCTGTCGTAGTCAATGAGAGAAAAGGAGAGTCCTGTGTCGCGTAGACGCGTCGTGGTCACCGGTATGGGTATGCTGTCGCCATTGGGTACGGATGTGCCGAGCAGTTGGCAGGGTATTCTGGCTGGTCGCAGTGGCATTAACCTTATCGAACACACAGACCTTTCGGCTTACACGACCCGCTTTGGCGGTTCGATCAAGGGCTTCAACGTCGAAGAGTACCTGGCGCCCAAAGAGGCTCGCAGGCTCGATCTATTCATCCAGTACGGTCTCGCTGCCAGCTTTCAGGCTGTGCGTAATTCCGGTCTGGAAGTCACCGATGCAAACCGTGAGCGCATTGGCGTTGCCATGGGGTCCGGAATCGGTGGCCTGACCAATATCGAAAACAACAGCCGTTCTTTGCATGAGCAGGGGCCGGGGCGTATTTCGCCGTTTTTCGTACCAGGTTCCATCATCAACATGATTTCCGGTTTCCTGTCGATCCATCTGGGCGCACAGGGACCTAACTATGCCATTGCGACCGCTTGCACCACGGGCACGCATTGCATTGGCATGGCTGCACGCAACATTGCCTACGGCGAAGCCGATGTGATGATTGCGGGCGGCGCTGAAATGGCGGCCTGTGGGCTGGGCATGGGTGGCTTCGGCGCCTCCCGTGCGCTGTCGACCCGCAATGACGATCCAACCCGCGCCAGTCGTCCCTGGGACAAAGGTCGCGACGGTTTTGTCCTGTCCGACGGTTCCGGTGCGCTGGTGCTTGAAGAGCTTGAACATGCCAAGGCCCGTGGCGCGACTATCTATGCCGAACTGATCGGCTTTGGCATGAGCGGCGATGCATACCACATGACTTCGCCGCCAGACGACGGTGCCGGTGCTGCCCGCTGCATCCGCAATGCGCTGAAAGACGCCAGGGTCAACCCTGATCAGGTTCAGTACATCAATGCCCACGGCACTTCGACCATGGCGGGCGACCTTGCCGAAGCCAATGCGATCAAGAGTGTGTTTGGCGATCACGCCTACAAGCTGGCGGTCAGCTCCACCAAATCCATGACCGGTCATTTGCTGGGCGCGGCCGGTGCTGTTGAAGCCATCTTCAGTGTGCTGGCGATCAACGGTCAGGTGGCGCCGCCGACCATCAACCTGGACGAGCCGGGTGAGGGTTGTGATCTGGACTTCGTGCCGCACGAGGCGCGTAGCATGCCCATCGACGTGGTGGTTTCCAACTCCTTCGGTTTTGGTGGAACCAACGGCTCACTGGTGTTCCGCCGGTTCGCTGAGTGATGCCAGGCTGGATCGATGGACGTCCAGCCGACACGCTTTCTGTCAGAAATAGAGGGCTGGCTTATGGTGATGGTCTATTTGAGACCATTGCGGTAAGGGCAGGGCGACCATCGCTGCTGGATCAGCACTTGCAGCGCTTGCAGCTAGGCTGCGATCGTCTTGGTATTGCGGCTGATCGGGTTCTGATTCGTGAAGAGCTGCTGGCCTTTGCCCGGCAACTCGGCGAAGGCGTCATGAAGCTGATTCTTGCCCGTGGCGATAGCCAGCGCGGCTATGCGCCTGATCCACACTCCCAACCGCTAAGAATTCTTCAGGGCAGTCCGCTGCCTGTCTATCCCGCTGCCCATGCGGAGCAAGGCATTCACCTGTTTCCCTGCGTCACGCGTCTGGCCGAGCAGCCTTTGCTGGCAGGTTTGAAACATTTGAATCGCCTCGAACAAGTGCTTGCCCGCTCGGAATGGCAAGGCCCGGAGTTTGCCGAAGGGCTGATGCGCGATCTATCCGGCCGCGTTATTGAAGGGGTTTACAGCAATCTTTTTGTGGTCCGCGATGACCTTTTGCTCACGGCTGACCTGAGTCGTAGCGGTGTCGCCGGTGTCATGCGTGGCGCATTGCTGGAGCGAGCGCCGGAGCTCGGCATTCGTGTCGCGGTTCGTGACCTGCATATGGCTGATCTGGAACACGCCGACGAAGTATTTGTCTGCAACAGTGTCTATGGCGTCTGGCCGGTGCGTGGCTTCGAACAGCTTCGCTGGTCGGTTGGTCCGCTCACCCGTAAACTGCAGCGCACAGCTCTTGCCCTTCTGGATATCGCTTAGTGATTCGAAAATTTTTGCTGTTGCTGGAAACGGGTCTGGTCCTGGCGGGTTTGGCGCTGGGTTATGCCTACTGGCAGCAGAACGAGGCTCTGCATCAACCCTTGAATGTCACCCAGGAACAGATGCTCGACGTTCCTGCCGGTTCGACGCCGGGTGGTTTGCTCAATCGCCTGCAAACCGAGGGTGTAATCAAAGATTCCTTCTGGTTGCGGTTGTACTGGCGCTTCAATCTGTCGGGGGAAGCCCTGCACAGCGGCGAATACCGCATGACGCCGGGCATGGACGCGCAGTCTCTGCTTGGTCTTTGGCAGCGCGGTGAAGTGGTCCAATACAGCCTGACGCTGGTCGAAGGCTGGAACTTCCGTCAGGTGCGTGCAGCACTCGGCAAGCAGCCCAAGCTTGAACAAACCCTGGGTAATCTCAGCGACGCTGAGCTGATGACTAAAATTGGTCATCCGGATGTGTTCCCCGAAGGCCGGTTCTTTCCGGACACCTACCGTTACGTGCGGGGCATGACCGACGCTGAAATTCTCAAGCAGGCCTACAAGCGTCTCGACGACGTGCTGGAGGAGGAATGGGCCAAGCGTGCAGCGGATGTGCCGTATACCGATGCTTATCAAGCGCTGATCATGGCGTCGCTGGTTGAAAAAGAGACCGGTGTCCCGCAGGAACGTGGGCAGATCGCCGGCGTTTTCGTTCGCCGGTTGGCCCTGGGCATGCTGCTGCAGACAGACCCCACAGTGATCTATGGTCTGGGCGAGCGCTACAACGGCAAGTTGACCCGCGCTCATCTGAAAGAGCCTACGCCTTACAACACCTACGTCATCGCCGGTTTGCCGCCTACACCCATTTCGCTGGTAGGCCGTGAAGCGATTCACGCCGCGCTCAACCCGGTGGCGGGGCGCAGTCTTTATTTCGTCGCCCGGGGCGATGGCAGCCACGTATTTTCCGATGACCTGGACGCGCACAATGCCGCAGTCCGTGAGTTTCAGCTCAAGCGTCGCGCTGACTACCGATCGAGCCCGGCCCCGGCCGCAGCTCCGGTAGTCGTCCCGGCAACCCCGGCAGAGCCCGTGCCGGCAGTCGAGCCCAATCCGGCGGCGACTGATGAATCGAAAGCTGAAGAAAACACCGCGCCGAGCGAGCAAAAATCACAATGAATTTTACTGAGTACAACCTGTGACCGGCCTGTTTATCACCCTCGAAGGCCCGGAAGGTGCGGGTAAAAGCACCAATCGTGAATACCTTGCCGCGCAACTGCGCGCCGAAGGCATTGATGTACTGCTGACACGTGAGCCGGGCGGTACGCCGCTGGCTGAACGCATTCGCGAGCTGCTGCTGGCACCCAGCGATGAGGCCATGCACGCCGATACCGAATTGCTGCTGGTGTTTGCTGCGCGAGCGCAGCATCTGGCGGAAGTGATTCGTCCGGCCCTGGCACGTGGCGCGGTTGTCCTGTGTGATCGTTTCACGGATGCCACTTACGCCTATCAGGGGGGCGGCCGTGGCTTGTCCCATGAGCGGATTGCTGCGTTGGAGAATTTCGTACAGGGCGATTTGCGCCCGGACCTGACGCTGGTATTCGATTTGCCGGTAGAAGTGGGGCTGGCACGCGCCACGGCCCGGGGGCGGCTGGATCGTTTCGAGCAGGAAGGCCGAACCTTTTTTGACGCCGTGCGCAGTACGTATCTGAATCGCGCCAATGCTGAACCTGATCGTTATCGCCTGGTGGACGCTGCGCAATCCCTGCCTGACGTGCAGCGTTCCCTCGACGCATTGTTGCCCGAGCTGTTGAGTCTGCACCGTGGCTGAAGCTTATCCCTGGCAGGAGCAGCTCTGGCAGCAATTGGCCGGTCGTGCTCAACACGCCCATGCGTATTTGCTGCATGGGCCGATCGGCATTGGCAAGCGAGCGCTGGCTGAGCGGTTGATGGCCAGTCTGCTGTGCCAGCGCCCGGAAGGTCTGGAGGCGTGCGGCCAATGCAAATCCTGCCTGTTGTTGCTGGCGGGAAGTCACCCGGACAATTACGTGCTGGAGCCGGAAGAGGCGGACAAGGCGATCAAGGTCGATCAGGTCCGCGATCTGGTGAGTTTCGTGGTGCAGACTGCGCAAATGGTCGGTCGCAAAGTGGTGTTGATCGAGCCGGTAGAGTCGATGAACATCAATGCCGCCAACGCCTTGCTGAAAAGCCTTGAAGAGCCGTCGGGCAATACCGTTCTGCTGCTGGTCAGTCATCAACCCAGCCGACTGTTGCCGACGGTCAAAAGCCGCTGTGTACAGCAGGCCTGCCCGCTGCCCAGTGAAGACATGAGTCTCACCTGGCTGGCCAAGGCATTGCCGGAGAGCAGCGAGGATGAGCGGCGCGAGTTGCTGACACTAGCCGCCGGTTCGCCGCTTGCTGCTGTCAGTCTTCAGACCCAGGGCGTGCGTGAGCAGCGTGCTCAAGTGGTGGATGGCGTGAAGAAGCTGCTCAAGCAGCAACAATCGCCAACCCAGCTGGCTGAGGGCTGGAAAGATATCCCGCTGTTGCTGCTGTTTGACTGGTTCTGCGACTGGTCGCACCTGGTTTTGCGATATCAACTGACCGGGGACGAGCAAGGTCTGGGTTTGGAGGATATGCGCAAAGTAGTGCAGTATCTGGCGCAGAAGTCCGCGCAGGGCAAGGTGCTTGAGATTCAGGACTGGATTCTGGCCCAGCGTCAGAAAGTCATGTCCAAGGCCAACCTGAACAGAGTATTACTGCTTGAGGCTTTGCTGGTCCAATGGGCGGGGCTGACCAGTCAGCGCTAGGCTTTAGCGGGTTATCTTCATTTGGTTAGCGAAGAGGTCGCCCGGTGCCGATGACACCACACCGTCGCGCAGCAAATGCAGTCCTGTAGGAGCCAACTTGTTGGCGAGACGGCGGGGCTGCATCGTCAGGAATTCCGCCTCGCCAACAAGTTGGCTCCTACAAAAAATACATTTCAATTCAGTTGGTTATGTTTTATTTGATAGGAGTTGTCATGAGCTTGCCGCCGAGTTCCGGTCCACGAAATGGCATTTTGTCTCTGACCATCAAGGACAAGTCCGTTCTTTATGCAGCCTACATGCCCTTTATCAAAAATGGCGGGCTGTTCATCCCTACCAGCAAAAGCTACAAACTGGGGGATGAGGTATTCATGCTGCTGAACCTGATGGAAGAGCCGGAAAAAATTCCGGTGGCGGGTAAGGTGGCGTGGATTACCCCCAAGGGTGCGCAAGGTAATCGTGCGGCTGGCGTCGGCGTGCAATTCAATGACGGCGACACCACCGCTCGTACCATGATCGAAACCTATCTGGCCGGTGCTTTGAAGTCCGACCGTCCCACTCACACGATGTAGTTGCCTATTCCATGCTTGTAGATTCCCACTGCCACCTTGACCGCCTGGACCTTGCCGAGCATTCCGGATCGCTTGATGCTGCCCTTGAGGCAGCGCGTGACCGAGGTGTCGGACACTTTCTCTGCATTGGCGTCAGCGCTGATAATGCCGCAGCGGTCAAGGCGCTGGCTGAACGATACGACGACGTTGATTGCTCGGTGGGCATTCATCCACTGGACCTGACGCCGGGCGAAACGCCGGCGCTGGACTGGTTGCTCAAGGAACTGGATCACCCGCGGGTGGTAGCGATTGGCGAAACCGGCCTGGATTACCATTACGAGCCTGAAGCGGCGGAACTGCAGCAGGCGTCGTTTCGGCTCCATCTGCAAGCCGCGAACATGACTGGCAAGCCGGTCATAGTTCACACCCGAGGCGCGCGGGCCGACACCTTGAGCCTGCTGCGCGAGGCTGCGTTGCCCCAGGGCGGGGTGCTGCATTGTTTCACCGAAGACTGGGACATGGCCAAGGCAGCGCTGGATCTTGGCTTTTACATATCCCTGTCCGGAATCGTCACCTTCCGCAACGCCGATGCGCTGCGAGACGTGGCACGTCAGGTGCCAGCGGATCGGTTGTTGGTAGAAACGGACTCGCCTTATCTCGCGCCGATCCCGTACCGAGGCAAGCCTAACCTGCCTCAGTACGTGCGTGAAGTGGCTGAGTTTCTGGCCATGTTGCGCGGTGAGTCGTACGAGCAGTTTGCTGAAATGACGACTGCAAACTTCGCCCGACTGTTCCCCTTGGCGCATCTGAGGGCTTAACAGAATCGCGGGCAAAAAAAACCCGGGTTCTGGGGGGGGAATCCGGGTTAAGACCATTAGGAGTAAAACAAAGGTGCGCTATCCATCGGCACCTTTATTGGCACGCCACTTGGGGGAGATGTCGCGCCAACGTAATGAGTATTGGTCATGATCTGCCTGCGTCCAGTAGCTTCTGTACGTTTTTTAAACAGATTTGGAATAGCGCCAGGGTTCTTGAGTACATTTGAGTTTTGAGTCGATCTTATCGCGGGCAAGCACCGCTCCCACATGGAACCGCAACCTCATGTGGGAGCGGTGCTTGCCCGCGATAAGATCGACGCCATTCTCTCCTTGAAATGAAGTCCCGGATTGTCCGACACTTTCCCGTCAAAAAACGCACTTCACGCATTTAACGCACCATGATCGGATGATCCGTGCAATTTCGCGCGGGTTAGGCATAATGCAGAGCTTCGATTTTGAGCCGTGCAGACCTTCTTAATATGCAAAAAGAACCTCGTAAGGTCCGTGAGTTTCGCCGTCGTGAGCAGGAAATCCTCGACACGGCGCTTAAGTTATTTCTTGAAGAAGGCGAAGACAGCGTTACTGTCGAGATGATTGCGGACGCCGTCGGTATTGGCAAAGGCACCATCTACAAGCACTTCAAATCCAAGGCGGAAATCTATTTGCGCCTGATGCTCGACTACGAGCGTGATCTGAACGAGTTACTGCATTCAGCGGATCTGGAAAAGGACAAGGAGTCGCTCTCGCGCGCCTACTTCGAGTTCCGCATGCGCGACCCGCAGCGTTATCGCCTGTTTGATCGTCTTGAAGAGAAGGTCGTCAAAGGCAATCAGGTACCGGAGCTGGTGGAAGAGCTGCACAAGATCCGCGCCTCGAACTTCGAACACCTGACGCTGCTGATCAAAGGCCGGATCAACGAAGGCAAGCTGGAAGACGTCCCGCCGTATTTCCACTATTGCGCCGCCTGGGCGCTGGTCCATGGCGCGGTTGCGCTGTACCACTCGCCGTTCTGGAGCAACGTCCTTGAAGATCAGGAAGGCTTTTTCCAGTTCCTGATGGACATTGGCGTGCGGATGGGCAACAAGCGCAAACGCGATACCGACGCGATTGCCGATCCCAAAACGGATTCCACGGATCAGTAAACGGGTTGCTACAGGGCGCTGTTTCAAGCGCGCTTCGCATTAAAAACCGCATTATTCAGCTTCCCGACGCGGTCTGGCGCGGAAGCTGCATCCGACGACCATTCGCCGGTTTTCCGTCACCGGCATTTGGGAGGGGAATAATGCGTAGCCTGGTTCTGTTACTGGCGCTGTTGGCGTTGAGTGGTTGCATGAGTGTCAGCGATCTGGCCCAGGGCACCAAGGATCAACTGAGTGATGCCGGGATTCTTGACCACGGCGAAACCCGTCGTATCGGCAATTGGCGCATACAGGCTGACTCGTTCATCTATATCGCTCAAGGCGCGTTCGTACCGCCTAATTCCAGCCCCCATCCCAAGCAGAACGTAGTGGCTGAAGAGGCGTTTAACGGCTTCGTCGAATATTTCCCAATGGTCCGCCGTGCCCGTGCACCGCTTGGGCTGGATGAGGCAATGACCGAAGCCCGTGGTTTCGGCGCGCATTACTTGCTCTACACTCGTTTTGCCAAGGCTGATGATCGTATCGGCAACACGGATGAATGGTCCGACCAGGAAGCGCTGGACCGACTCGGCATCGATAACGGCGTGATCCAGTTGATGTTGATCGAAACCAGCACTCGCTACCTGATCGACACTGCCCGTATTCGTATTCGTGGCGGATTGCTGACGTTCTACGACAATAAACCAGAAGATCTGCTCGGCCCGCCGCTTGAGGAATATGCTCGCAGTCTGTTGGGTTTGAGCCGCTAAGGAGAAAAAATGACCGGTCCGGGCAAGGCCAATGATCTGTTTGCGCAGATCCCCAAGAGCAAGGGATTACCACCGGTTCATCTATGGAATCCGGATTTCTGCGGCGATATCGATATGCGTATCGCGCGGGACGGCACCTGGTACTACCTGGGTACGCCGATTGGTCGCAAGCCCATGGTCAGGTTGTTTTCCACGATCATGCGCCGTGACGGCGACGATTACTTCCTGATTACTCCAGTGGAGAAGGTCCGGATTCGCGTCGATGACGCCCCATTCGTAGCGGTCAGTCTGGTGGTGGAAGGCGAGGACGAGCAGCAGATTCTGCGCTTTTCGACCAATGTCGAGGACGACACCGAAGCCGGTCCGGATCACCCGTTGCGCGTAATGGTCGATCCGCTGACCGAAGAGCCTGCGCCTTACATTCATGTGCGGGCCAACCTTGAAGCGCTGATTCATCGCAACGTGTTCTACCAGTTGGTAGAACTGGCGGTTTCCCGTGACATTGACGGTCAGCGCTGGCTGGGCGTTTGGAGCCACGGGGAGTTCTTTCCCATAGGCCTTGAGCCGTGAACCAATAAGTTGCCGGTCAATTGCTTGCTTTGTACTCGGCGGTTAAAGTGCCGCTCCCCGTTTTACCTGAGGTTTTTGCATGAATCAGTCCTTTGATATTGCCGTTATCGGCGCCACCGGTACTGTCGGCGAAACCATCGTCCAGATTCTCGAAGAGCGTAACTTCCCGGTTGCGCAGTTGCATCTGCTGGCCAGTATCGAGTCGGCAGGTCATTCCGTGCCGTTCAGGGGTAAGAATGTGCGCGTGCGTGAAGTCGACGAGTTCGATTTCAGCAAGGCGCAGGTCGCCTTCTTTGCCGCTGGCCCGGCGATTACCCGCAGCTATGCTGAGCGTGCGACTGCCGCCGGCTGTTCGGTCATTGATCTGTCCGGCGGACTATCCCCGGAAGAAGCGCCGAACGTGATTCCCGAGATCAATGGCGCGCTGATCGAGTCGTACGGCAAACCGTTTCAGGTGGGTAGTCCGAGCCCTTCCGGCGCAGCGCTGGCGCTGACACTGGCGCCTTTGCTGGCGGTGCTGGACATTCAGCGGGTCAGCGTCACGGCCTGCCTGGCGGTATCGAGTCAAGGGCGTGAAGGCGTCGCTGAACTGGCGCGCCAGACGACAGAGTTGCTCAATGTTCGTCCGCTGGAGCCGCGTTTTTTCGATCGGCAAATGGCCTTCAACCTGCTGGCCCAAGTGGGCACGCCGGATGCAGAAGGGCATGTGCCACTGGAAAAGCGTTTGGTCGCGGAGTTGCGAGAGTTGCTGGCTCTGCCTTTACTGAAGGTTTCCGCGGCAAGCGTGCAGGCACCGCTGTTTTTTGGCGACAGCTTCACGGTTTCGCTGGTAACGGCGGCACCTGTAGATCTCGGAGCGGTCAACAAAGCACTTGAATCGGCGGCTGGAATCGAGTTGGTCGAAGCCGGTGATTATCCGACTGCGGTCGGTGATGCTGTAGGACAGGACGTTGTTTATGTAGGACGCGTGCGGAGTGGAATCGACGACCCTTGTGAGTTAAATCTGTGGGTTACGTCGGACAATGTACGCAAAGGGGCCGCTCTCAACGCTGTGCAGCTCGCTGAATTGTTGATAAAAGACTATGTGTAAAAGATACTTGGCGGCAATTTGAAGAATCATTCTAGCCAGGCGTGTCCTCCAAGCTCCTGAGATGAGTACTTTTACCTCTCGGATGCCGAGGAATTTTTTAACAAGGGATGGGCTATGGTTCAGGTTCGCAAACTGGTTTTAGCAATTGCTGCGGCTTCCGCGCTGTCATCTGGAATGGCGCATGCGCTGGGGCTTGGGGAATTGTCGGTCAAGTCGACCCTGAACCAGCCATTGGTAGCCGAAATCGAACTCACGGAAGCGCAGGGCCTTAACGCCTCGCAAGTGGTGCCGAGTCTGGCAACGACCGCAGATTTCGCTCAGGCCGGTGTCACCCGTCAGGCGTTTCTCAACGACCTCACGTTTACTCCGGTGATCAACGCCAATGGCAAGAGTGTCTTGCGTATCACCTCCAGCAGGCCGGTACGCGAACCCTTCGTGAAATTCCTCGTTCAAGTGTTGTGGCCAAACGGTCGCTTGCTGCGCGAGTACAGCCTGCTGCTTGATCCGCCTAAATATTCCCCTGAAGCGGCGGCCGCTGCTGCTGCGACCGCTTCAGCTCCAGCTGCTGCAACCCAGTTGCCATCTACGGCACCGGCTGCGGAGCAACCGGCTGTTCCTCCGGCACCCACGCCAGCCGCAGAGACACCAGCCGCTCCAGCGCCAACTGCGGACACCAGTGCCAAGCCAGCTCTCTATACCACCAGCAACAACGACACGTTGTGGGAAATTGCCGAGAAAAATCGCAACGGCGGCACCGTGCAGCAGACCATGCTGGCGATTCAGGCGCTGAATCCGGATGCATTCATCGGCGGCAATATCAACCGACTGAAGAAAGGTCAGGTGTTGCGTTTGCCTACGCCGTCGCAGTCAACCACCATGCCTCAGCCCCAGGCGATCACTGAAGTGGCCGCGCAGAATCAGGCGTGGCGTCAGGGGCGCAGAACGCCTTCCGGCACGCGCCAGGTGGATGCCACTCGTCGTGATCGTGCCGGAGAGGCACCTTCCCGTGTGGAAGCAGGCGATAACCTCAGCCTGGTATCAGCAGGTTCAAACGCTGCGGGCAAAGGTTCGGCAGGCGAAAAAGAATTAAGCAACAAACTGGCTGTGGCTCAGGAGAACCTGGACACCGCACGTCGTGATAACGCGGAGCTCAAGAGCCGCATGAACGACCTGCAAAGCCAACTGGACAAGATGCAGCGTCTGATTCAGTTGAAAAGCGATCAACTGGCCAAAATGCAGGCTGCCGGGGGCGTAGTTCCACCTGCAACGCCGGGTGCGGCCCCTGACGCAACAGCGGCTGCGAATCCTGCTGACTCGGCCATGCCTGCAACAGTGGTTGGCGCGCCGGGTACGCCTGAGGCTGCCGCCAAACCGCCAGGTGAAATTGCCCCTGAAGATGCGCTACCCGCCGGTGCCGCTCAGGTCACCGCGCCGGGTGCAGATCAACCGTTGGCCGTTGAGCCGGTAGTCGCGCCGGAGTCCGATGCGGATAACGCTTTCAAGCAGTTGCTCAACAATCCAATCGTGCTCGGCATCATTGGCGGGGCTGTGGTGCTGTTCCTGCTTCTGCTGATGCTGTTCCTGGCCCGTCGACGCAATGCCAAGGCCGAAGCCGAGAAGCATAAGCGCATGGCGCGTGCGCTGGCTGAAGAGTCTGATTTTGTGTCTGATATGGACATGGAGCTGCCGCAAGCCAGTTTCGAAGGGTTGGGCGTCGCTTCGCCTAATGTGGCAATGACGCCACCGCCTGCTGCTGGCGGTCCGAAAGAACGTCCTGCTGATCCGCTGGTTCAGGCTGAAATCCATATCGCTTACGGCCGTATGAATCAGGCCGTCGAGCTGCTGGAAGAAGCAGTCAAGGAAGATCCTGATCGTGATGATATCCGTCTGAAACTGATGGAAATCTACGCCGAGCAGGGCAACAGCAAAGCCTTCGCCGCGCACGAGCGCAAAGTGGTGGCACGGGGAAAGCATGAAGCTGAGGTCGAGCAGCTAAAGAGTCGTTACCCGACCATGGTTACCGCAGCTGTTGTAGCTGCGGCGGCAACAGCGACGGCAGCAGCAGTGGCGGCCGAGCTGGATGCGAAATACGTCGAGGAACTGTTGCTCGACGAAGAAGAGCCGCAGCCGCCTGTCGCTGACGTACAGCCAGAGCCAGAGCCAGAGTTGGCTTCGGAGCCGGAGCCGGAGCCGGAGCCGGAACTGGAACCTGAGCCAGTTGTGGTAGCGCCAGCCCCTGAGTCTGAAGTGTCGGCTGCTGAGGCTGATGACTTCGAGCACGATTTCGACCTGAGCCTGGACGATCTGGAGCAGGCTTCGCCGGAACACGTCGTTGATCTGACTGCGCCAGCTGAAGCGAATGATTTTGAACTGGATGCGCCGGTACCTGAGCCGCAAGAGCCAAGTTTTGAGTCGCTCTTGAAGCAGCAGACCGAAGCGCCGGTGGTCAGCACGCCTGATGATCTGGAGGATTTTGATCTGGATCTGGCGGAAGACGAGCCCGGGTTGACCACGGAAGATGAGTTCCTGCTCAGCCTCGATGAGGAACCGTTGGACCTGGGTGAGCCTGCGCCTGTGGTGGCAGCTGCTCCTGAGCCTGAACTGGAGCACGATCTGGATTTGCCGGATGACTTCGACCTGTCGCTGTCTGACGAAATCGAGTCTGATCCTGCTGCCCAGGCGTTTGCTTCGGAGATCGAAGACGTCAACGCCGAGCTGGAGCGTTTGTCGCAAAATCTTGAACACCCGCCGATGGCTGAGCCGTTCGAAGCGCCGAGCTTCACCGCTGATGACATGGCATTGATGGACGATGAGCCGGAGTTCGACTTCCTGTCCGGCACCGACGAAGCTGCCACCAAGCTCGATCTGGCCCGCGCCTACATCGAAATGGGGGACAGCGATGGTGCTCGCGATATCCTCGATGAAGTAGTGACCGAAGGTGATGACGGTCAGAAGACCGAGGCGCGGGACATGCTCTCTCGTCTGGTCTGATTCGTTACCGCTGTATTGCAACGGCCGCTTATGCGGCCGTTTGCTTTTATAGCGTCGGGCACATGGCGTCTTTTTTCGACGGCCCTATAATGGCCGCCATTTTGCAATCCGACAGGCTTTTACCTCTTGGCGAACATTGATAACCCGGCAGCTGAAATGGCTGCTGAAGGCTTTTCCCGAATTGCGCTCGGAGTCGAGTACAAAGGCTCGCGTTACTCAGGTTGGCAGCGTCAGGCATCCGGCGTGCTGACGGTTCAGGAAACCCTCGAAGACGCCTTGTCGAAAGTCGCCGACTCGCCAGTCTCGTTGATGTGTGCCGGACGAACCGATGCCGGTGTACATGCGTGCGGACAAGTCGTGCATTTTGATACTCAGGCCCAGCGCTCCATGAAAGCCTGGGTGATGGGCGCCAATATCAATCTGCCTCATGACATCAGCGTCAGCTGGGCCAAGATCATGCCCGCAGATTTTCATGCGCGCTTCAAAGCCATTGCGCGCCGGTACCGCTACGTTATCTATAACGACCAGATCCGTCCCGCGCACCTGAATCAGGAAATCACCTGGAATCATCGCCCGCTGGACGTCGAGCGCATGGCGCAGGCAGCGCAGTACCTGGTCGGTACCCATGATTTCAGTGCTTTCCGTGCCGGGCAGTGCCAGGCCAAGTCGCCTGTCAAACAGCTGCATCATCTGCGGGTTACGCAGCACGGCAAGATGATTGTCATTGATGTGCGCGCCAACGCGTTTCTGCACCACATGGTTCGCAACATCGCTGGCGTGCTGATGACCATTGGCGCAGGAGAGCGGCCGGTCGAGTGGGCGAGCGAGGTACTGGAAAGCAAGGTTCGTCGTACGGGCGGGGTGACCGCTCACCCGTTCGGGCTGTATCTGGTTCAAGTGGAGTATCGCGATGAGTTTCCGTTGCCGGAGCGTTATATCGGTCCGCACTTTCTCACAGGGTTCTCGGAACTTGACGGCTGACGCCTGTAGCAGCATTTGTTAACATCCGGGCCTTTCCCGAAAGGCTTGAGGTTTTCTTTACATGTCAGCCGTTCGCAGCAAGATCTGCGGGATTACCCGCATAGAAGATGCATTGGCTGCCGTCGAGGCGGGGGCCGATGCCATCGGCTTCGTGTTTTACGCCAAAAGCCCGAGAGCGGTAAGCGTTCAGCAAGCGCGGGCAATCATTGCCGCCTTGCCGCCGTTCATCAGCACGGTCGGTTTGTTCGTCAATGCCAGTCGTTGCGAGCTCAACGAAACTCTGGATGCTGTGCCACTGGATATGTTGCAGTTCCACGGAGATGAGACGCCTGAACAGTGTGACGGCTATCATCGTCCGTTCATCAAGGCATTGCGGGTGCAGGCCGGTGACGATATTGCTGCCAGTTGCCGTCTATACGCGAGGGCCAGCGGTATCCTGCTCGACACGTTCGTCGCGGGCGTTCCCGGCGGAACGGGCGAGACCTTCGACTGGGCGCTGATTCCGAGCGGTCTGGAAAAACCGATTATCCTGGCCGGTGGTTTGACCTCTGCCAACGTAGCTCAGGCCATTACGCAGGTTCGGCCTTACGCGGTGGATGTCAGCGGCGGGGTAGAGAAGAGCAAAGGCATCAAGGATCATGACAAGATTCGTGCATTCATGAGTGCAGTGCACGGCTGCTGATGGCGGTTCGATGTGACGGGTTTTCATCGGCCACCGTCCATAATCCTGTCTGTGCGACAGGCAGCCAGCCCCGGATAAGCGGGGGAGATTTTTTACGGGTGAGGTTCGAATGGCCTCGCCACGGTTGTTGAATCGCGATTGAAGCTGCGCGGCTGGCTGGCCAGGACAAGATATGTGTCAGCCACAGGCAAGCTGCTTCGATTCATTTACGAATTAGTTAAAGGGCATGCGCAGGGTGCTGAGTCACCCGGCGTTCGAGCCACCGGTACTGGAGATATAAAGCATGAGCAACTGGTTGGTAGACAAACTGATCCCTTCGATCATGCGTTCCGAGGTCAAGAAGAGCTCGGTTCCTGAAGGCCTCTGGCATAAATGCCCATCCTGCGAAGCGGTGCTCTATCGTCCAGAGCTGGAAAAGACCCTGGACGTTTGCCCGAAGTGCAATCACCACATGCGTATCGGCGCTCGTGCTCGTCTGGATATCTTCCTGGATGAAGAAGGCCGTTCCGAAATCGGTGCCGATCTGGAGCCGGTTGACCGTCTCAAATTCCGCGACAGCAAAAAGTACAAGGACCGTCTGGTCGGTGCTCAGAAGCAGACCGGTGAAAAAGATGCTCTGATTTCCATGAGCGGCTCCCTGTTGGGCATGCCTGTCGTGGTCTCGGCGTTCGAGTTTTCCTTCATGGGCGGCTCGATGGGCGCGATCGTCGGCGAGCGCTTCGTTCAGGCTGCCAACTATGCTCTGGAAAAACGCTGCCCGATGATCTGCTTCGCCGCTTCAGGCGGTGCGCGCATGCAGGAAGCGTTGATCTCGCTGATGCAAATGGCCAAGACCTCGGCCGTGCTGGCCCGTCTTCGCGAAGAAGGCCTGCCATTCATTTCCGTACTGACCGATCCGGTTTACGGCGGTGTTTCTGCAAGTCTGGCGATGCTGGGTGACGTGATCGTCGCTGAGCCAAAGGCGCTGATCGGCTTTGCCGGGCCTCGCGTCATCGAGCAGACAGTTCGCGAAAAACTGCCGGAAGGCTTCCAGCGCAGTGAATTCCTGCTGGATCACGGCGCTATCGACATGATCATTCCTCGCCAGGAACTGCGTCAGCGTCTGGGTAACCTCCTGGCGCAAATGATGAATCTGCCGACACCCAAGTTCGTCGCGCCGGTCATCGAGCCAATCATCGTTCCTCCGGCGCCCGCCAACGTATGACGCCAGGATCCCTGGGCGACTGGCTCGCCTATCTTGAGCAGCTGCATCCCTCTGCCATTGATATGGGGCTGGACAGGTCACGGCAGGTCGCTCGGCAATTGGGCCTGACCCGGCCTGCGCCCAGGGTGATTACCGTAACGGGGACCAACGGCAAAGGATCGACCTGCGCCTTTCTGGCCTCGTTGCTCCGTGCCCAGGGTCTTAAAGTCGGTGTTTACAGTTCCCCGCATTTGCTGCGCTACAACGAGCGTGTGCAGGTGCAGGGTGTTGAAGCCACTGATGTCGAGCTCTGTGATGCGTTCGCCGTCGTAGAGGCCGCGCGTGGCGATGTCACGCTGACTTATTTCGAGATGGGGACGCTGGCGGCTTTCTGGCTGTTCGAGCAGGCGGCGCTTGACGTTGCGGTGCTTGAAGTGGGGCTGGGTGGTCGCCTGGATGCCGTCAACCTGATTGATTCCGATCTGGCGGTAGTGACCAGTATCGGTATCGACCATGCCGACTGGCTGGGTGATACCCGCGAGTCCGTAGCGTTCGAAAAAGCGGGGATTTTCCGTGAAGGTTGCCCAGTCTTGTGCGGTGATCCTGATCCGCCTGTGCCATTGCTGGATAAGGCCGAACAACTCAATTGTCCGCTGATGCTGCGCGGTCGTGAGTTCGACCTGTCGATCACTGAGCGTAACTGGAACTGGACGGGGCGAGACGGGCAGGGCGAGCCGGTTGAGTTGCTCGATTTGCCATTGCTCGACCTTCCTATGGAAAACGCTGCCTTGGCCTTGCAGGCTTATCTATTGCTGGATATTGCCTGGCAGCCGGAGCTGATTCGTGCTGCATTGCTCGATACGCGGATCATCGGTCGTCTGGATCGTCGCGTCTTCAACTGGCATGGCAAGCGCCTGAATCTGCTGATGGATGTGGGGCACAACCCCCATGCTGCGCAGTTTCTGGCCCAGCGCATGGCTCAGCGTCCGGTGGCGGGTAAACGTCTGGCGGTCTTTGGTCTGTTGGCTGACAAGGAACTGGAAGGTGTCGTTGCCGAGCTGGCTTCCAGTATCAATGACTGGGCCGTTGCACCGCTTCCGACATCACGCAGCCGGCCTGCGGCTGATTTGCAGGTGGCGCTTGAGAACCTTGGCGCACACGTGACGTCCTATCAGAGTGTTGCGTTGGCACTGGAAGCCCAGTGCGCGCACGCTACAGCCGATGACGAAATTCTGCTGTTCGGGTCTTTTTACTGTGTTGCCGAGGCCCTGGAATGGTTGACCCGGCACGCCATAGAGGAAGCTGCAAATGGCTCTGCTGGATAACGTATTCAAACAGCGAATGGTCGGTGCCCTGGTGCTTATCGCCGTGGCGGTGATCTTCCTGCCGATGCTGTTCACGCGTCAGGATGAGACGCGCCATGTTCAGGTCGATGCACCTGCTGCCCCGCAAGCGCCTGCAGCACCTCAAGTGCAGGTTCAGCCGGTGCCGGTGCCTGATCCTCAGGTTCCCACTCAGGAGCCTATCCCTGGCGACGATGAAATAGCCGCGCAAACCCAGGCACCGTCCATGCCTATCGCTCCGGCTCCGCCTGAAGTGAAGACTGCGACCCCGCCTGCAGCCAAACCGGCCACCAAGCCAGTGACTCCGCCAGCTCAGACGCCAGCTCCGACGCCAACACCGGCGTCGCCGCCAGCACAAGCGGCTGCCAAACCTGCCACGCCATCAGGTGTCGACGCGAACGGTCTGTCGGTAAGCTGGTCGGTGCAGCTGGCGAGCATGTCCAATCGTGCCAACGCCGACAACCTGCAGAAGACTCTGCGTACTCAGGGCTACAACGCCTACATCCGTACCGCAAACGGGGTGAACCGGGTGTTTGTGGGGCCACTGATCGAGCGTGCAGAAGCTGACCGCCTGCGTGATCAACTCGACAAGCAGCAGAAACTCAAGGGCATTGTGGTGCGGTTTCAGCCTGAGCAGGGTTGATGCTTTTCAGATGAATTCACGCCGCCCAGACTGTGTGAAAACGTAGCGAGCGACGGCAAGACAAGGCGCAACGAGCGGAGCGAGTAACAGCCGCAGGCTGGCCCGGAGGGCGAGCGGAGCGAATCAAGCAGGCGAAAAACGGCTGGGGTCGCGTCCGACTCCAGGTGTTCTAAATGAGCATTTTTCGCCTGCTTTAAACGCGGTATTGCGTGCGTAAAAAACGAAGTTTCCCAGCCTGCAGTAGTTTTCACGCAGCCTGGGCCGGAAATGTCGCTTACCGGCAGGTGAGCGCTCTGCTAAAATGCGCCGCCTTATCTGTTTGCAGGCTCAAACGTGCCCTTTACCCCGGTCGACTGGGCGATCCTCGCGATCGTCGCTATCTCCGCTCTGATCAGTCTCAAGCGCGGCTTCGTCAAAGAAGCCCTGTCTCTGGTGACCTGGATCATTGCAGGTGTCGTCGCCTGGATGTTTGGTGCGGGATTATCGGGTTATTTCGTCAATTACATCGAAACGCCGTCGTTTCGGGTTATTGCGGCCTGTACTATTCTATTCATCGCCACCTTGCTGGTTGGCGCAATGATCAACTTTCTTATTGGGGAACTGATTCGTGTCACCGGGCTTTCCGGAACCGATCGCTTTCTCGGCATGGTCTTTGGCGCAGCGCGCGGAGGCTTGCTTGTAGTAGTGGCAGTCGGGCTATTGAGCCTGGGGCCGGTACAACAGGATCAATGGTGGCAGCAATCGAGGTTGGTGCCGCAATTTCTCATGGTCGCTGACTGGTCGAAAAACCTGATTCTCGGGATGTCCAGCAAGTGGCTCGCCAGCGGAGTCAGCGTACCTGCTGAACTGCCGTTCAAGGAACACCTCCTGCCGCCTACAATGCCGCAGGAAGTGCTCGGTAAATCCAGTTCCACTAAGTAGGGGTTGTGTCGCATGTGTGGCATCGTCGGTATCGTCGGTAAGTCGAACGTCAATCAGGCGCTGTATGACGCGCTCACCGTCCTCCAGCACCGCGGCCAGGACGCTGCCGGTATCGTAACCAGCCACGACGGCCGGTTATTCCTGCGCAAGGACAACGGACTCGTACGTGATGTGTTCCACCAGCGCCATATGCAGCGCCTGGTCGGTCACATGGGTATTGGTCATGTGCGCTATCCAACTGCAGGCAGCTCGACTTCGGCCGAAGCTCAGCCGTTTTACGTCAACTCGCCGTATGGCATCACGTTGGCGCATAACGGTAACCTGACCAACGTTGAGCAACTGGCCAAGGAGATTTACGAATCTGACCTGCGCCACGTCAACACCAATTCCGACTCGGAAGTGCTGCTCAACGTTTTCGCTCATGAGCTGGCCGTGCGCGGCAAGTTGCAGCCAACCGAAGAAGACATCTTCGCCGCTGTGACCGACGTGCATAAGCGCTGCCGTGGTGGTTACGCCGTGGTCGCCATGATCACCGGTTACGGTATCGTCGGTTTCCGCGATCCGGATGCCATCCGCCCGATCGTCTTCGGCCAGCGTCATACCGACGAAGGCGTCGAGTACATGATTGCCTCCGAAAGCGTCTCGCTGGACGTGCTGGGTTTCACCCTGATTCGCGACCTGGCGCCGGGCGAAGCGGTTTACATCACTGAAGATGGCAAGCTGCACACTCGTCAGTGCGCAACCAATCCCAAGTATGCACCGTGCATTTTCGAACACGTCTATCTGGCGCGTCCGGACTCGATCATCGACGGTATCTCGGTCTACAAGGCGCGTCTGCGCATGGGCGAGAAGCTGGCCGACAAGATCATGCGCGAGCGTCCGGATCACGACATCGACGTGGTTATCCCGATTCCGGACACCAGCCGTACGGCGGCACTGGAACTGGCGAACCACCTGGGCGTCAAGTTTCGCGAAGGTTTCGTCAAGAACCGTTACATCGGCCGCACGTTCATCATGCCCGGTCAGGCTGCACGCAAGAAATCCGTACGCCAGAAGCTCAACGCCATCGAGCTGGAATTCCGCGGCAAGAACGTCATGCTGGTGGATGACTCCATCGTGCGTGGCACCACGTGCAAGCAGATCATCCAGATGGCCCGTGAAGCCGGTGCCAAGAATGTCTACTTCTGCTCCGCTGCACCTGCCGTTCGTTACCCGAACGTCTACGGCATCGACATGCCAAGCGCTCATGAGCTGATCGCTCATAACCGCAGCACTCAGGACGTTGCCGATCTGATCGGTGCCGACTGGTTGATCTATCAGGACCTGAATGACCTGATCGAAGCGGTCAGTGGCAGCAAGAAAATCAAAATCGACAACTTCGATTGCTCGGTCTTCGACGGCAAGTACGTGACCGGTGATATCGACGAGCACTACCTGAACAAGATCGAGTCGGCGCGTAACGACGCCTCCAAGGTCAAGACCCAGGCGGTCAGCGCGATCATCGATCTGTACAACAACTAATCATCACGGAGAGGGCGCATGACTCAGGAATGGGATGCCGGTCGGCTGGACAGCGACCTTGAGGGCGTTGGGTTCGACACACTCGCTGTGCGTGCCGGTCAACACCGCACGCCGGAAGGCGAGCATGGCGATCCGATGTTCTTCACCTCAAGCTACGTGTTCCGCACAGCCGCCGATGCGGCTGCGCGTTTCGCAGGAGAAGTACCGGGTAACGTTTACTCGCGCTACACCAACCCGACGGTGCGTTCTTTCGAAGAGCGTATCGCGGCACTGGAAGGCGCCGAGCAAGCAGTTGCCACTGCCACTGGCATGGCCGCGATCATGGCGGTGGTGATGAGCCTGTGCAGCGCTGGCGACCATGTGCTGGTTTCCCGGAGTGTGTTTGGTTCGACCATCAGTCTGTTCGAGAAGTACTTCAAGCGTTTTGGCGTCGAGGTGGATTACGTTCCATTGGCCGAATTGGCTGGCTGGGACGCCGCTATCAAACCCAACACCAAAATGCTGTTTGTCGAATCACCGTCCAATCCTCTGGCAGAGCTGGTCGATATCGCCGCTCTGGCAGAAATCGCCCATGCAAAAGGCACCCTGCTGGTGGTCGACAATTGCTTCTGCACCCCAGCGCTGCAGCAGCCGCTGTCGTTGGGGGCTGACGTGGTTGTGCACTCCGCTACCAAGTTCATCGATGGCCAGGGCCGTTGCATGGGCGGTGTGGTGGCCGGTCGTAGCGAACAGATGAAAGAAGTGGTGGGCTTCCTGCGTACTGCCGGGCCGACGCTGAGCCCGTTCAATGCGTGGATTTTCCTCAAGGGCCTCGAAACCCTGAACCTGCGTATGCGCGCACACTGTGCCAGTGCGCTTGAGTTGGCCGAGTGGCTGGAGCAGCAGGACGGCATCGAGAAAGTGCACTACGCCGGTCTCAAGAGCCATCCGCAGCATGGGTTGGCGCAGCGTCAGCAAAAAGGCTTTGGTGCCGTGGTGAGCTTCGAGGTCAAGGGTGGCAAGGATGGCGCGTGGCGTTTCATCGATGCGACACGCCTGATTTCGATCACCGCCAATCTGGGCGATAGCAAAACCACTATCACTCACCCGAGCACCACGTCCCACGGACGTCTGGCGCCTCAGGAGCGTGAAGCTGCGGGTATTCGCGACAGCCTGATCCGGGTTGCTGTAGGTCTGGAAGATGTCGCTGACCTGAAGGCGGATCTGGCGCGCGGTCTTGCGGCACTGTGAATGACTGGGTGATGGAGGCCGCCAGCACCAGTCATGGGCGGGTGGCCCTGGTAACGGGGGCTGCACGAGGGATCGGCCTGGGCATTGCTGCCTGGCTGGTTACCGAGGGCTGGCAGGTGGTGCTGGTCGATGTGGATCGCACGCGAGGCGCTCTGGTTGCTCAGGCGCTGGGTGATAACGCGATCTTCATTGCCATGGACGTTTCCAGCGAAGAGCAGGTCGCGGCTGGCGTGGCCGATGTTATCGGCCAGTTTGGTCGTGTCGATGCGCTGGTGTGCAATGCTGCGATTGCCGATCCGCATAACACCACGCTTGAAAGTCTGAGCCTGGCGCACTGGAATCGGGTGCTGGGGATCAACCTCAGTGGCCCGATGCTGCTGGCCAAGCACTGCGCTCCCTACTTGCGCGCTCACGCGGGCAGCATTATCAACCTGACCTCAACCCGGGCTCGCCAGTCAGAAGCCGATACCGAAGCGTATGCAGCGAGTAAGGGCGGTCTGTTGGCGTTGACCCACTCGCTGGCCATCAGCCTTGGACCTGAGATTCGCGTCAATGCAGTCAGCCCCGGCTGGATCGACACACGGGATCCGTCTGTGCGCCGCGCTGAGCCGCTCTCAGAGGCCGATCATGCACAACATCCGGCGGGCAGGGTAGGCACGGTGGATGACGTCGCGGCAATGGTCGCATGGCTGCTGTCGCGCAATGCCGGTTTCGTCACGGGCCAAGAGTTCGTGGTTGACGGTGGCATGAGCAAGAAGATGATTTATCTGTAGCAGCGGCAAGTTTCAAGCTGCAAGAGAAAGCGAGCCCTCGGGTTCGCTTTTTTGGTTCTGGCTTGGAGCTTGAAACTTGCGGCTTGAAGCTGCTCTTAAAAAAAACTTCAAGCAGGGTATTGACTTAGGTTCGTTAGGTGCGTAAATTTCGCGGCCTCAACGAAGCAAAGGGTGATTAGCTCAGCTGGGAGAGCAGCTGCCTTACAAGCAGCGGGTCGGCGGTTCGATCCCGTCATCACCCACCACTTCGTGAGTTTCAAAGTTGTAAACATAGCTACATCGGACGTAAGTCCACCGACAAGCAGCGGTAGTTCAGTCGGTTAGAATACCGGCCTGTCACGCCGGGGGTCGCGGGTTCGAGTCCCGTCCGCTGCGCCATATTTGACGGATCAGATCAGTCTGGTCTGCGATTGAAAAGCCTCAAGGCTTCTCGGTCAGGGTTACAACGAAGCAGGTTCTCGAAAGCCTGCTTCAACGATTCAAACGGACGCAAGTCCGAGCGATACGCAGCGGTAGTTCAGTCGGTTAGAATACCGGCCTGTCACGCCGGGGGTCGCGGGTTCGAGTCCCGTCCGCTGCGCCATACATAGCTTCGAGGCCCTTGAACTCCTTGAAGCGAAGAAAAGCGACCTTAACGGGTCGCTTTTTTTTGCCTGATTTTTATGTTCAGGTATTACGCCCTCGCGGCTGAAGCCGCTCCTACGGATCTGCGCAATACCGTAGGACTGGCTTTAGCCGGGAGGGCGTTATGTCTGTCAGCGCGAATATTGCGGATGTACTGGCCCCCTCGCGGCTAAAGCCGCTCCTACGGCCTATTTTCCGGCACGCAAATCCTTGATCAACCCCTCCCAACCTCCAAACAGAACATTCGAGCTGATCAGGCGTCTCGCCTTGCCAGCCCCGAGCACAAGCGCAGGAACACCACCGGTGCCGACCTGAGCCATGATCGCCTGCGCTACCTTGACCCTTTCACGGGAATGACTAAGTAACCCATCATCCTGCGCAAGCAAAAGGCTGGCAGCCTCGCTCAGTCCCATGCCCGTGAGAATGCGAGCAAGAACCTCAAGGTGGGTGATGTCCAGCCCTTCAACATAGCGGCCGCGTTGCATCGCTGCCAACGCCTCCAGCTCCCGGGATGGCTCAGTCACTGCCACCGCGCTGAGCGCCCGGGTCGCAGGCCCCGAATCGAAACGGCGAGTGCGATCCTCAAGTACCTGACGTTGGTAAACCTCGCTGAATGGCTGGCCGGTCAGCGCGCCGATTCGCAGGTCATTGGACCAGACATAATCTGCAAAGCCCGGGTCCATCACCCGCGAGTTGTTATCCGCGAACAAGCCGGTAGGGAGAAGCGTGACGCTGAACTCGTCCAACGCATCAATGCGCTGTAGCACTGACGAGGCTCTATAGCACCAGCCACACAGTGGGTCGAAAAGGTAAGTGACGCTGATCGGCGCACTTACCACTTCATTTCACCTTTGGCCACTTTCGCGCTCAGCACCAGCGAAGAGTCATCCGCCAGTTTCGGGTAATGCGCTTTCATCGCTGCAATCAGTGCGGCAGAGTCTTTGGCCTTGGCCGTTTCGGCATCAAAGGTTTTGATGTAGTCCGCTGTGAATGTCGGTGATTGCAGGGCGGTCTGCTCGCCCGGCAGGAAGTGGCCCGGCACAATCGTCGCTGGCTTGAGCTTTTCGATGGTCGCCAGAGTCTCCAGCCAGTCCTGATGGGATTTGGCGCTCTGGGTATCGGCCATCCATACGTGAATGTTACTGGACAGCACCACGCCGCCTATCACGGCCTTGATCGACGGGATCCAGACGAAGCTGCGCTCGGGTTGCGGACCGTTGAGGCCAATGACCTGCAGTTTCTGATCTTCCAGCTTCAGCTCGTTACCCTGTAGCACGTCTGGCACGATGACTTTGCTCGGTGCGGCCGCGCCCAGCTTGGGTCCCCAATAAGCCAGCTTGGCATCCTTGGTTTCGTTGATATGCGCCACGGTCTGGGCGCTGGCCACAACCTTGGCCTTTGGGTAAGCGGAGGTGATGGTTTGCAGACCGAAGTAGTAGTCCGGGTCGCCATGGCTGATGTAAATAGTGGTCAGGTTTTTACCGCTCTTGCGGATTTCCTCGACGATCTGCTCGGCTTGAGTGTTGGAAAACTGCGCATCCACCAGAACCGCGTCTTTCTCACCCGTTACCAGGACTGATGAGACCGGGAAAATGGCACCTTCACCCGGGTTATAGACGTCCAGCTTGAGGGGCTGTGCGGCCTGGCTTGCACCCGCAAAGCCGAGCAGGGCGAAAGTGGCTAATAAGCGTCGTGCGGACAGCGAAATCATGTCGAGCTCCATCGTGGCAATGATAAGAGCAGGCAGATTAGTTGAGATTTATAACCCGAAAAACGCTAGATTGGGCTCAGGTTTGTTTCTGAAAACGGTCGAATCATGGACAAGTTGTTGGCAATGCAGGCTTTCGTCACCGTCGTGGATTGCGGAAGCCAGACCGCTGCGGCGGACAAGCTCGGGCTATCAAGGCCGGTAGTTTCCAGATTCCTCGCCGAGCTGGAGGACTGGACCGGAGCCCGTTTGATGCACCGCACCACGCGACGCCTGAATCTTACCGCTGCCGGAGCGGAAGTCTTGCCCCTGTGCCGACGAATGCTGGATCTGGTCGAGGACATGCGTGCAGTGGTTGCAGCGCCAGAGGATGAGCCGAAAGGACTGCTGCGCGTGACGGCCAGTACGTCGTTCGGTCAGGCGCAACTGATGCTCGCGGTGACTGAGTTTGTCGGGCAGTACTCACAAGTCAGTGTGGACATGGTGCTGCTCGACCGCACCGTCAATCTGGTGGATGAGCGCATGGATCTGGCGATTCGCATCACCAATGAGCTGGACCCCAATCTGATCGCCCGACGCCTGACCACCTGCCGTTCAGTGGTGTGCGCCTCGCCGGATTATCTGAAAAGGCATTCAGCGCCCAAGGCTATCGAAGACCTGACACTGCATAACTGCCTGACGCATACCTATCACAGCAGCAGCCTCTGGCACTTCACCCATAAAGGCCTGCCGAAAAGCGTTGCGGTGAAGGGTAACCTCACCAGCAATGATTCGATCACCACAATGCAGGCAGCCCTGTGTGGGGCAGGAGTGGCGCTATTGCCGACCTACCTGGCGTCGCCGCTGATTCAACAAGGTCAACTGGTTGCGCTGCTGCCGTCGTACCAGCCCATGGAGTTGGGGATCTTCGCGGTGTATGCCTCACGAAAGCACATGTCTTTAGCCTTGCGCGCCATGCTCGATTTTCTCGCGCAACGCTTCGGTCCTGAACCTGTCTGGGATCGAATCTAGTGTGCTCTTCGCGAATGTGTTTTTTTTGGTGATTTCAATGCGTTTCAGATCTCATTCGAGCCCGGTACACTGGCATAAAAATGCAACATGCAACGCGGTCTAGCAGGGTAAGGATACTTGAAACATGTTCCAGTACAAAAAACATATAAGCTTGCTCAATACCGCAGGTCTTTTAATATTTGCGCTCTTAGCCAGTGTCGATAGCGAAGCCAATGATATGTCTACCACAAAAAAACCATTTTATTTTGGCAGGTATACATTTGAGGTGCCTACCGATGGAGCGAATATTTGGTCGGCCTATAAGATCATTGACAAGAAAATACAACTCGTTAGCCATAATGGAAAGCGCGACCTCATTGCGGAGGTTTCCGACACGATTAAAAAAATAAATATACTCCATGAGTCGGGTGCTGCAGATTATGATCGAACCGTCGAGCTGGACGGAGGGGGTGCCATTGTTGTGTCCAAATTAACCAATTACTCTATGGATATATTTTATTTGACCAAGGGTAATACGCTATATAAACAATCTGTAGGATCTATTTCTTTAGCAGGTATAAACATGGCCATTGCACGTGCAAAAGAGATCAATGCGCTAATTTATTCTCGCAACCCGGCTGAACGCCCGCCAGCCGGGACATTTGCTATTGAAGCCGGTTATCTCACTTTGCCCCTTGATACTTTCAAGGAGCAAGTCTCGATCGGATTACCTGTATCCTCCGTAACCGGTATTCATTTGACATTTGACACTCAGCGTATTGGTAAGCCAGAGCCGAGCCTTCTGACGCGTTACGAAGAAAGGACGTCGGGTGTACTGACATCGTTATTGACTAGCGTTCTGTCCAAAACTTCTGTGATAAGAAAATCAAAGAAGATAGTAGCCGGATTAAAATTTGAAGAGTTATTGCTCAAGTCGAAGGTCGAGGGTAGGACAATCTATTCCTTCCGGCTTGAATACCCGGGCACACCTGAGTCGAGCATGGAGCCTTACACTGTCATTGAAATGAGCACACTTGATCGTGGTTTAAGCTTCCAGAATGATAAGGAGGCACTGCGCTTCTGGGATGATCTGGTTGCAAGCTTAAGGCGGATATGAAAAGAATGTGGCCGACGCTGCTAGCGGACTGGCAGAGAAAACGGTGTGTGCCGGTAACTCAGCTGCTTGATAAGGTTATTGAAAAGGAGTGCTGAGATGAGTCTCACGCTTTTGGAGTTTGCAAAGTCGTATGTCGCGGGAAGGCTGACATCAGAAATTTTCTCTGAGGCCTATAGTGAGCTTTGGAAAATTGAGCGAGACAGGAACGTTCTTCAACTGGATGAGCCTTCGTTGAGCGAGTGCTTGTCCAGTATATTTTGTGCTGCGGATATGTACGAGCCAGACCAGTCAAGAGAAGTGTATGAACTTGACGATGAGATACTTAAGGCTAAAGTCGCGAATTTGATAAGAAAAGTATTCGCTGATTAGCGGGTGAAAAATCAGCCTGCGGTTTCAGGGCCAGTATTTCGATGTGAAAAGAGGGCTTCAAGTTAATAACTTTGGTATTACGATCCGGAGATTAGAGGTTAATCCAAATGAGCTCGAAAAAAATCAATCAGGAATCCATTGAAAATACATTAAAAATCGACGACTTGGCTATACATACCGTTGAAGTATTAGAGCAGGCCAGGGCATGTCCTGAATTAATCTCTGGTGTAGACCTTGATATCTATAATGTGGATGAAGGTTCAAGCATGAGACAGTTTGTAGATTATAGAATGGGCACGCTCGGAAGAAGTGGCAGGACGCTCCATGGCGTAAAAGAATGTACGCTTAAATTAGACAGGCTCGAACCGGATCACCCCGTTAGCTGGGTCGCTAAAAAGATAGGCAATAATATCCTGATTTTAATAGTCGACCGCAAATTCGACAGCGTTATACACGCCATGTCGACCGCCGCAAAAACACCTGATATCTGGTAGTAGATTGCAGCAAAAATGTGTTCGTTCAAAGGCTCTAGCTTGGGGAGATGCAGTTAATGACAAAAGAGCACGTAAAATATATCACGCTGAATGATTCCAGAGTTATAGCCAGTGGCGAGCTTGATGTTGGAGGTGAATCTATAAGGCTAGGGGACTTTGATTTCTCAGAGTTCTCAACAGTACAGCGAAAGGTGATATTTGGCTGGGCCCGAGGTCAAGAGACAATTCGGTATGATAAAACCCTTGAGTCGACACTGCTTTCAAAGAAAAAAATCTCTTTTACTTTGGATGCTGACTCTCAAGGCGCATTTATTAACCTGGAAGGTAAGCGCTTAACCCTCGACTCAGAGGCTATGACTGCTGGAAACTACACTCTGGAATTGACGGTCTTTCTGGATAGCCCCCTAAAGGCGCTGGGTGAAGTGCCCGATCATATACGGCCGCTACTTCAATACAGTGAAATCTTAAATGTAAAAGCACTCATTGAAAAAGAGCTTGACCCCACTCCTTTACCAATACTTCAAGCGGGACCGGTATATGATGGCGCTGCTCGTTTGGGCTTTTTCCTGGCCGATCTGGAGAAAATGGATGCGATCGTAACAGGAGCCTCCAGCACTGCAATTATCGATTTACAAAAAGAATTTTGCGAGACTGAAATCGCGAATGATTTATTCGAGGCGGGGGTGCTTATCCTGGTTTGGGGCATGACACCTTGGCATTATTACATTTACGGCCTTTCAAGTGATTCAGATGTCAATCTGGTTCCTCGTGCTGCAAAACCTCAATTTCGCGGCCAATACAAAATTCGCAATGACATCAAAAAACTGAGTGTTATCCCTGGAGAGCAGTTACTTGACTGGCCTTTATGCCGAGAACAGAACTGGCCACAAATAGACCTTCTGGGCGACGGCGAATCAGTAGAGGTGAGTGTTCATCTCAGGGCATTTGATCCAATACATGGCGAGTTCGGACCAGCGCTAGCGGTAGTTACCGTCCATCGTGTCGATGATGAACCTTTGATTGACCCTCTGTTGGTTGTTGATATTGAAAGTGTAGATATTGATCCTGGCTATTAAAAACCAGCTTTTTAAAAATCACACACAATCACTACGCTGGAGTGCAACCCCGGCGACGAAGGACTTGACTTTTTCAGTTTGATTTAGACAGGTTGAGTAAAAAATTAATTAGCGGTGAAGCCACCGATTTTAGAGTTTACGGTGAAGCAGGGCTCAGTGAGCTCTGGTCCTGTTCTTTCGGTTATACCACTGAAGACTTTGGTAGCTTCTTCTGTATTGATGCGCAGTCTGAAGAAACGTTTGAGGCCGTCTTAAGACATATTCGTCAGCTTTATGGATAAGACAATATCGATTTTAAAATTCACATACGCAATAATTTATGATGCGCCCGACGCTTCTTGTCTATAGAAATAGTAGTGTGCACGTTTGGGGCTAGCGTTGAATTAGATTGTTAATTTCTTCTTTGGAATGCGTATAATTTTTCTTCTGTGGGAAAAAATCAACACGCCTTAGCGTCTTCGAATTTAGCAACGGTTGCAAGTCACCATCTTTGACTTCCCAGAATTTTACGAACTGAATTTTCTTTAGGTTTGGGATGAAGTTGAGTGAGTCTAGTTCTGATGCAAAAAATGTTTCCAGCGCATTATTGCCAGAGAGAAATGAATAATCGCTGATGTGCTTGCATTTTTCTATGGAGAGTTTTTTTAGTTCGGTGAGTTCGTTTAATTGGCTGACGTCAATAAGTTTGGCGCAGTGACTTATTTCAATATCGCCAAGAGTTTTACTTGCTTTTAAACCTTCGAGCGACTCTAGATTGCCTCCACTGACCCTTAGCGTTTCGAGTTTTGGCGCCAACAGAAAGGTCAGGTCTTTATTTTTTATACCCGCGAGTAATAAGTCACTGACATTGCTGATGTGTAAGCTTTCTATTTTGTCGTGTGCTTTCATAATGTATAGCGTTTTCAGCGAAGTAAGCTTTGAAAAGTCTAACACGTCTTTCAGATAAGAAATTGTCAACGCTTTTAAAGAGGAGCATGTATAGAGTGGTGAGAAATCAACCTTTTTCAGGTTGATGTCTTGCGAAATATTGAGCGTTTCTACTGATTCACTAGACGCGAGTGGGCTCAAGTCCAGTACGGTTGAACTGGCGACAGAGTTATCTCTCATGATTCTGATATTTCTGTGGTCTTTTTTTTGTGCCTGCTTTAAACCTTCCAACAAAAAATATTCCGATATTTCAAATGCATCAATATTTTCGTTATAGGAGTATTTTTTCATTTTATATTCTTCCACTCCCTTTAGAGATTTAAACTACTTATCTGATTTATTGGCGATTTTGTTGACTTTTTTACGTTTTAATGGAGGTCGCTTCATGATTTTTTTTGCCAAGCGAGTTTTTAATGAGGCATTGGCAAAGCATTAGATGCACACGCATCATATTTTTCCATCAATCGACGCTCCACCATAAACCAAAATTAGCTGTCTCCAAAATCAGTATGGGCAAACGGAGTCGGGTTTGCACTTTCATTGGCTTATGCTGCCATGGACCTGGTCGCCCTTACTCCGGAGCCTTTCCAAATATAGGATGTCGTTCCGTCAGTAAATATAAGTTTCAGTCAATCCCCACGGGGCAATATGTAAGAGGTTTAGGCCCATCAGTGTAGAAATTCAACTCTCCTGCCAACCCAATCGGATCCTGCGTAATAAACCGCCCAGTCTCCGTGTCATAATACCGAAACGTATTGTAGCGGTCCCGTCTCGGCATCAAAATACTGCCACTGAAACCGCAGGTCTGCTCGACCTCATTCCCCCCCCCGCTATTCAACCGCACCCCAAGGCCGGTACTTGACCTGCCAGACGATCTGCCCGTCGGCATCAGTCATTTCCAGCGGTGTGCCGATCTGGTCCGTGTGGAAGTATAAAACCTTGTTCTCTACCTCGCCTTCATTTTCATCCACACGGGCCAAGGGACGCATAGCTGTCGGGTTGGTAGATATACAGGCTTGTCTGGGCGGGACTCTCTCCACGGAGCATCTGCAGGCCTTGCCAGAGGAAGCGTTTGTGCTCGTCTGGCCTTTAATCTCCGACGGTTTGGCGACCCGCCTGTCCAGACTGCCGTACCGATAGCTGCTGGTGCTCTCGACCTGACTGCTGGCAATGTTCTCTAAGGTCTAAATGGCAACTGCTAGGTGTGCATGGGACCAACTATCGAGTAATAGCTAGATTGTTGGTTGCATCCCAGTTTATTAGTCGAAGAATCTTTGGTGGTTTTTATTGGTTTTGGATCTTGAATGTGGCAATTTTTTTTGCATACTTTTTTGCGCCCGGAATGCGAGAAGCTTTTAAATAAGCTTCAAGTTCTTTTTGGCCTGTTTCGTCTAGTAGATATTCGATCGCATTAGCAAGCACAAATCCTGGCGCATACCCTTTGCTCACAATGTTTGAATCTTTCTCGACCTCTTCTGGCTCTTCTCCGTGTGAATACTCTTGGTTCTCTTGGATCCCATTCATAGCCCTATGCTTATTTATAGAGTAAAGAATCAGTTCTTTACTGTTTTCGGAGATCAGTTTCTCAAGTGTTGCCAGCTCCAGGCCTGATCTGTTGACAGAACGGGTATCAAAACTACACAGTATGTCCTTGTCATCGTCAAATACACTAATTCCTAATTCCTTTTTTAACGCATCCACTATTGTGTTGTAAGTTGTGGAGTTAACTAAGTCTCTTATTGAGTCTGAGTTTATTTCTGTCATGCGTCTACTCCCTTAACTATATTGATTAAATTAGATTGCACGTGTCTATGGATCGGACTGCTTCATGCTCCGATGGCGTGAGAGGTAGCAAGTTAGAATTTTTTTATGTGCCCCGGCCCCTCCTATGCACTGTGGGATCTCATTATTATGAAGTTATATGAATATGGTTTTTCAGTTATGTCAAGCGTCTTGCAATCATCCACTTCAACCTTAATTCTGGGAGCTTGGCCTTTTTCCATAAGAGCCATATTATCTCGGAAGTCACCTCGAGTTGGTGTCTTCGCTTCTGCTTTCCAATACCCTCTTCTGGCGGTACTGCAACATTCTCACCCCCAAGGATCAACCCATGCCGCCGGGTTTGGTACATATTCGTAAAGATTTACTCCCCCAGCCAACCCAATCGGATCCTACTTAGTAAACCGCCCAATCTCCGGGTCATAATACCGAAACGTGTTGTAGTGCGGTCCCGTCTCGGCATCAAAATACTGCCCCTGAAACCGCAGGTCTGATCGACCTCATTCATCATCCGCTTTTTCGGTACTTGGCCTGCCAGAAGATCTGCCCATCGGCATCGGTCATTTCCAGCGGTGTGCCGATGTGGTCGGTGTGGAAGTAGTAAACCTTGTTCTCTACCTCGCCTTCTTTTTCATCCACACTGGCCAAGGGGTGCATAGCTGTCGGGCTGTTAGATACACAGGCTTTTCTGGCCGGGATTTTCTTCACGGAGCATCCGCAGGCCTTGCCAGAGTAAGCGTTTGTGCTCGGTCTGGCCTTTGATCTCCGACTGTCTGGCGACTCGCCTGCCCAGACTGTCTTACTGATAGCTGCTTGTGCTTTCCACCTGTGTGTCAGCCATGGTCGCAGTTTTGACCAGGCGGTTTTCGCAGTCGTAGGTGAAGGTCTGCCAGCGTACTATGCCGACAGTTTTCTCTTTCAGGTTGCCCTAGGCCTCTTATTCGTACTGGGTTTCGCCGCGCAGCTTGTCGAGGGTGCGGCTCAGCTCGCCGGCTTTACCGTATTCGGAGCGGCGGTGAATAGAGTTGTAGGCGTGCTCGACGTAACGCTTTGGCTTTATTAGCTGGTTCTGGAACTGTGAAAGTTTTTCAGCGGGCAGGGTAGTCGCGTACTGCCAGGCCTTGCGACCCATGTTGTCGTAGCCGAAGCAACTGGTCAGCTTGCCTGGGGAACGGTAAATCTCGCGGTACAGATCGTCCCTTTCCATGTCGCTGATCAACTGGCCGTCGAAGTTCAATTGGTGCAGGTGACCGCTGCCGTAATACAGGTGATTCAGGTGCTGACCGGTGGGCAGGGTCAGCGTGGTCAGATTGCTGAGCGGATCGTACTCTTAGGCCAGTGCGCCTTGGGGGGTGGTTTCTTTGCCGAGGCGACCCAGCAGGTCTTGGACGAAGTCGATCTTTTCAGCGGTGACGCCGATATCCGTCGGTTTGCGCTCAAAAGACAGCAACCGGTAGCCGTCGCCGTATACGCTGTCCTGACGCGCGTCGTCGTTCAGTCTGGCCAGCTATCGACCAATCGGGTCGCGCTCGAGGTGAGTGCTGCGGTGCGGATGTTCGCCTTTTTCACTGTAGCCAATTTCCTCGACCTGTGTCAGGTGCCTGTCAAGGTTGTAGCTGAAGCGGCGGCCGAGGTTGTCGATGCACCTTTCTTCGATCAAGAAGTTGACGTTGTCGTAGGCAAAGTTGTGGGTGGCGTTGTTTTCGTTGGTCAAGGCGACAAGGCGAATGGCGTTGTCTTACTGGTAGGCAACGGCCTCGCCCTTGGCGTCCTCGCGCCGGGTGGGTAAACCATGGGCGTTGCGGAACAGCCGCGTGATCTGGCCTTTGCTGTCGGTGTGAGTGAGGACCTGGCCCAGTACAAAATCTTCACGCGGTACACGGCTTGTTGAGGAAAACGAAACGCACCGGATCGAATACTGCCACCTTGATATCCAGCTCGACCAGCGCAGCCAGGCCGTCAATGGATTTTCGGAAGTCGACTGGTTTGGGGTACAGGTAGACCTTTCGACTTTGGCATCGGGTCGCACCGTGACGGATGGGCTCCAGAAAGCGATTCGGGAGCACAGCATCCGTAATCAGGTGGTGGGTTTGAATGTGGCGTTTATGGAGCGCTTACCGAATATCTCGTCAATCAAACGATCCTGTTGTCGACCTACAGCTGGAATTTACCCACTTCACGTTGCAGGCTGCTGGCGAGGGTCTGTAGGCCTCCGCTGGTCTTGAGCAGTTCCTGAACAGACATATTGTTCTGTTCAGCCATTTGCGCCGAGCGTTCAACGTTGCGTGCCACATCCTGGCTGGCAGCGGTTTGTTCGCGCAATGCGAAGGAGATCTGGTCGACCACCTGCAGCACTTTGTTTGAGCTGTCGCGGATCTCGACGATTGCCTGTCCGGCAGTGCCGGCCATTTCTACGCCTTCGTTCACTTCCTGGACACCACCGCGCATGCTTTCAACCGTCTCCCGCACACCCGCCTGAATCTTCTCGATCATGCCGGCGATTTCCTTGGTCGACTTGCCGGTGTTCTGTGCCAGCAAGCGCACTTCATCGGCTACCACCGCGAAGCCGCGACCTTGTTCACCTGCACGAGCAGCTTCAATGGCTGCGTTGAGCGCCAGGAGGTTGGTCTGATCGGCAATGCCCTGGATAACGCTGATGATCGACGAGATATGTTCGGAATGCTGGCCGAGGTCGGCTACTTGTGCCGAAGAGTGCTGCACGGTCCGGGCGATACCGTTCATGCTTGAAAGAGTACCTTCGATGACCTGGGCGCCGTCTTTCGATTGCTGACCCGACCGACTGGCGATTTCATGGGCTTCGTTGGCATTCTCGGACACGTGATGAATGCTGACCGTCAGTTCTTCGATAGTGGCGGCCATCATCGAAGCAGACGTGGATTGTTCCTGAATAGCCCCGGACAACTGTTCAGATGCACCGGAGATCTGTTGAACAGCGACGACCAGTTGGTTCGCAGCCTGGCTGATCTGCTGAATCATTTCGCGCAGGCGATTCTGCATGCGGTCAAAGGCTTTTGGCAGTTCGTCGTGGCTGCTGGTGTCGATCACGGTGTCCAGCTTGCCGTTAGCGATGGCCGTGGCGGCATCGATTGCCAGTTGCAAGCGTTTGGTGGTGCTGCGGCCCAGCACGGATGCCAGAATCAGTGCGAGCACCGCTGCGCCGATGCCACCGTAGACGAGGACCATCAGTGCGAAATGCTTGGCATCAACCATGTTCTGGCTTCTTATCGCCAACAGCTTGTTTTCGGTAGCGCTGATTTCCGCCAGCGTCGCGCGCATGCTGTCCATTTTGGCTTTGTCAGCGCCGGCCGTAATGCGCTTGTCCAGCTCATCGTCGGGCTGACTGCGCGCTGTCAGATCACGGCGTAAAGCAATGATCGGTTTGATATCTTCTTCGAGCCAGCGCTTCTGGGTGTCCCCCAGAGAGGTCAAACGCCGTTGTTGTTCCGGATTATCGGCGGTCAGGCGTTTAAGTGATTCAAGTTTTTCGTTGAATTTTTGCTCGCCTGCTACTAAAGGTTCTAAAAAGGCATCCTTTGAGGCGATGACGAAGCCGCGCATGCCGGTTTCGATATTGATCAATTGCTCAAGAGCGAGCTGTGCTTCACTGAGAACCAGATAGGTATGGACGTTACTGTTGGTGGCGTCCTCAACTTCTTCAAATCCTCGATAAGCGCTTCCTACCAGCACGGCGATCAAAGCGATGATGATAAAGAAGCTGAAGTAGAGCTTTTGCGAAATGCTGAGTTTATTGAGCATGCTGTCGATCCTTGGGTAAAGCCGCTCCTTGGCCTTTAAATGTTTTATTTACCGAGAGCGGATGCTCACCTCGATCACGCCGCAAATGAGTGATGGCATAACGATATCTACTTATTCGCCCATGCTTCATTTAACTTTAAAGAAGTTCCTTACCGTTTGTCGGAAGCCCTAGACCGGGCTTTTCGATGAGTTTGCACGGTATTTTGACGCTGTAAATATGACTATTTTGCGCGGGAGTTATGAGAGGATTAATCGAGGGATCCAGGCGAAATGGCGCTGCTGTCCAGAGCCGCTAATGTGCTCATGTTTGCAGTCGGAAGGAGGGGTTTTTCAGAGGGCAGTCGTTTAAAACGCAGAATTTTTAACAGGGCTGTGTGCTGACTCGATCAGTGTCCTGGACTATCCACCTGTTTCAACATCAAAGCCTGACAACTTCAACCGTAATAGAGCGCCGCGCCTGAAAGGGTGCCAACAACGACGGGTCATCCATTTCGTGGGTGATCAGCGTCCAGGGCTGACGCAGCGGCGTCCAGTGTTGCTGGCGTGCGCGTCCAAGTTTGGTGGCGTCGGCCAGTACATAGATGTGGGCGGCGCGGGCGATCATGGTTTCTTTGAGGTATGCCTGCTCGGCGCTGGCTTCGCACAAACCCAGTTCGGCCACTACGCCATCGGCACTCAGGAATACTTTGTCGGCGCTCAGGTGCTCAAGGGCAGCCTGGGCCGTCACACCATAGGTCGACATGCTCGCACTGCGCAAATCACCGCCGAGCACCGTGATACGGCCTTCGGGAATCAATGCCAGATCCGCCAGGGCCATGAGGTTGTTGGTGATGACATGCAACCCGCGGCGCTGATTGAGGAGCTGAGCCAGCGCGCTGGTGGTGGTGCCGCCTTCAACGAACAGCGTGTCGTGATCCTGAATATGCGCGAGTGCAGCCCGGGCGATGACGGTCTTTTCCTGGCTGTGCTGCTGGCGGCGTTCTTCCACCGAGGTTTCCGGCTCGCGCATGCCCACGTGGGCCGCGCCGCCATAGGTGCGAATGACCAGGCCTTCTTCAGCCAGCGCGGTGAGATCCCGGCGGACTGTTGCTTCCGATACGCCCAGTTGGGCGCACAGTTCATCGACGTTCGACTTTCCTGAAAGGACCAGTTCCAGTATCGATTGACGGCGATTTGCGACTTTCATGAACAGCCTTGGTAATGAACGAGGAGGAAGGGGTTATCACATTAAACAGCGGTGCAATGCAACCGCAGAACCGGCGAGTCTATAGCGAGGCGCCGCCGCAGATCACCAGACTTTGCCCGGTTATTGCACCTGCGTCCGGTCCGAGCAAGAACGCCGCCATGCCTGCTACCTCAGACGGCTGCACAAACCGTCCAATCGGCGGTTTATTGGGCGGAGTGCCGCTGCGGGCCGGGTCCAGCAACATCGGGGTTTCCGTCGCGCCGGGGGCGATCAGGTTGGCGGTGATGCCGTTGAGCGCCAGCTCCATGGCCCAGGAACGCACCATGCCTTGCAACGCCGCCTTTGTTGCCGCGTATTGGCTGCGTCCATGGGCACCTTGCATGGTGCGGCTGCCGATCATCACGATTCTCGCGCCGGGACGCAGTCTGCCATGCAGGGTATTGACCAGATGGCTGGCCGCCGCGACGTGAACCTGCCACATGGCCTGTCCGTCGTCCGGTTTCAACCGGCCCAGCGGCGCTGTGCGCATGAAACCTGCCGCGTGAACAATGGCGTCCAGCGTGTCTATGGACTGCAAGGCTTGTTCAAGCGCGTGCAAATCGCTCAGGTCGCATTCAGTCCAGTTAAAGAGAGGGTGGTCGATGTTGGCAGGGCGTCGACTCAGACCATGCACGCGCCAGCCTTCGGCCAACAGGCGCTGAGCGATGGCCATGCCGATGCCGGAACTAACGCCGGTCAGTACGGCGGTTTTTCTAGGATTAGTCATGAGAAGTGCTGCTCCTTCACAGGCGCCGCGCAATCGCGGCTAACTCGGTTTCTTGTGGGAGCGGTGCTTGCCCGCGATTCAGGCACCTCGGTTTGTCCAGGGAACCGCGGCGCTTCAATCGCGGGCAAGCACCGCTCCCACATATAAATCGCATCCATTCAATGAATTTTTTTGTTTGATTCAGCGCACGGCCGCCAACGGCAAATGCACATGTTTGATCTTCTGCCGGAAGTACGTGAACGCCACATGCAGGCTGCCATCCCGGGCCTGAATGATGCTCGGGTAGGAGAATTCGCGATTGAGCTTTTCCTGAGAGTTGTTGGTCAGGCAGAAACCATCCCCCAACTCCAGGTCCAGGCGCACCGGCCAGCTTTGTCCGTCATCATGGGACAGCGCCAGGCTCATGGGCGCGCGAGGGATGCCCCACACGGCGCTCTTGCCATCTGCGCTCTGCCCCGGTGTCACGCGATCGTCGCCTTCATCTTCGATTTCGTCGTACAGCGACGCCCGGCGCTGGCTGTGGCCCTCGGCGCTGACCGGGTTGTAGACCAGCGCCAGTTCGCCAGTGTTGAGCCGCACGAACTGGATCGAAGAGTTGTTGTTGGGCAGTTCCGTGGCAACCGGTGCACTCCAGCTTCGGCCGCGATCCGTCGAGCGGCTGCTGTAGATCGAGTCAGCCCAGCGGCTACGAAACAGGCCGAGCAAGCTGCCGTCGGCCAGCTGATGAACGTTCATGTGCACAGCGCCAGTGCTGTCCGGGACGTCATGGCGCGACCAGCTTTGCCCTTGATCGCTGGAAATCATCACCGCGCTGACGTCGTGATTACCGATCCATTTTTCGCCGGGCAGGGTGATGCAATACCAGACCGGCAACAGCCAGTCGCCGTTATCCAGCACCACCGGAGGTTGGCGCACAAAGGTGCCCGGCTCATCGAACAGGGTTTCCACCGGGCCCCAGGTTTTGCCTTGATCTTCAGACAGGCGACGGCGAATGATCGCCGTCTCCTGATTGCCGGAAATCTGCGCAGTCCAGATCAACCACAAAGGACCTTGCGGGGCCTGAAACAGGATCGGGTTCTGCTCGGAGCGAGTGTCATCCTGAGACAGTTTCTCCGGTTCGCTCCAGACACCGGTCTGCGGATCGCGGCACGAAAGCAGCACGAAAATGTCGGCCATACCTTCCTGGGTTCCGGCGAACCAGGTGCACAGCACCGTGCCGTCTTCCAGTTCATGCAGGTTCGCGGCATGGTTCTGCGCATAAGGCGTTGGCAGAAAGGCGTCCTGACGTTGCTCACTGATTGGCATGGGAAATCCCTTGTTTGTCGTTGCCGGATTTATCCTGATTGCGAGCGATCGCTTGCGGGAACAGACGCTCCACGGCAATGACGATGGCCGGGGTGATCAGGGCGATGTACATGTTATCGATGCCGTACGGGTTATCCAGCAGGTACCAGACGCTGGTCGTGATGGACGAGGCGATCAGGCCCAGGGTCGCGCCACGGCCCGAGCCGAAGAACGGCAGATAAATGGCGATCATGGCCACGACGGCGATGGACAGGCGTAGCGCACGGGTGAAGAACGACAGGTTGAGGATTTCAGGCACGAAGAACACAAAGAACAGCGGTACAAAGCCGATGATCAGCGCGATAAAACGTGTGGCCTTGAGTTCGCGATCCACCGATGGCTTGCGCATCGGCACGTAGAAGTCCCGCACTACCAGCGAAGCAATGGCCAGGGCGACGGTGCTGACACTGACGAAGATCGAGGCGACCAGAGAAATGGTCACTACGCCCGCGAGAACCGGACTCATTGACTGCAGGAAAACAGGCAGGGCGTACAGGCTGCCCATGTCCGGATGCAGGTATTTGGACGCGACACCAATGAAGCCCAGGGCCAGCGCAATCGGGATGCACAGCAGCGAGGCGTAGAACGTCGAGCGTTGTGCTGCTTTCGAGTTCGGCGTCGAAGAAATCGCCTGAATGATGAACTGGGTGGAGAAGATCGCGCCGACAGTGCCGATGATCCACGCCATGATTTTCGAGCCGCCGATGGCGCCGTCCCAGGTGAAGTAGTGTTCAGGCATGTTCTGGATCACCGGGGTGAATCCGCCCGTCAAATTCAGGGCCACATACAGCACGATCATCACGCCGATGTACTTCACGCCAGTGTGCAGAATGCTCATATAGGCCACGCTTTTCAGGCCACCGAACACGTAATACAGGGTGCTGATGACTGCGGTGATAAACGCGGCAGTAGGCAGGTTGATCTTCATTACTGTAGCAATCGCTGCTGCGCCACTGACGTAGTTACCGACGTTCACCAGCAACAGGGCGTAGATCATGATGATCGACACGGCCAGCTTGGTGGAATTGCCATACTTCTTGGCGATGAACCCGGAAATGGTGAACTCGCCCGAGTTGTAGAGCTTGCGGGCCATGAGCAGGCCGAACAGCGGAAAGCCAATGGCGGCGGCGATCACTGACCACGAGGCGGCGAAGCCACTTTCGAACGCAGCTTGAGCCGTACCGACCGTGGATTTGGCACCGATGAATTCCGACATCATCAGAATACCGACGACGAAGGCGGGCATGGTTCGTGCGGCGACCATGTATTGCTCACTGGTTTTGCTGCGCAGTCGCAGACTCATCCAGGTGGTAATGACGATGTAAACGACGACCATGCCGATGATGATCGCAGTGTCCTGCGAGTTGAAGGTTTCCATCATTTCGCTCCATTGTTGTTTTTGTGGCGCGTTGTTTCAGAGGACTTCAGGGATTGTGCGGTTTTAAACAGCTACGGACTGGCGCGTCTCCCGCTTGCGGGTTGCCAGCTCAACGGCCTGGCGCAAGGCTTCGATCAGGCTGCGTTCGTCGGCGATGCCTTTACCGGCGATGTCGAACGCGGTGCCGTGGTCAACCGAGGTTCGGATGACCGGCAAGCCAACGGTGACGTTGACGCCCGCCTCCAGGCCCATGACTTTCACCGGGCCGTGGCCCTGGTCGTGATACATGGCAACCACTGCATCGAAGTCGCCGCGTCCGGCGCGGAAGAACAGCGTGTCAGCAGGCAACGGACCTTCCACACGCCAGCCGCGGGCGCGCAGTTCATCGATGGCGGGCTGGATTTTGGTTTCCTCTTCGCCATAACCGAACAGGCCGTTTTCACCGGCATGCGGGTTGATGCCGCAGACTGCGATCAGCGGATTTTCGATACCGGCGCGGGTCAGGGTTTCCCGGCAGCGCTCGATGGTTCGCTTGACCAGGCCCGGCTCGATTTTGGCGATGGCATCGATGATGCCCATGTGGGTGGTGACGTGAATGACGCGCAAGGTCGGCGTCATCAGCATCATCGAGACTTCCTCGATGCCCAGCAGGTGCGCGAGCATTTCCGTGTGTCCGGGGAAAATATGCCCGCCTGCATGCAACGCTTCCTTGTTCAGCGGCGCGGTGCAGATCGCATCCAGCTCGCCGCTTTCAGTCAATTGCACAGTGCGCTCGATGTAGCGAAATGCGGCGTTGCCCGCCACGGCCGACAGCTTGCCGTAGGGCATGTCCGCCGGGATCAAGCCCAGATCGATGCAGTCCACGGTGCCCAGCTCAAAACGCGCATTGGCCGGGGAGGCGATGCTGTTGACGCGCAAGCTGCCACCGACAATCCGGTTGGCGTCTTCGAGACGTTTGGCATCCCCGATCACCAGTGGCCGACAGCTGTCGTACACCGACTGATGAGCCAGGGTTTTCATGATGATTTCCGGACCCACACCGGCGGCATCGCCCATGGTGATCCCGATCACGGGACGTTCAGACATGATGGATTTCCTTTTTAATGTGGGGCGCGACCGTACTGGAAGTGCCGCGGCCATGAAGCTGTTGCCAGGCGATTGACAGGGTGTCCGGTTGGCCGAAAGCGCCGGCTTTGGTCACCACGTTCAAGCCGGTTTCGGTTCGGGAAAGCACGACGCCGGGGGCCAGTTCGCCTTGAACCTCAAGGCGATCGATGCCCGCAGCCGTGAGAATGGCCCGGGCGGTTTCGCCGCCGGTGGCGATCAGCGAGCCCGTCACGGCAATGACAGGTTTCAACCATTCGGCAAGGGCATTGCTGAGTGGGGCCGCGACGGATGGATCGCGTTCTTCCTGACTCAGGGTCAGCAAGCTGTCCTCACCATTGGCCAGCCGCAGATAGAGCAGGGTGATCAGCTGTTCACGCTGCTCATGCCGAGCGGGATCGAGCAACGTGGCGGCGTTTATTTCCAGGCAGAAACAGCCACTGTGCTCTGCCAGTGTCCGGGCCTGTTGCTGCGAGTGCTGAGACATGCTGCCGACCACGGTCAGCACTGGTGCACGGCCTTGTACGTTCATGTCGCCAGAGGCGGGCAGACCCAAAGCCTCTGGCAGATGATGGGCCAGACCTGCGGAACCGACCCAGAACAACTGGCGATACAGCGGCGCTGTTGCCCGGGCCAGGCGTTGCAGGTCCGCGTCAGTCAGGGCATCACAAATCAGCGCCTGCACCTTGTTGTGCATCGCTTGATCCAGTGCGTTGCTCAGTGCCGTTTCGTCGCGCAGGGTGTCGAGATTGATCGCCGCACAACGCAAGCCTTCTGCACTGAGGCTTTCCAGCAGGTTGCCGGTACCGAGCAGATGTTCATTGCGCCATACATCGCTCAAGGCCACTGAGATACCGTTGACCAACTGCACCGAGTCTTGCGTGGTGCGGCCCATGGCAGGGAAGGCCGGGGCGACGATGGCCAGGCCCCGATGTACCTGTAGCGCAGCGATTTCGCTGGCGACATTACCGCGCAACGTCGAGTCGATTTTCTTGTAAAGCGCTCTGTTGGCGTACTGACGCTGCTGCAATACCGCGCTATTGGCTTTCGCCGCTGCGTCCGGATCAAGTCGTCGCGAATCCACGTCTACAGCAACCACCGCGGCGCTTGATGGGAGAGTGTGTGCGTCGAACACAATCTCGGTCGCCAGTCGCCGGGCGAAACCTGCTGCGCAATCGGCGGCGCCAGACAAGTCGTCGGCAATGATCAACAAGCCCGACAGGTTGGCGGCGCTCATGGCAGCAGGCACCGGTAAAGCGTTTCGATGTCGGTCAGGCTCAGGGCCTTGGGGTTGTTGGCCATCAAGCGAGTGACTTTTGATGCGGCTACCGCCATGTCAGCCAGGTGCTCCTCGCCGACGCCAAACTCGCGCAGGTCCTGAGGGATGTTCAGGGTGGCGGTCCATTCACGGATTTGCTGAATCAGCTTTTGCGCGGCAACTTCATCGCTGTCCTGCGCTTCTGCCACCCCGCAGACGCAGGCGGCGCGTTTCAAACGTTCCGCGCAACTGTCCAGATTGAAGGCCATCACGTGTGGCAACAACATGGCGTTGGCCACGCCGTGGGTGACATGAAACTTGCCGCCCAGCGGATAGGCCATGGCATGCACGGCCGCGGTGCCTGCTGCGGTCAGGGCCAGACCGCCGTACATCGAACCGAGCAACATGTCGCCCCGTGCGCGGACCGAATCCGGTTGCTGGTAGGCCTCAACGATGCTGCCTGCAATCAACCGCATGGATTCCAGAGCGAAGGCATCACTGATCGGGTTAGCCTTGGTAGAGATGAACGACTCCAGCGAATGCACGAAGGCGTCCATGCCGGTCGCGGCAGTGATGCTGCGTGGCAAGCTCAGCGTCAGCAGTGGATCGAGGATCACCAGCGTGGGCAGCAAGTGACGGCTGACCACACCGATTTTCAGTTCTTCGTCGGGCAGGGTGACGATGGCGTTGGGCGTCACTTCCGAGCCGGTGCCCGAAGTGGTCGGCACCAGCACCATGGGTTTGCCGGGATGGCTGACTTTATCGACACCGAGTAAATCGCGCAGCGGCGTGTCATTGGTCAGCATCACCGAAAACAGCTTGGCGGCATCCAGCACGCTACCGCCGCCAATGGCGATCAATGCATCGGGTGCGTGAGGTGCAACGTCCTCACGAAAGACCCGCTCGATGTTTTCCAGCGTCGGTTCGATTTCGACGTTGTCGATCATGTGCACGGCGATACCGGCGGCTGTCAGCTGGGCGCTGACTTTTTCGGTCACGCCCAGGTTGTGCATGGCGTTTTGCGTGACCAGTACGACGTTGCGCAGTGGTGTATCGAGCAGCGGCAGTTTTTCACTCAGCTGATCAAGGCTACCAGGGCCGTGAATGACGTGTTTGACGGTTTGGAAATGATAAGTCGACATCAGCGCATCTCCTGGCGAGTCAGCGGTAAACCGCGAGCAGGGTTTCCAGTTTTTGCACGGCGGCAGCATCCAGTGGCTGCACGGGGGCGCGACATGGTCCAACCGGGAGGTTGAGCAATTCGGTGGCTTTTTTCAGCACCACAGGCATGGTGCCCATGGCGAAGGCGTCGCGCAGTGGGCGCAAGGCTTCCTGGGCAACCCGCGCAGCGCCGTGGTTGCCCGCCTGAAAGTGGTTCCAGATCGACATGACCAGATCAGGCACCGCGTTGGCGGTCGCGGCAATCGCGCCATCGCCACCAGCCAGCAGGTTCCAGTAGATCAGCGAGTCAGTACCGGCAAAGACCGCGAAGTCGTCGCTGCGGTATTTCATCATCTGTACGAGTGCATCGAAGTTACCGGCGCTGTCCTTGATGCCTTTGATCATCGGGTGTTGATACAGGGCCGCAACGGCGCCAATGCCAATGGACATGCCGGTCTTGGCCGGAATGTTGTACATCATCAAAGGCAGGCTCGATGCATCAGCGATGGTTTCATAGTGCCTGATCAGCTCATTCTGGCTGATGGCATTGAAATGGGGCGTGATGACGGAGAGGGCATCTGCGCCTATATCCGTCACTTTTTTGTTCATTTCAATCACTTCACGGGTGGCGAAGGCACCAGTGCCGATCACCACCGGCACTCGACCCGCCGCCGCCTCAACGGTTACGCGGGCGATTTCCAGCTTTTCAGCTTCTGAAAGAGTGAAGAACTCACCATTGGTGCCGAGCACGAAAAGCCCGTGCACACCTGCTTGAATGAGGTTTTCGACGAGAGCGCGGAGGGCGTGGTGGTCAACCTGCTGATCAGCGGTAAAAGGCGTAACCAGGGCTGGAATAATGCCGCGAAATTGCATGGTGGGATTCTCGTTTTATTCTTAGTGAGATCCACAATGATTAAAACGATCACAAAAGGCAAGTAATTTTGATCGTTTCATTCATTTGTGATTGGAACGATCATTTATTTGGCCTCTTGCCACTATCTCGAAAGGCCGTGACGTGGCGGTTTGTAACAAGATCCTTTCCATCTGCGCGTTGATCCTGCGCGTGCCTTGTTGCAGACTTACCGACGTTTTCCAGTCCGCCGTCTTGCGGACCGTTTCTACCCAGGATCCTTGATGCCTAACTTAGTTAACTTTCGTACCGCATGCTGCGCTGTTGCCTTGTTGGCGATCGCGGGCTGTTCCTCGAAAAAAACCGCAGTCTACGAGCACGAGAATTTTGACGACGCGGGGACGTTTTCGAGGACTTACCCGGTCAGTGATTCAGCCTCCTGCGAAGCAGCCCGTCGCGCCTTGCTGAGCCAGGGTTACATCATCACCAGCAGTGACCCGAAGATGATCAGCGGCAACAAGAGCTTCCAGCAAACTGGCGAGACTCACATGCAGATCAGCTTCAACGTGGTGTGCGCTGCTGATGACACCACTGACAAAAGCTCGACCGTATTTGCCAACGCCCTTCAGGATCGCTATGCGCTGAAGAAGACCAACAATTCTGCCAGCCTGGGTGTTGGCGTGCTGGGTTCGGTGTCGATGCCGATCGGTTCCACCGATGATTCGATGGTCAAGGTGGCCAGCGAAACTGTTGCGTCGGACAAGTTCTACGATCGCTTCTTTACGCTGGTGGACAACTTCATGCCGCCTGAAGCGAAAAAAGCCGCCAATATCAAGGAGACCCCAAAAGCAGCCTTGGGCGTGCCCGAGCAAACGGTGCCAGCGCCAAAACCGGCGGCATTGGTTGAGCCGGCACCGGCGGCCGCTCCTGCACCGGCAGCAGAGCCGACACCCGCGCCGGCCGTTGAATCCAGCCAGCCAGTGCCTGCACCGGCAGCTCCGGCAGAGTCGATCCAGGCTGAACCCATGCCTGCCGAGGAAACCCCGGTTGAAGCTGCTCCGGCACAATAGTCCAGAGACGCACCGCCCTCACCGGTAGGAGCGAACTTGTTCGCGAGATGATGGACCTGTTTAAGCAGGCCTGCCCCTCGCGAACGAGTTCGCTCCTACCGGGATCATTTTATTAGCCATAAACAGCTTATAGGCCGGGCAGCAATTTCCCGATCATCCGCCGCACCCTATAACCCAGAAGTGCACTGCCTCACCGGTAGGAGCGAACTTGTTCGCGAGATGATGCATCTGTGTACGCAGGCCTGCCGCCTCGCGAACAAGTTCGCTCCTACCGGGATCACGGTATTAGCCAAAGACAGCTTATAGGCCGGGCAGCAAATTCCCGACCATCCGCCGCACCCTATAACCCAGAAGTGCACCGCCTCACCGGTAGGAGCGAACTTGTTCGCGAGGCGAT
>NZ_JACONW010000159.1 GCF_014357575.1 Pseudomonas folii | reverse complement strand
CTTGCCGCGCGACGGGGCGGCTCCCACGAGATTACGCCCTGTGCAAAGTCGCCAGGAAACCAGCCGCGCCCACGAACAGACCGGCAAAGGTACGGTTCATGCGGCGTTGCTGTTTTGGGGTCTTGAGTGCGCGCAATACCTTCGAGGCCAGCCCGGTGTAGCCCGCCATGACAATCATGTCCACGGTCACCATGGTCGCCCCGATCGTCAGGTACTGAGCGAGCAACGGTGCATTCGGGTCGATGAACTGCGGCAGGATTGCGAGCATGAACACCAGCGCCTTCGGGTTGCTGATGTTCACCAGAAATCCGCGGACGACCAACGCCATGGGTTTACCCACAGGCCGAACGGTCGAGTCTTCGGACAGATCGGCAGGCAGTGCCCGCCATTGCTTGATGCCCAGATACACCAGATACGCCACACCAAACCATTTGATCAATGTGAAGGCCATGTCCGAGGCAGCGAGCACAGCGCCAAGACCAGCCGCGACAATCGCAATCTGTGCAGCCAATGCGATTTGCAGGCCCAGTGCGTTCCAGTAGCCGCGCCAGAAGCCATAACGCAAGCCGCTGGACATCGACGCAATCGCGCCCGCACCCGGCGAAAGACTGATCACCCAACAAGCAGCAAAGAAAGCCAGCCATGTATCGAAAGACATTACACACCTCGGACAAACACCAATGCCCGATAAGCTATTAGCTTCTCGGGCAGTTGACTAGGTTCAGCAGGGGGTGCCGCGAAATTAATTTTCCGGCGTTTTGTCGACTGCGATAGTCGGGAAGCCGTCCGAACCGCGCCAGCGGCGCACCGACTTCTGGAAAAACTGGCTATTGGGGACCTGCACCAGTGCGCCACCGGCCTCCGCAGGCTCGATCAGCGTGGTGAACATCAGGTTGATTTCCAGCACGCGGCCTTTGACGCCCGGCTTGTCGAGCGTATCGACCAACTCGACCACATCGCCAATTCGAAACGGCCCGATGGTATAGATCAATACCGCGCAGAGCAGGTTGGACAGCACGCTCCACATGGCGAAGAAAGCTACGGCAGCCACCGCCACGAAGCCTGAAAGTGCGGTCCACAGTACGGTGGCAGAAACCCCGAGCTGGCCCAGCACAATCACGAACGCACTGCCCATGATGAACCAGCGCAAACCGCCGCGCAGCGGCAGCAGCAGTTCGGGCGGCAACGGATAGCGCTCGCCGAGACGAGTCAGAAAACGCCCCACAAGCCGTTGCGCCATGTAGCCGGCCACCAGGATCAACAGGATCTGCAACCCCAGCCAGATCGGCTCCACCCAGTGTGGCGGAACCAGCGATCCAAATGCTTCCATCAATCCCTCGCCTTGTTCACGAAAGTGCTTCCAGTTCAGCCTGCATGGACTCCAGCAACTCCAGAGCTTCCATCCACGACTCTTCGAGCTCGCCTTCGCTCACTTTGAGCTTCGCCTGTTCGGCCAGCAAATCACGCAGTTTGTCTTTGTTGGCCGCTTCGTAGTTGGCGCTGTCGCCCAGTTCCGCTTCAACTTTGGCAAGCCGCTCGTGCAAAGTACCGAGGTCGCGCTCCAGCTTGTCGGCCAGTTTCTTGTGCGGAGCCAACTGCTGACGCAGCGCAGCCGCTTGCTGGCGCTGGGCCTTTTTATCGGTCTTGTCGACGTTGATGGGCGTGTTGCTGACCGGTGCATTACGCAGCCGGTAATCAGCCAGCCAGCGCGCGTAATCTTCAAGGTCGCCGTCGAACTCCTGAACACGGCCGTCAGCGACCAGCAGGAAATCATCGGTTGTACTTTTGAGCAGATGCCGGTCGTGAGAGACCACCAATACCGCACCACTGAATTCCTGAAGGGCCATGGTCAACGCCAGGCGCATCTCCAGATCCAGGTGGTTGGTCGGTTCATCGAGCAGCAACAGGTTCGGCCGGTCCCACGCGATCAACGCCAGGGCCAGGCGCGCTTTTTCACCGCCCGAGAAGTTCAGCACCGGTTCATCGAGACGCCCGCCGCGGAAGTCGAAGCCACCGAGGAAGTCACGCAACGTCTGCTCGCGCTCTGTCGGCGCGATACGCTGCAGGTGCAGCATTGGGCTGGCCTTGGCATCCAGTGAGTCCAGCTGGTGCTGGGCAAAGTAACCCACTACCGTGTTCTCGCCCCGCGCCATGTGGCCGCTCAAGGGTTCGAGTTCACCCGCAAGGTTTTTGATCAGGGTCGATTTACCCGCGCCATTCGGGCCGAGCAAGCCGATGCGGGCGCCTGGGGTCAATTGCAGTTTGACCTTCTCCAGTACCGCTCTGTCGCCATAACCCAAGCGCGCATCGGACAGGTCCAGCAGCGGGCTGGAAATCTTGCTGGACTCACGGAAGGTGAAGTCGAAAGGCGAATCCACATGCGCGGCGGAGAGTTCTTCCATCCGCTCCAGAGCCTTGATCCGGCTCTGGGCCTGCTTGGCTTTGGTGGCCTGAGCCTTGAAGCGCGTGATGAATTTTTCCATGTGCGCGCGCTGCGCCTGCTGCTTCTCATAGGCCTGTTGCTGCTGGGCCATACGTTCTGCACGGGCGCGCTCGAAAGCGCTGTAGCCGCCGCGATAGAGGGTTATTTTGCGCTGATCGACGTGGGCGACATGATCAACCACAGCGTCCAGAAAATCCCTGTCGTGGGAGATCAGCAGCAATGTGCCGGGATAGCTTTTCAGCCAGTCCTCCAGCCACAGGATCGCGTCGAGATCCAAGTGGTTGGTCGGTTCGTCGAGCAACAACAGATCCGAAGGGCACATCAAGGCTTGCGCCAGATTCAGACGCATCCGCCAGCCACCTGAAAAGTCACCGACCGGCTTTTCCATCTGTTCGTTGGTAAAACCCAGCCCGGCCAGCAGCTTGCGGGCCCGTGCATCGGCGGTATAGCCATCGGCGCTGTCGAGTTCCGAGTGCATGCGTGCCTGGGCTGCGCCGTCCTGAGCCGCTTCCGCTTCGCCCAGCAAACGTTGCACCTCGCGCAAGCGCAGGTCGCCATCAAGGACATAGTCCACAGCGATGCGCTCAAGGGTGTCCACCTCTTGGCGCATATGTGCGATACGCCAGTCGGCAGGTAGCAGACAGTCACCGGCATCGGGGGTCAGTTCACCCCGAAGCAAAGCGAACAGGCTGGATTTACCGGCGCCATTGGCACCGATCAGGCCGGCTTTCTGACCGGCGTGCAGGGTCAGCTCGGCGTCTTCTAGCAGACGTTGCGGGCCACGCTGTAAGGTAAGGCTTTGAAGTCGAATCATAATGGCGGCGGAGTCTACCAGCTTCGTCTCAAACAGGTAGCGCACTATGCCTTCAGACCTTTGGAGTTTCACCTTCGATTTGTACGCCCGGCCGGGTGTCGAACAGGCTTGTCTGAGCCTGCAGGCCAGCGGCGCCAATGTTTGCCTGCTGTTGTGCGGCGTATGGCTGACCCGGCGCGGTGTCGTTTGCACCACCGAACGCGCGCTGGAAATCGGACAGTTGGCCACGCCCTGGCATGACAACGTGGTGCGCCCGCTACGGGAATTACGCACGCAGTGGCGCAATAGCGCTCAGCACGACACACCCTTGAGCGTGCTACGCGAGCAAGTCAAAACGCTTGAGCTGGAGGCGGAACGAGAACTGCTGACGAGGCTGGAAGCACACACACTGAAGTGGTCAGCACAGGAAACCGTAGAAGAGGGGGATTGGTTGATTTGCCTAGCGGGCGAAGCCGCCGGGCAAAATCACGACGCGCTGCAAGCGCTGCGCGTCGCGATGGACCGGCCTTAGGAGGCGCTCGGAGTGCTGCTGTTGGATGCCGACGGCGCAGGTGTCGCTGGCGCAGCGGGTGCCGCAGCAGGCACTGGAGTCGCAGCAGGCACTGGAGTCGCAGCAGGCGCTGCAGGTGTTGCCGGCTTCGCAGCGGCTGGTTTGGCAGCAGCAGGTTTAGCGGCTGGCTTTACTGCTGGTTTCGCTGCTGCTGGCTTGGCGACAGCGGGTTTAGCGACGGGCTTGGCAGCTGCTTTGGCTGGAGCCTTGGCCGGGGCTTTCACAGCAGGCTTGGCGGCAACGGTTTTAGCCGCTGGCTTGGCTGCGCTGGCAGCAGGCGCTTTAACGGCAGGCTTCGCAGCGGGTTTTGCCGCGGCAGGCTTGGCTGGCGCTTTCGCTGCGGCAGGTTTTGCAGCTGCAGTTTTGGCCGGGGCTTTAGCGGCTGACGCTGGCTTTGCAGTCGTCGTTTTCGCAGGGGCTTTGGCTGCCGTTTTAATGGCTGGCTTGCTCGCTGGTTTTGCTGCGGCAGCCGGTGCCTTGGCGGCAGGTTTTACTGCTGCTTTGGCTGGCGTTGTTTTAGCGGGAACAGCCTTGGCCACCGTCTTCGCGACTGGCTTGGCGGCCGCTACTTTGGCAGGCGTTTTGGCTGGAGCCTTGGCCGCAGTTTTAGCGGGTGCTTTTGCAGCAACGGTTTTAGTCGCAGGTGCTTTGGCTTTTGCAGCGACCGCTTTGGCCGGTGCTGCTTTGGCAGGAGCCGGTTTAGCTGCACGGCTATCCAGCGCTTTGCTGACGGCTTCCTTGACTCGGCCAACGCCTTGAGCCAGTTTCAGGCTTTCCTGGGCGTCGCGTTTGAGCTGCAGAATGTAGCCGCGGGTTTCGCTCTGACGCTCTTTCAACGCGTCCAGCAACTCTTCCAGCTCAGCCACGGCAGACTTGGCCTTGCCTTGGGCCTTGGCTTTGCCAGCGGTGGCTGCGTCTTGCAATTTGGTACGCGATTTGTGCAGTTTTTCCTGCGCTTTGCCACGTTGTTTTTCAAGCTTGGCGAGCAGTTTTTCCGCATCAGCCAGCGCTTGGGAGCAGGCGTCTTCGAGGTGTTCGAGCAGGCTGCTCGACAGCTGTTGTAGCAAATGCAACGGAGTATTTACTGGCTTGTTTTTGGCCGACATGACTTACCTCCAGGCTGACTGATTTGCGGCCCATACTAGACCTCTGCCCGCAGCGCCGCTAGGGCATCTTGACAGCATGAAACGCTCCCTGTTGCATACCCGGATAAATGCTTGTTGCAGTCACTGCCAATGCAGTGCGAAATTCATCTTCAAACACTCATCACACACAGGCCATTGCACTGGCATAATCGCTGCCTTCCCAGGCCGGAGAGCATTCATGTCGCGCTACCTGTTAACGTCGTTGTTCTTGTTGTTGCCGGTGGTTCAGGCTGTGCAAGCCGCACCTTCCAGCGAGGCACACGATCTCGCTTACAGCCTTGGCGCAAGCCTGGGCGAGCGCTTGCATCAGGAAGTGCCAGACCTTGATTTGCCTTCCCTGATTGAAGGTTTGCAGCAGTCTTACCAAGGCAAACCTCTGGCGCTGAAGAAGGAGCGCATCGAGCAGATCCTGCGCGAACATGACGCCGCCGTGGCTGAAGCCGAAGCATCAGGCAACGTCGAGCCGCTCAGCGAAGCTGCGATGGAAGGCGAACAGAAATTCATGGCCAGCGAAAAAGCCAAACCCGGTGTCACCGAGTTGGCAGACGGCATATTGATGACCGAGCTGGTCGCTGGCAAAGGCCCGAAGCCAAGCGTTGATGGCCGGGTTCAGGTTCGCTACGTCGGACGTCTGCCAGATGGCACAGTCTTCGATCAGAGCGCCCAGCCACAGTGGTTTCGCCTCGACAGCGTAATCAGTGGCTGGACGACTGCCCTGCAAAATATGCCAGTCGGTGCCAAATGGCGCCTGGTCATCCCTTCGGCAGAAGCCTACGGCGCAGAAGGTGCAGGCGACTTGATCGACCCGTTTACGCCCCTGGTATTTGAAATCGAGTTGGTTGGGGTGTCGCAGTAGGAGCAACGTGGGACCGGCTTTAGCCGGGAAGGTGGCATTCCAGACGATGAAGATGCAGTGACTGACACGGCCTCTTCCCGGCTAAAGCCGGTCCCACGTCGGAGCCCGGAATTCTCAAGCCAATCCGCAGAAACGAAAAAGGGGTGCCCATTGGCACCCCTTTTTTATTCACACAGAAATCATCAGGCTTGAGCGGCCGCTTCTTCCTTGTGAGAGTTGTGGAGCACCTCGATGAGGCAATCCTCCAGCTCGAAGCGCTCATGCAACAAGCTGCCCAGTTTGTTGAATTCCGCAGCAACGACAGTGCAATCAGAGCAGTCACCGTTGTCGCAGCGGTCATTGAAAGCCAGCGCGGACTCGGTGATGACTTTCAAACGCGGGTAGATGGTATCTGCCAGCTCAAGACCACGTTCATCATTGAACGCCTTGGCTTCGCTGTTGAGTTGCTCATAGATTTCGAAATGCCCGGCCGAAACATAATCGACCAGTACTTCACAGAATTTCTGCAGGCCTTCACGATCCGCCGCCAGGGCTTCGGGTGTGTCACCGAGGGCATCGTAGACGCGGATCAGTTCAAGGCGATCCTGCAGCCAGCGATCAATCAGCTTATTGACCCCGCCCCAGCGTTCCTGTGCGTTCTGACAGCTTTCCAACATGATGATCACTTCCCTTCAGGGGCATGCAGTCTGCGCTGGCCTGGTTTTGATCTCGTCGGCGTCGACGACACAGGTTTTGAGGGCAACAGATGATGCATATATCCAATTACGCTTGCGGGCCAGATTATGCCCGCACGACCAGCCCATCAAGGTACGCAGGAGAGAAAGTTCATACAAGTGTTTAATCCCCGGCCCGACTTTCGGCACTTGGAGTTCTGACCGAAGCGTTGAACAGTGCGTACAGCATGACCAGCGCAAGGCCCACGAAAGCCAGCAGACTCCACTCAGGGAGGCTGATGCCAAACAACGACCAGGAAATTTCCGCACAAAACGTGGCATCGCTGCGCAACCTGTCGATATGCGAATACAGCGAGAGCCTATCCAGCAGCCGTTCGACATGCGCAATCACTTCGATGGTCTGGTCGACGGTTGCCGTCTGCAGCCAGACTTGACCCCCTGCTATTGCCGCACCCGACAAGGTAAACAGCAGAATGACGGCACTGTAAGCCCGGCATCCTCCCCGGCCTGGCGCATGAAAGGTGGCAACTAATGCCAAGAGACCACTGACCACAAACACGGCACGTTGCCACAAGCAAAGCACGCAAGGTGAAAGCCCGGCTACAACGCACTGCAGGTAAACAACAGAGCCGACGATCATTGCACAGGCAATAAACACCAGAAAAAACAGGGAGCGCGTGCGAGCCAGTTGCATGGCAAATCCGTAACCAGAGACGAAGGCAGTTACGGTAGTGAAAGCGCTCACCCCTTTCAAGGCACCGGCGTAAGGATACGTCCCTGTTTAAGTGGGCATTTGCGGACGATTGATGACTGCTTCGGGACTGTTTCTTGAAGGAAATTACCTACAAGCAGCAAAAGCTATGGACTCTTCCTACACAAACGACCAAAAACACCCGTCGGACGGCCAGATATCCTGGCCGCCCGATCAGCTCGCCAATGCCGGAAGCGGTCGTGCCAGCAGTCGCTCGTCAAGCAAGCCCAAGCCTTCCTGGAACAGCTGGTTGCTGCGCTCGGTCTCGCCCAACTGGCCCAGCAAACGGGCCAGCTCCGCGCAGGTTTCCGGGTTGCGTTGCAAACGAAGGCTGGTTTCGAGGTAGTCCCGCGCCTTGCCCCACAAACTGCTTTGCAAGCACAGTCGGCCCAGGGTCAGCAGCAGGCTCGGATCATCAGGATGATTTTTCAGCCAACCTTCTGCGGTTTGAAGCTGACGTGCAGGATCGCTGCCCCGCACCAGACCGTAAAGACGAGCGAGGTGACTGTTGTATTCACGTTTGAGCGCAGCACGCAGCGCCTCTTCGGCCTGTGCGTCTGCACCCAGGCGGCGCAGTTGCTCTGCGTAGGCCAGCACGAGTTGCGGCTCCTGACGCTGCGCCGAGGTCAAACCTTTCCAGGCGCTATCGAGCCCAGGCAAGCCCGCGGAGCTACCATCTTCATCCTGCTCGCGGTAAGCCGCCAACGTGAGGTTTTCACCCCAGGCACGCTTCTCCAGTTCCGCCAGTTCCTGCGGCGGCAGAACCTTGTCTTTACGCAGCTCAGGCATAAGCTTGATCAGCGCAGACCATTCACCACGTGCGCGATAGAGACGCTGCAACTGACGCAGGATTTGCGCATTGTGTGGATGGCGTTCGTTCATGGCCTGCAATGTCACCAGAGCGCCATCGCTGTCACCACGGTCCTGTTGCAACTGGGCGTGGCTCAACGCAATCGCCAGTTCAGCTTGAGGCTGACGCTCAAGGGCACGTTCCAGCAAGCTGTCGCTTTCGTCGTAACGGCCTTGTTCATTGGCAGCACGAGCCGCCCCAAGGTAATACAGCAACGGCTGCGGCTCTGACTCGGCGGCACGATGCAGATGACGCTGTGCGCTGGCCCAGCGGCCTTCGACCAGATCCATTTGCCCCTGCTCAATCGCAACCTGTACGCGTCGGCTGCGGTTGCGCCGCGACCATGGGTTGGCGACTGAACCGGACGTCGTGAGCAGCCGGACCAGCAGACGCACCACGACCAGCACCAGCCAGATGGCAAACAGCAGGCCTAACGTGGCCCACAGGCTGGACTCATAGCGAAAGTTTTTATAGGCGATCAGGACGTAGCCGGAATGCTCGGCAATGGCCACACCAATCGCCGCAGCTACGGCGATCGCGATGAACAACAGCACATAGGCGCGTTTCATGGGCTCGTCCCCTGCCGGGTTTCAGCGGGTTGGCTATTGACGGCTCCCGGCGCATCGGCCGAGGCATGACGCCGCTCAAGATAGGCCTGAACAGCGCTGAGGCTCTGCGCAAGGTCAGGCGTCATCACCGAAACCGGCTGTTTGGAAAGGTCGTCCAGACGCGCGGAGAGCATTTTGCTCTGGGCGTCGTCCTGATTGAAGTTGGTGCGCAGCACCTCTTTCGCTTCGGCCAGAGCGTGTTCAAACACTTGTGGCTGTCCATTCAGGGCTGCCCACTGCGCCTGCTCAAGCGCAAGGCTCAGCGCGAGGCGAACTTGCGTGAGGCTTTGCCCGGCCAGTAGCGGGCGGATGTTCTTGTCGGCGTTGAAATCGATACGAATGTAGTGGGAGATCTCATTCCACCACTGCACCAGATGACTGTCTTCGCTTTTGGCATCGGTCAGACCCAGCAGCGACTCGCCCTTGTCCTTGTATTCCGGGGCCAGCTCATTGAGCTGCGCGACTTGATCGCGCAATGCTGCGAGCTGCAGGAACAGGCCAGTACGGTCCGGTTGATCGATGCTGCGCAGCGACGCCAGGCTTTTCGCCAGTTGATCACGGGCGGCAAAGGAACCTGGATCATCCTGCTCGCGAAGAATCTCGTCAGCGCCCTGCACCAATGCCTGAGCGCTGTTGATGTCCTGCAAGGCGGAGAGGCGCAAGCTCGCCAGGCGCAGCAAATGCTCGGCCTCGGCAAGACGCCAGTCCTTGCGGCTGGCACCCAGTACGGTTTCCAGTCGCTGGCTCAAGCGCTGCTGATCGCCCTGCAACTGCGCAACCAGACGACGACGCTCTTCCAGCTCATCGGCAGGAGGCAACTGTGCCAGCCGCTCAGAGAGCTGTTTTTCGCCGGTTTGCAAAGTCAGGGTTTGCGCGGCGATATCCTGCATTTGAGTGCGCTGCAGTTGATGGCTGGCCTGCACAGCGCGCAGTTGCCATACCCCCCAACCAGCGACGGCGATGCCAGCAACGCCAAACAACAAGGCCAGCACCACCAGCCCGTTGCTGCGTCCGGCCGGACGCTCAGGGCGCAATGGGTCGGGTGTCGGTGGTGTCAGCACAGATTCGGAATCATCTTTAGGCAAGGCTGTTTCGCTCACGTATCCATCCTTTGCATTTGGGCGTAATCGGTAAAAGAGAGCACGTCGATCAATACGCCTGAAGGGCAGGCACAGGGTGTTCCTGTAACGCTGCCAGCAAAGCCGCAGCGCTGGCGCCGCGGCAATTCAGAACTGTTCGGGCTCCGGCTTCGCGCGCCATGTCGGCAACACGTAGGCTCGGCACGAATATAGTTAAACGCGACAGTTCAGGCCAGGCATCGCCCGCCAACTGACGCAAGTGTTCAAAACCCTGCCCACTGCTGACCACTACCGCGTTCAAGCGTTCCGCCTGGACACGCTCGGCCAGCGTCGACGATGGATAATAGGGCAGGTTACGCGTGTAGAGTTGCAGATAATCAACACTGGCGCCAAGGCCGCGCAACCGCTCGGCGAGCAACTCCCGGCCACCTTCACCGCGCATGATTAACACGCGCGAGCCGGGTATGGCGATGGATTGTTGCAGCCGGGGCAGATCCAGCAACGCTTCACTGTCATCGCCGCTCTCGGGCCAGCTGACATCCAGACCATAGTCCTGAAGAATTTGCGCAGTGCCTGCGCCAACGCTGAACCAGGGCAGGATAGGGGTCTGCGGCCAGAGTTGCGCAACCAGTTTCAAGCCCAGCCGCGCAGCGGGTTTGCTGACCACAATCACTGCGCTGTAGAGGTCCAGATCCTGAACCAGCGAGTGCTGCTCGGGGCTGGGCGGCAGCGGCTCGATGTCGAGCAATGGCAGGCTGCTGCTGAACACTCCGGCATCCGCCAGAGTCTGTGCCAGCGCGGCAGACTCATCTGCCGGGCGAGTCAGCAGCAGCCGCCAGCCACTCATTCTCGTTCCGCCACGCCGTAGACGGCCTTGAGGATGGCTTCTGCGCCTTGCTCCAGCAGCGCGTCAGCAACCTGAACGCCCAGCGCTTGAGCATCAGCCTGTGGCGCGCGCGCTTCGGCACGCAGCAACAATGCACCTGACGGATCGCCCACCAGACCGCGCAACCAGATCTGCTCACCTTCGAGCACGGCGTAGCACGCGATGGGCACTTGGCAGCCGCCATTGAGGTGCTTGTTCAGCGATCGCTCGGCGACCACCCGGATCGCCGTGGCGTCGTGATGCAACGGCGCGAGCAAGGCGTGGATTTCAGCATCGATGCTTCGGCATTCGATACCCACTGCACCCTGGCCACCGGCTGGCAGGCTGTCGTCGACACTGATGCTGGCGGTGATCCGGTCTTCGAACCCGAGGCGAATCAAACCCGCCGCGGCCAGGATGATCGCGTCGTATTCACCCGCATCGAGCTTGGCCAGTCGGGTGTTGACGTTGCCGCGCAGAAAGTGAATTTTCAGGTCAGGACGACGCGCCAGTAATTGGGCCTGACGACGCAAGCTGGAAGTACCGACAATGCTGCCCGCAGGCAAAGCCTCAAGGCTGGCAAAGTGGTTGGAGACGAAGGCGTCGCGGGGGTCTTCGCGCTCACAGATACAAAACAGCCCAAGACCTTGCGGGAAATCCATTGGTACATCTTTCATGGAATGCACCGCGATGTCCGCACGATCTTCCAGCAGAGCGGTTTCCAGTTCCTTGACGAAAAGCCCTTTGCCGCCGATTTTCGACAGCGGCGAATCGAGCAACTTGTCGCCACGGCTGACCATTGGCACCAGGGTCACGATCAGCCCCGGATGAGCCTGCTCCAGACGGGCTTTGACGTATTCGGCTTGCCAGAGGGCCAACGCACTTTTGCGGGTGGCAATGCGGATTTCGCGAGAGGACATGGATCAATCCGTACAGGGTAGTTGCGACGGATGATAACAGTTCAGGAAAAACGGCTCAGTGCCGCGTGGTCGCACCTGTGCGGAACATGAT
>NZ_JACONW010000158.1 GCF_014357575.1 Pseudomonas folii | reverse complement strand
ATACTGATAACGCAGCACTGCATGGGGCATTGAATGCAACGCGTAACCGGTGAACAGCACCGCAAGCGAAGGTAATATCAGCCACCAGATTCTCACGGGCAAGGCAGGTAGCGACGATTGACGTTGCACCAGGCTCAGGCTGATCGCGCACAGCGTGAACGCCAGGAGCATCCCGGCCAGGACGTCGGTTGGCCAGTGCACGCCAAGGTAAACCCGCGACATGGCGATCGAGATCGCGGGTAATCCGCCGAGCATCAACCATGTCAGGCGCAGTCGCACCGGCTGGCCGCGACCGGCCAGCACTGCCAGGGTCATGAAGAATGCAAATGCGGCAGAGCTGTGGCCACTCGGCATGCTGTAAGTGGTCAGCGGCTCAAGCAGTACTTCCGGCCGCTGGCGAGCGAATACCCATTTCATTGCGCCATTAGCGCACGCGGTACCCAACGTCGTGATAGCGGCAAACAGCGCATGCCGCCATTGCCGGGTGACCAGCAAGATCACCAGTAACAAGGCTGCAGCGTAGAACTGGGTACGGAAATCCCCGAGGCCGGTCACTACAATCACGAACTGATCGACCACCGTGCTGCGGTGCTCCTGGATCAGCGTCATGATGCCGTTATCAAGCTGCGTCAGATGCGGCCAGCCGAAGAATATGGCCGCGAGGAGTACCGCACTGGTTCCTGCGATGATTTCAGTGGCGTACTTTTTGGAGCGCAGACTGGTCTGGATGGCGACGCCGATCAGTATCGCCAATCCACCGCCGACTACGGCTGCCTGAGGCCAGAAACCTTCCGGCAGTGGCAAACGCACGGCTGCGCCCGCGGCCCAGCCCGGTAGCAGATACGCAATCGACCAGCCCACCGCAGCGATCACGCTTACGGCGGCGAAGCGTGGGAACGGCATGTCGAACATGCCCGCCACCATGGGCAGCATCGGCCGCAGCGGCCCAATGAATCGCCCGACCAGCAGACTGGCAATGCCGTAACGCTGGAAATAGGTTTCTGCGCTGCCGATCCACTCCGGATGGGTGCGAAGGCCCGGAAGGCGTCGAATGTTTTGATGGTATTTACGACCAATGAAGTAGGAAACCGCATCGCCCAACAGGCCGCCGAGGAAACCCAGCAGCAGGACTTCCCCCAGCGGGAGAATCCCGCTGCCGGCCAGCGCTGCAACGGCAAACAGTACGACTGTCCCCGGCACGATAATCCCGACAATCGCTACGCATTCAACGAACGCGATCAAAAAGATAGCCACGCTCAGCCACGAGGGATTGACCGCCAGCCAGCCGGTGATGCTGTCGAGCCATTGGCCCATGGTTAATTTCCTTGATCGAGATAAAAGTAGTCGCGCCCTTCGACCTGACCGCGTCGCAGCGGGTTCCGTGTGCAGAAGCGAGCGTATTCAGGGTCGACGAAGCGGTACATCAGGTGCTCATCACGGCCCAGAGGTATACCCAGACGCGTGGTCTGGATGATACGGGGTGGCGTTTCGCCCACATCTTCCACGAGTAACAAATTTGCATCGAAACGTTTCGCGTCCCACATCGGCACTTTGAGGCCCAGCGCCTTGCATAGCAGTGTCTGGCCTGCGCACAAGCGTTCGGGCGCACGTAGCGCGCCGCTGGCGTCAGGGTTGTTCAGCTGCATTCGGGCCAGACTGTTGGCATCCGATACGGCATCGACCCATGGATGGGCTGATTTGATCAGCACCGCGTTGCCCGGCCCTTCGGCGCTGAAGTTAAGCGAATCCCCGCCGCGTGCGTAGTACATATATATGTGCCCGCCATCGAGAAACAGTGCTCTGCGTTTTTCGGTATAGCCGAGGGAGGCGTGGCTGCCTTTTTCGGCGAAATAATAGGCTTCGGTTTCGATAATTCGCGCGGCGAGCCAAAGATCACCCACCTTGTGTCTGATGACTTTACCCAGCAGCGCCTGCGCCAGAACCTGGGCGTCGCGGTTGAAAAAGCTGTCGGGCAAGGCGGTCGGCATGGCGGGGTACACAAAAGGGGCGGGCACTGATCATATCAATGCGGGGCTTAATTGCAGCTGAATGTGACAATGCAAAACATCTGCTTGCATCTGTAGGAGCTGCCGAAAGCTGCGAAGCATTTACCCTGACACACCGCCATCGCAGCCTTCGGCAGCTCCTACAAGTCATCTGGTTGCTGCGCGACAGCGCTGTGTCAGGAGCACAAGGCGATCTCCTGCAGTTAAAGCCTGCGCTCTATTTCACCCCGTTATCGACCATCCGCCTGTCACCGCTGTCGTTAGCGCCGCCCGACAGCTATAATCGGCCGCTTTCTTCTCTGCCAAGACCTCTGAGACCATGACTGAGTCCGTTCTTGACTACATGACCCGCCTGGGTCGCGCCGCCCGCGAAGCTTCGCGAGTGATCGGCCGTGCCAGCACCGCGCAGAAAAACCGCGCCTTGCTCGCCACCGCCGCCGCTCTGGACGAAGCCCGCGACAAGTTGTCCGCTGCCAACGATCTGGACCTGGCCGCAGGTCGCGCCAATGGTCTGGAGCCTGCCATGCTCGAGCGCCTGGCCCTGACCCCCGCACGTATCGACAGCATGATCGTCGGGTTGCGTCAGGTAGCGAACCTGCCCGATCCGGTTGGTGCGATCCGCGACATGAGCTTTCGGCCGTCAGGTATTCAAGTCGGCAAGATGCGTGTGCCGCTCGGTGTTGTGGGGATCATCTATGAGTCGCGTCCGAACGTAACCATCGATGCTGCGAGCCTCTGCCTGAAGTCGGGTAACGCCACGATTTTGCGTGGCGGCTCCGAAGCGATTAACTCCAATCGCGCGATTGCTGCCTGTGTCCAGCGCGGTCTGGCCGAAGCCGAGCTGCCTGCTGCTGTGGTGCAAGTGGTGGAAACCACTGACCGCGCTGCCGTGGGCGCGCTGATCACCATGCCCGAGTACGTGGACGTTATCGTGCCACGTGGCGGCAAAGGTTTGATCGAGCGGGTCAGTCGTGATGCGCGTGTTCCGGTGATCAAGCATCTGGACGGCATCTGCCACGTTTATGTCAGCGCCCATGCTGATCTGTCCAAGGCTCAGCGCATTGCCTTCAACGCCAAGACTTATCGTTATGGCATTTGTGGTGCCATGGAAACGCTGCTGGTCGATCAGACCGTCGCAGCCGAATTTCTGCCTCAAATGGCTGCCCAGTTCCGCGAAAAAGGCGTCGAGCTGCGTGGTTGTGAGCGCACTCGTGACCTGATTGAAGCGATCCCGGCCACCGAAGAAGACTGGAATACCGAGTATCTGGCGGCGATTCTGTCGATTCGTATCGTGACCGGCCTGGATCAGGCCATCGAACACATCAACCACTATGGCTCGCATCACAGCGACGCCATCGTTTCTGATCATCAGGGGCAGGTCCGCCGTTTCATGGCTGAAGTCGACTCCAGTTCGGTGATGGTCAACGCGCCCACCAGCTTTGCGGATGGCTTTGAATACGGATTGGGTGCCGAGATCGGCATTTCTACTGATAAGCTGCACGCCCGCGGCCCGGTCGGCCTGGAAGGTCTGACGTGCGAGAAGTACATCGTGATCGGCGACGGCCAGTTGCGCGGACAGGAGCCAGCCTGACTTGAGCGCACCTGTGCAGCACGCGGCAGTGCCTGCGGATGCTGTAACCGACGAGGCCGTTGAGGTCTTGCCCAAACGTATCGGTATGCTGGGCGGCACGTTCGACCCGGTTCACATCGGTCACTTGCGCGGAGCCCTTGAGGTTGCCGCGTTGCTTGAACTCGATGAGTTGCGCCTGACGCCCAGCGCCAGGCCACCTCATCGCGACACGCCGAGTGTCAGCGCAAACGACCGCCTGGCGATGGTCGAATGCGCAGTGGCCGGTGTGACGCCCTTGACGGTGGATGACCGTGAACTGAAGCGGGACAAACCGTCGTACACCATCGACACCCTGGAATCGATGCGCGCCGAACTGGCCGCAGAGGACCAGTTGTTCCTGTTGCTGGGCTGGGATGCTTTTTGCGGGCTACCCACCTGGCATCGTTGGGAGGAGTTGTTGGAGCACTGCCATATAGTGGTGCTTCAGCGCCCGGACGCCGACAGCGAGTCGCCGGATGCCATGCGCAATCTGCTGGCGGCCCGCGCGGTCAGCGATCCGAAGGCCCTTAAGGGGCCCGGCGGGCACATTACATTCGTCTGGCAGACGCCTTTATCGGTGTCTGCCACCCAGATCCGCCAACTGCTGGCCAGCGGTAAGTCGGTACGTTTTCTGGTGCCAGACGCCGTACTGGCCTACATCGAGGAGCACGGGCTGTACCGTGCTCCCAATTGAACTGAATGAGTTTTATATGACCAAGCAAAAACTACACACTATTTCCGGCGAAGAGCTGGTTGAACTGACCAAGGCTGCCCTGGAAGACGTCAAAGCCCAGGACATTCAGGTCATCGACGTGAAAGACAAGCACAGCCTGACTGACTACATGGTTATCGCTACCGGTACCTCGAACCGTCAGATCAACGCGATGCTCGACAAGGTTCGCGAGAACGTCAAAGCCAAAGGCGCACAGCCTCTGGGCGAAGAAGGCAAAGGCGAGAGCGATTGGGTTCTTCTGGATCTGGGCGACGTTATCGTGCACATGATGACCGCTTCTGCTCGTGCTTTTTATGACCTGGAACGCCTGTGGATGGGCGCAGAACAGAGTCGCGCTGCAAGCGCTGCGCACCACACTCCGGGTAACGAAAGCGAATAAGGCCTCATTGTGCGTCTGCGTCTGATTGCCGTTGGTTCGCGCATGCCCAAGTGGGTGGAAGAAGGCTGGCATGAATATGCCAAGCGTCTGCCATCCGAACTGGCGCTCGACCTCGTGGAGATTCCGCTCAATACCCGTGGCAAGAATGCCGACGTGGCCCGTCTGATCCGTCAGGAAGGCGAGGCCATGCTGGCAAAAGTGCAACCGGGCGAGCGGATCGTGACCCTGGAAGTGCACGGCAAGCCATGGAGCACCGAGCAACTTGCGGTGGAGCTGGACCGCTGGCGCCTTGATTCACGCACCGTGAACCTTATGGTGGGCGGCCCGGAAGGGCTGGCCCCGGAAGTCTGTGCGCGCAGCGAGCAACGCTGGTCGTTGTCACCCTTGACGTTGCCGCACCCTCTGGTGCGCATCCTCATCGGCGAGCAGATATATCGCGCCTGGACAGTCCTGTCCGGGCACCCCTATCACAAATAGCATCGCGCCCTCATGTCTCAGCCGATCCGCCTAAAAGACCACGAGAAAGACGCACGCCTTGTGCGGGGTCGCGTCGTGGTCGGGGCTGTGGCCGTCGTGGTGCTGGTGTGCGTATTGATTGCCCGGCTGTATTTCCTGCAGGTCATCCAGTACGACTATCACTCGACCCTGTCGGAAAACAACCGCGTCCATGTGCAGCCGATTCCGCCAAGCCGCGGCTTGATCTTCGATCGTAATGGCGTGGTGATCGCTGACAACCGGCCCAGCTTCAGTTTGAGCATGACCCGGGAGCGTTCTGGCGACTGGGCCCAGGTGCTGGACACCATTGTCGAGGTGCTGGAGCTGACGCCGGATGACCGGCTGATCTTTGAAAAGCGCATGAAGCAGGGGCGGCGGCCATTTGAACCGGTGCCTATCCTGTTTGAGCTGACTGAAGAGCAGATCGCCCGCGTGGCGGTTAACCAGTTCAGGCTGCCCGGCGTGGAAGTCGTGGCGCAGTTGGTTCGGCACTACCCTCAGGGGCCGCACTTTGCGCACTCGGTGGGCTATATGGGGCGGATCAACGAGAAAGAGCTGAAGAGCCTCGATCCGGTCAACTACAGCGGTACGCACCATATTGGCAAAACCGGTATCGAGCGTTTCTACGAAGAGCAGTTGCACGGGCAGGTAGGCTACGAAGAGGTCGAAACCAACGCCCGTGGTCGTGTTTTGCGAGTGCTCAAGCGGACTGATCCGGTGCCTGGCAAGGACATCGTCCTCAGCCTGGACATCAAGCTTCAGGAAGCGGCCGAAGCCGCCCTCGCAGGGCGTCGTGGCGCAGTTGTGGCCATGGACCCGAGAAACGGCGAGGTGCTGGCGATGGTCAGTGCGCCGAGCTTCGACCCCAACCCGTTTGTAACCGGTATCAGTTTCAAGGCTTATGCCGAGTTGCGTGATTCCATCGATCGGCCGCTGTTCAACCGGATTCTGCGCGGCCTGTATCCGCCCGGTTCGACTATCAAACCGGCTGTGGCAATTGCCGGGCTGGACGCGGGTGTGGTGACAGCCTCAAGTCGAGTGTTCGACCCGGGTTATTACCAACTGCCCAATTACGATCATAAATACCGAAACTGGAACCGCACCGGCGATGGCTATGTGGATCTGGATACCGCGATCATGCGTTCCAACGATACCTATTTCTACGATCTGGCCCACAAGCTGGGCATCGATCGGCTCTCCGCGTACATGAACAAGTTTGGTATCGGGCAAAAAGTGTCGCTGGATATGTTTGAAGAGTCTCCCGGCCTGATGCCATCCCGCGACTGGAAGCGTGCGACCCGTCGTCAGGCGTGGTTCCCGGGTGAAACACTGATTCTCGGGATCGGCCAGGGCTACATGCAGGCCACGCCATTACAACTGGCCCAGGCCACCGCGCTGGTTGCCAACAGAGGCGTGTGGAACCGGCCGCATCTGGCCAAAAGCATCGAGGGCGAGAAGCCGGTTGATGAAAATCCGATGCCCAATATCGTGTTGCGTAACCCCTCTGACTGGGACAAGGTCAATCACGGCATGCAGCAGGTTATGCATGGCGCGCGGGGGACAGCGCGCAAAGCCGCACTCGGTGCTCAATACCTGATCGCTGGCAAAAGCGGCACCGCCCAGGTGGTGGCAATCAAGCAGGGCGAGAAGTACGACCGCTCCAAGGTTCAGGAACGTCACCTCGACCACGCGCTGTTCGTAGGCTTTGCCCCGGCCAATGATCCAAAGATTGTGGTTTCGGTCATGGTCGAAAACGGCGAATCCGGCTCAGGTGTTGCGGCCCCTGTGGTCCGTCAGGTCATGGATGCCTGGCTGCTCAAACCTGACGGAACACTCAAACCTGAATATGGCGGCGCTCAAGCCGTGGAGGCCGCGGCCAGTGCCAGTGAAGAGTAATTTCGACCGCATTTTGTCCAGCGAAGACGTGATGCGTCGCCGCGCGACGTTTCTGCAGCGCATTCATATCGACGGTCCTTTGCTGGTGCTTTTGCTGACGCTGGCGGCAGGCAGCCTGTTTGTGCTGTATTCGGCCAGTGGCAAGAACTGGGACCTGCTGATCAAGCAGGCGAGTTCGTTCGGTATCGGCCTGGTGGCAATGGTGATCATCGCCCAGTTGGAGCCGCGTTTCATGGCTCGCTGGGTGCCCGTGTTGTACGTGATTGGCGTGTTATTGCTGGTGGTGGTGGATGTCATGGGCCATAACGCCATGGGGGCCACGCGCTGGATCAATATTCCCGGGGTCATCCGCTTTCAGCCTTCCGAGTTTCTCAAGATCATCATGCCGGCAACCATCGCATGGTATCTGTCCAAACGGACCCTGCCGCCGCAGCTCAAGCATGTCGGCGTGAGTCTGGCGATGATCGGCGTTCCGTTTGCGTTGATCGTTCGCCAGCCAGACCTGGGCACCTCGCTGCTGATTCTGGCCTCGGGTGCGTTCGTGATGTTTATGGCGGGTCTTCGCTGGCGCTGGATTATTAGCGTGATTGCCGCTGCGGTCCCGGTATCCGTCGCCATGTGGTTTTTCATCATGCACGACTACCAGAAGCAGCGGGTCCTGACCTTTCTCGACCCTGAAAGCGATCCGCTGGGCACTGGCTGGAACATCATTCAGTCAAAAGCAGCCATCGGTTCCGGCGGTGTATTTGGCAAAGGCTGGCTGCTCGGCACCCAGTCGCACCTGGACTTTCTCCCGGAAAGCCACACCGACTTCATCATCGCCGTACTGGGCGAAGAGTTCGGGCTGGTGGGGATTTGTGCACTGTTGCTGATCTACATGCTGCTGATTGGGCGCGGACTGGTGATTACTGCTCAGGCCCAGACATTGTTCGGCAAGTTGCTCGCTGGCGCGCTGACAATGACATTTTTTGTTTACGTTTTCGTCAACATCGGTATGGTCAGTGGCCTGTTGCCGGTAGTGGGTGTGCCGTTACCCTTCATTAGTTATGGAGGAACTTCGCTCGTGACGCTGCTGTCAGCCTTTGGGGTTTTGATGTCGATCCATACACACCGTAAATGGATCGCACAGGTTTGATTAAGGTGAAGAATTCAATGCAAGTAGTGCGTAGCTGGGCTCGATATGCTCCGGTGGTCGGCCTGGTTGGCATTCTTGGATCTGTTCAAGAAGCATTCGCTGGCGATTACGAAGGTTCGCCGCAAGTCGCCGAATTTGTCGGCCAGATGACTCGCGATTATGGTTTTGCGGGCGAACAACTGATCGAAGTGTTTCGTGAAGTGGAACGCAAACAGGCGATTCTTGACGCGATCTCCCGTCCGGCCGAACGGGTCAAGCAGTGGAAAGACTATCGCCCGATGTTCATCACTGACGCGCGCATTGCGCGAGGTGTGGACTTCTGGCGCCAGCACGAAGCTGCGCTGACACGCGCTGAGCAGGAATATGGCGTTCCGGCTCAGGTGATCGTATCGATCATTGGCGTCGAAACCTTTTTTGGGCGTAATACTGGCAATTATCGGGTAATCGATGCGTTGTCTACGCTTGGCTTCGACTACCCGCCGCGTGCCGACTTCTTCCGCAAGGAGCTGCGCGAGTTCTTGCTGCTGGCCCGGGAAGAACAAGTTGATCCGCTGACCCTCAAGGGCTCATATGCTGGTGCGATGGGGCTGCCACAGTTCATGCCGAGCAGCTTCCGGGCCTACGCCGTGGATTTCGACGGTGACGGGCACATCAATATCTGGACCGATCCGGATGATGCCATTGGCAGTGTGGCCAGTTACTTCAAGCAGCATGGCTGGGTGGCGGGCGAGCCGGTTGTCAGCCTGGCGAGCGTGCGCGGTGAACGTGTCGATGAAGGCCTCACACCGGGCATTGATCCGGTAAAGAACGTCGGGGAGTTGCGAGCCTTGGGGTGGTCGAGTCATGATGCGCTGCGCGACGACTTGCCAGTGACCGCATTCAAGCTGGAAGGCGAAAACGGACCTGAATACTGGATGGGTTTGAAGAATTTTTATGCAATCACTCGCTATAACCGCAGTGTGATGTACGCCATGAGTGTTCATCAGCTGTCTGAATTGTTGGTTCAAGCTCGGGGCGTCAAGTAATGCGGGCATTGCCGATGGTTACATCGTTGAAGTTGATAGCGCTGGCTTCGCTGTCATTGCTGGTGGTCAGTTGTTCGTCTCCAAGTCGTCCTGTCCAGAAGGGCACCGCCGGTATTTCTTCGCCTCCGGGCCTGGACATCAACCGTGCGCATAAAGATGGCGCGCCCTGGTGGGACGTGGATATCTCGCGTATTCCGGATGCTACGCCGAGCCTGCACACCGGCCCGTACAAGGCCAACCCTTATACCGTGCTGGGCAAAACCTATTTCCCTATCCAGGACTCCCGGAATTATGTCGCCTCGGGCACTGCGTCCTGGTACGGCACCAAGTTCCACGGCCAAAACACCGCCAACGGCGAGGTTTATGACCTGTATGGCATGAGCGCGGCACACAAGACGCTGCCGCTGCCCAGCTATGTGAAAGTGACGAATCTGGACAACAACCGCACGGTAATCCTGCGCGTCAACGATCGCGGGCCGTTCTATTCGGATCGCATCATCGACTTGTCCTACGCAGCCGCCAAGAAGCTCGGCTATGCCGAGACCGGTACGGCGCGGGTGAAGGTCGAAGGTATCGATCCACAAGTATGGCTGGCGCAGAATGGGCGTCCTGCGCCGCTGTTGCCGAATCAGCCGCAAGCCATTCCGCAAGCTGCAGCACCAGCCTTGATAGCATCCGCCGGGACTATCGAGCAGTACACACCGCCGCCGCAACAGCACGCTGCGCCTGCGGTGCCGTTTGACGCAAAAAAAAACGCTTCCGTACCAGTCTCTGGGCTGTATCTCCAGGTGGGCGCGTTCGCCAACCCGGACGCTGCGGAGCTCCTGAGGTCGAAATTGAGCGGAATGGTTCGGGCTCCGGTGTTCGTGAGTTCGATAGCCCGCAATCAACAGACGCTCTATCGAGTTCGAATGGGGCCGATCGAGACTCAGGGTGAAGCCCAGCAAATGCAAAACAGCGTAAGGTCAGCCAATCTGGGCCAGCCTAGCGTCGTGACACTGGATTAAGAGCCGCTTACGTCCCACAGAGCTATTCGGGACGGATTGGTTTTACAGTTGGCTGCCGGACTGATTGCCACCAGAGCGAACCGCGCAGTCAATTGTCCATGAGTCTGTCTGTCAAACAGGCGGTTCATGGGCCAGGATTAGAGCCTGGCACCGCCGGTCGTTGTGAGCGTCACCGCTTCCATCGGCCCGTTAAGCTTTGCCCGCGAGGGCATGTTTGCCCATTAGCAATTTCGAGAGACGGATGAACATCACCACCTTTGCAAAACGCTTGTGCCTGCTTGTACCGCTGATCATCACTCCGGCTGCCTGGGCCGCCGAGCAGATGACGCCTTCCGCTCCGCAACTGGCTGCCAAAGCCTATGTGCTGATGGACGCGAGCAGCGGTAACGTTCTGGTCGAGAACAATGGCGACCAGCGTTTGGCGCCTGCCAGTCTGACCAAACTGATGACCGCCTATATCGCGACCCTGGAAATTCGTCGTGGGCAGATCGGCGAGAACGACCCGGTGACCGTCAGTGAGAACGCCTGGCGTACCGGTGGCTCCCGGATGTTCATCAAAGTCGGCAGCCAGGTGACTGTCAGCGACTTGCTGCACGGGATCATCATTCAGTCGGGCAATGACGCCAGCGTAGCGCTCTCCGAGCACATCGCCGGCAGCGAAGACGCGTTCGCCGACATGATGAACAAGACTGCTGCCGATCTGGGCATGACCAACAGTCACTTCATGAACCCGACAGGCCTGCCGAACCCGGAGCACTACTCCTCGGCTCACGACATGGCGATCCTGGCACGCGCGATCATTCATGAAGACCCGGCGCACTATGCGATCTACTCGCAGAAAGAGTTCTTCTGGAACAACATCAAGCAACCTAACCGCAACCTGCTGCTGTGGCGCGACAAAACGGTCGATGGCCTGAAAACCGGTCACACCGATGAAGCAGGCTACTGCATGGTGTCTTCCGCCGTTCGTGATGGCATGCGTCTGATCGCGGTGGTATTCGGTACTTCGAGCGAGCAGGCCCGTGCGGCTGAAACCCAGAAGCTGCTGACTTACGGTTTCCGTTTCTTCGAAACCCAGAACTTCTACCAGAAGGGCACTGAGCTGGCTCAGGCAACCGTCTGGAAAGGCACCGAGCGCCAGATCAAAGCCGGTTTGGCTGAAGACCTGAGCATGACCATGCCAAAAGGCGAGATGAAGAAGCTGACCGCCAGCATGACCATGAACCCGCAACTGGTTGCGCCAATCGCCAAAGGCGACGTGATCGGCAAGGTTGAAGTGAAAATGGAAGACAAAGTCGTCCATACCGCTAACCTGATTGCCCTCGACGCTGTCGAGGAAGGTGGCATCTTCCGCCGCGTGTGGGATAGCATTCGCCTGTTCTTCT
>NZ_JACONW010000157.1 GCF_014357575.1 Pseudomonas folii | reverse complement strand
CACTCCTACAAAAAAACATTTGATTTCAGTTGGTTATTTCATTTTTGATGAGAGCGCACGAGCACCGCGAGGCTGCGAAGGCGGCGTGTCAGGATAAATGCATCGCAGCCTTCGGCAGCTCCTACAGGTTCAAATCTCTGACTGACAGGATGCGTGACAACTGAAAACTACTTCTCAGCCCTTTCCCTCAGCGCCTTCAACGTATTGAACGGCGCTTCCACCACGAACTTGTTGGCCAGCCATGAAGGCACGCTGCCGCCCGGCTCGGTGTGTACCTGGTAAGTTACCTGCGTCTTGTCCGGCCCTTGTGGCACGAACTTCCAGAAGCCGTCGACTTGCGACACCCGCACAAAACCTTTTTCTTCGGGAATGTACTTGGGCACTTCCTCAAGCTTGCGGACCAGACTGCCGTCAGCCCCCTCTTCCGTCGTCACCAGCAACACAGAATCACGAGGCGTCACCGGCCATGGCGTGTTGATCTGCGTGTAAGTCCAGGCCTGGTTGCCTTCGTGCTTGAGCACTTTCTGCGATTTGCACTCATGAATCCAGGCACAAGCGCCCGCGACATCTTCCTGAAGGCTGCGCAACTTCGCGACACTTGCGTTGATAACCGTTTCACCACGGTAGGCCTTGTACTGAGAACCCGGCACCTCGCTCAGGGAAACCTTGATCCCGGCCTCATCCTTTGCAACCGTCCAGTCATCAGCCTGAGCACCAGTAGCCAGGAGAACAGTCACCCCACAGAGAACAGCCATTCGATGCAACGAACTCATTGTTGTATTCCTTATTGTTGAAGTTCCAGCGAATCAATTCTGCCGTACGGCACAGATCAGGCAACTGCAGTGGCTTCCTCCCACCAGGTGATCAGACGGATCGCATCAGCCTGATCGACGCCGCACACATCCTGCGCAGCCTTGAACTGGCTACACACCGCAGGCCGCTCAGGCTGACCAAAGATCGCGCAGAGCATGTCGGGCGACAGGTGCAGGCAGCGTTCGCCCGCTGGTTTGCCGTCCGGCATGCCGGGAATGGGGGATGTGATAGAAGGCGCGATGCAGCAAGCACCACAACCTGAGCGGCAGTCCATGACCAGCAACCCTGACAGATAAAATTCGAGTAAGGATAGTAACCGCTGAAACGCGTGTTTGAAATGCCCGGCGCTATTGTCTGAATTTGAAATCCAGCGCTGCACCTTCCACGTCCCGACGACTGTCGTTACGCATCTGCAAATCCATTTCATTGCTCAGGATGCGCCCGTTGAGCTCGAACGGGTCATTACCGGACGCACGCTTATCACCGAACATCTGCGGCAATATCGGCTTGCGGGGCTTCGCTTGGGTCGTTCCGGCAGGCTTCAGCTCTTCGGCCAGCTCAGGAGGCAGGCTCAAATCAAGCTTGGCATTGTTAAGGCTGGTGTCTTTGAGCGCTTTTTTACTTTCTGCCACCGACTTGCGGGTCACTGCCTCGCGCTTTTTTTCCTTCGCCGTCTTGGCAGGCGCTTTGGCTGCTTCAGCCTTGTTCTGCTTGCTGACGGGAGCCGCATCAACGTTGGTCTTCACCGGAACCACCGACACATTCGGTGCCAGGTCGTGCACCTGTGTTTTTGCGGGTTCCGGGGCTGGCTTGGCAGACTCGGCCACAGGAGGGCTGACAGTGGTCTTCGCGGGAGCCTGAGCCTCGGCCGACACCTTGGGTTTGGGTGCAGCGCTGTCCTGAGCATCACAGGCGCTCAGAAGGACGACAACCGACAATGCAACACAACGGAAAACATTCATAGGGCAGAAATGGCAAAGGCCGAAAGCAATATGCTGGCCTGTTGCGCGTCCAATAACAAGACCGAGATTCAACCTACAGAGCGACTCGCTATTTCTGCAGGGCCTACATAGCTGACCTCAGTACAGGTCAACCGTTTCCTGGCATAACTGTTTTGCCAACATTCCGAGCGTCATAAGCGCGCGTTCCGCTTCACGATTCCATGGGATGCCACAGTTTAGCCGGATGCAGTGGTTGAACTGTTCTGTATTGCTGAAGATCAGGCCCGGGGCGATGCTGATGCCCTGTTCCAGCGCCCGGATGTGCAATTCCTGAGTGTTCACTCGCCCCGGCAAGCTGACCCACAGGATAAAACCGCCCAGCGGTCGACTCATCTGGGTGCCTTCGGGAAAATACTGCTGCACAGCGAGCTGAAAGGCGCTGAGATTTTTCCGGTACTCGACGCGAATAAAGCGCAGATGGCGGTCATAGCCGCCATTTTCCAGATAAGCAGCAACCCCCATCTGGGTGACACTGCACGCAGAGTGGGTGCTGAATATCTGAAGGCGCTGAATCTCAGCCTGGTATTTGCCCGCAATCATCCAGCCGATACGTACGCCGGGCGATAAGGTTTTAGAGAAGCTGGAACAATAGATAACGCGCCCCAGACGATCAAAGGCCTTCAGCGCCTTGGTTCGTCCCTGCTCAAACATCAACTCGCCATAAACATCATCTTCAACGACCTGGATATCGAAATCCGAGGCAAGCCGCAGCAAGTGCTTCTGCCGCTCTTCGGGCATGGTGCTGCCCAGCGGATTACTCAGGCGCGAAGTCAGCACCAATGCCTTGATCGACCATTGATTGGCGGCCAGTTGCAACGCTTCCAGACTGATGCCCGTCTGAGGATCACTGGGTATCTCGATAACCTTGAGCCCCAGAAGATCAGCCAGTTGCAGGAGTCCGTAATAACTTGGCGATTCTGCCGCAATCAAATCCCCTGGCCGCGTCACCACCCTTAACGCCATCTGCAATGCATCCACACAGCCGTGGGTAATCACCACATCTGCCGGATCCACAACGACGCCTGCATCACGCATACGAATGGCAACCTGACGACGCAACGGTTCAAAACCCGGGCTGAACATGTAACTGAACGCTCGCGGACTTTGAAAACGAGTCACTTTTGCTATCTGCTGATGCAGGGCCCGCACAGGCAAATAGTCGACGTGAGGCACCGCAGCGCCCAGAGGGAAGACCCCTTCCCTGCGCGACTCCGTCAAAACCTGCTGAATGATGCTGCTGCGCGTTACCAGGCCCGGCCTTTCAACACGGGCGATATCGGGCGTGGGCGCCGTCAGCGCCGGGGTCTGGTGCACGTAGTAGCCAGACTGCGGCCGGGCGCGAATCAGCCCCTGATCCTCCAGATTCGCATAGGCCTGCAAGACGGTCGCATGACTCACATTCAGTTGCGAGCTCATCTTGCGCACCGATGGCACACGCTCGCCCGGCTGATAAACGCCACGACGAATGTCTTCAGCCAGTTGCTGAGCGATTTTCTGGTAGAGCAAAAGGTTGGTCATGACGCAGCCTCGGTACCGCTGGCGACTTGCTTTTGTAGGAAAATAGTCGATTTGTCACCAGAACAGTTGTGAAGTGTACTGGGACAGTTTCCCGAACGGCTAGTCCCTGAACCTGCTGATTAAAAAATTTACCAGGCAAAAGCGCCAAACCGTAGGCTTTTTAAGCCAAAAAAAATCGACACCTGAAAACAGGCGTCGATTTTTTTCAAACTTTCTCAGCGATTGAGGCCGAGCTGCCCCTTCGAATCAGAAAAAACGATCTCGACCCGACGATTTTTTGCACGCCCACGCTCCGAGGCGTTGGCTTCAACGGGATATTCATCACCGTAGCCCTGAACATGGATGCGTTTTTCATCGATACCCAAATCCGTCAGCACGTCAGCCACCGACTGCGCACGCTCCTGAGACAAGCGCAGGTTTTCCTGCTTGTCGCCGACGTTGTCGGTGTAGCCTTCAATACGTACGACGCGCTTGGGGTTGAGCTGCAGAAATTGCACAACCTTGAGCACGGTCCGGTTAGCCGAACTTTTGAGTTCGGCATGACCGGTATCGAACAAAACGTCCCCCAATGTCATCACCAGGCCACGCTCAGTCTGCGTGGTAGCCAGGCTGACAATCTGATCTTCCAGCCACTGGCCGTGTTGCTGGGCGCTGGCCAGCTTGGCTTCACGCAGCGCCAGTTGCAGACGTTGACGCTCCATCTCCTGCTTTTCCAGGCGCTCGGTGTTGAGCAGCAAATTGGCATGTTCACGGGCGATTTCACTGTACCGGCTGCTGAGATAAGCGTAGTGAGCCACGTCACTGCCGCTGCCCAGATAACTCGACAAGCGCTCCGCCTTGCCCAGCAATTCACCCGCCCGGACTACGTCTTTCGGGGCGCTGCGCAGCACATCGCTGTCTTCTTTGACCTTCTGGAAATCAGCATTGGCCTGTTGCAAGGCCTGTTCGCCACCCTGATGACCTGCGCAACCGTAAAGTCCGGCAGAACCCAGCAGCAGGCAGACGCTCAATACACGCGGAATAAGGTTCACTGGCCCTCCCCCAACTGCTTGCGCAGACGATTGAGGCGAGTATTCAGTTGGGTTACTTGCGCCTGGCTTTTTTCAGTCAGAACCCGAGCCTCCGCCAGACGCGCGTCCAGCTCAGCCTGTTCGGCCTGCATGCGTGCAGCCTTATACGACTCGTTGGTCATGTCGGATCGGGCCTGAGCGAGTTTCGATTCCGCCATGTGCATCTCTGGCTCATCGTCGACAGCGCCGACGGCCTTGGCCTGTGCAACGGCTTTTTCGGTCAGCTTCATCTGCTCGATGGGTGCCGGATCATTGGCACAGCCAGCCAGGGTAACGAGTGCCATGGCGGCCAATAAGGGGCGTCTTTTTACAAATGAAGTCGCTAGACAGGTCACGAAAGAAATCACAAAAAAACATTCCTACTTGTTTGGGGCGCTGGCCGGTTGCAGTAATTGAGCCTTCCAGATTTCCAGATTGCGTTTGATTGCTTCGCCCGACAGGCCAGAGGCGGCCGATTCTGTCATCTTTTTCGCCAGTTGTCCGCGAAGCCAGGGATCGTTGCAGGCTGAGTTGAACGACAGTGCGAGATACAGACCGGGCTGGTCAACCGGTTGTGGTCGTGTCACCAGATCCTTGGTCAGGCCCAGCGTCTGTACCATTGCCAAACCTGGATAGCGACTGGCGAGAACGTAGTCCACCTGTCCCAGCATCAATTTCTGAAAAGCTTCAGTCAGATTGGGCAGACGCTCAAGGGTCAGCTGCGCCTTTACGGCCGCCTCGAACGCCTGGGTCAGCCGGATTCGTTCAGATGCTGCACCCGTGTGCCCCTGAAGATCAGCCAATGTATCCAGCGAAAGTGCTTGATCGTGGCGCGTCCAGACCATGATTTCATTCTGGATCAACGGCGGATGGATGTAGTCCAGCGCCTCCAGTTCGGCCTGACTCAGTGGCGCGTCCACCAACATGTCCATCCGACCGCTACGTACTTCTTCGAGCGCCTGACTGCGTTTCCCGGCATACAGCACTTCGACCTTGATCCCGAGCTCTTGCGCCGCCTGCTTGAACAGATCAGCACTGGCGCCCATCAGATGTCTGGGGTCCTGGGGGTCACGCCACAGGTAAGGCGGCGCATCCGGACTGCCGGTCACAATCAGACGTTCACACTTGCCCGCTGCCATTACCAGGCCGGGCCCTGCAAGCAAACCGATGAAAAGCGCAGCAAGCAGCCTGTTTGACTGACCCATGGAGAATCCTTGTTTGCGTTCAGACTTTTTCTATAAGGCTTTAGAACAGCCAATAAAAAACCCGCTCGCCCGAACCACATGAACTCGCACTAACTGCGATGCTCACAGGCCGAAACGAACGGGGCTTTATGGAAGCACTTATAAGCGAAGCGTCCGGATTAGACCAGCTTCTCCAGCTCAGGAATGGCTTCGAACAGGTCGGCTACCAGACCGTAATCGGCTACCTGGAAGATGGGCGCTTCTTCGTCCTTGTTGATAGCGACGATGACTTTCGAGTCTTTCATGCCTGCCAGATGCTGGATCGCGCCGGAGATACCCACCGCGATGTACAGCTGAGGCGCCACGATCTTGCCGGTCTGACCGACTTGCATGTCGTTCGGCACAAAGCCTGCGTCCACGGCGGCACGGGAAGCGCCAACAGCAGCGCCCAGCTTGTCAGCCAGCGTGTACAGGTGCTTGAAGTTGTCGCCATTCTGCATGCCACGCCCGCCAGAAACGACGATCTTGGCAGCGGTCAGTTCCGGACGATCAGACTGAGCCAGCTCTTCGCCGACAAAGCTGGATTTGCCTGCGTCATGAGCGGCAGAAACCGCTTCAACCGCAGCCGAGCCGCCTTCAGCAGCAACCGGATCGAAACCGGTAGCGCGCACCGTGATCACTTTGATCGAGGCCGACGACTGAACGGTAGCGATGGCGTTACCCGCGTAGATCGGACGCTTGAAGGTGTCAGCCGACTCAACCGAAATGATCTCGGAGATCTGGTCGACGTCCAGCAGCGCAGCAACGCGCGGCAGAATGTTTTTGCCGTTGGAGGTCGCAGCCGCCAGGATGTGGCTGTAACCACCCGCCAGTTCTACCACCAGCGGAGCGATGTTCTCCGGCAGTTGATGGGCGTAGGCGGCGTTGTCCGCAACGAGAACTTTCGCCACTCCCGCTACTTTGCCCGCGGCATCGGCAACAGCCGAAGCGCCTGCACCGGCAACGAGTACGTGAATGTCGCCGCCAATTTTGGCAGCAGCAGCGACAGTGTTCAAAGTGGCCGGAGCCAATGCAGCGTTGTCGTGTTCAGCGATTACCAAGATAGTCATGATCAGATTACCTTCGCTTCGTTTTTCAGTTTCTCGACCAGTTCAGCCACCGACTTCACCTTGATGCCCGCGCTACGCGCAGCAGGCGCTTCGACTTTGATGGTCTTGGTGGTCGATGCAGTGGAAACACCCAGAGCGTCTGGGGTCAGCACTTCAAGCGGCTTCTTCTTGGCTTTCATGATGTTGGGCAGCGACGCGTAGCGTGGCTCGTTCAGACGCAGGTCAGTGGTGACCACGGCTGGCAGGCTCAACGAAACGGTTTGCAAACCGCCGTCGATTTCGCGGGTCACGGCAACCTTGTCGCCGCTGACTTCAACTTTCGAAGCGAAAGTACCCTGGGCAAAACCGCTCAAGGCCGCCAGCATCTGGCCTGTCTGATTGTTGTCGCTGTCGATCGCCTGTTTGCCGAGGATGACCAACTGAGGCTGTTCCTTGGCAACGACCGCGTTGAGCAGCTTGGCAACGGCCAGAGAGTTCAGCTCTTCGGCGGACTCAACGAGGATGGCACGGTCGGCACCCAGAGCCAGCGCGGTACGCAGTTGCTCCTGAGCGCTGGTCGGACCAATGGAAACAACGACGATTTCAGTCGCCACGCCCTTCTCTTTCAGGCGTACGGCTTCTTCCACAGCGATTTCGCAGAAGGGGTTCATCGACATTTTGACGTTAGCGAGATCGACGCCGGAGTTGTCCGCCTTGACGCGAACCTTGACGTTATAGTCGACCACTCGTTTGACAGCTACTAGAACCTTCATGGATTCCTCGTTTCTCTCCGGTGAAAAGAAAGTCGCCCGGTGCAGCACCCGGCGATGCATATGTACCCTTGAAGCAACCTCTGGGAACAGCCGTATTCGTACAGAACGAACGGCGGCCTCGATAAACAAGCCACCTAAACAGGGATAAACGCCAGATGCCGCACATCTGGGTAATGCAGGCGTGTAAACTTTGCACCCGCATTCTTCGTGGCCTGGATTGTCTGTAGCGCGCTCGTGACGCCTCAGAGGTGCAGTTCAGGCGATGTTCAGCCTACGGCGAGCGCAAAACCGTCCGTATCTTGACCGCAAGCCGTTATGCGGTCAATACGACAAAACCGCCAGTCATGAGCCGCGCGTCTACGTTTTATCTGGCCTGCGGCCATTTCAAACAAACGTTTGTATTGGCCCTGCCGGGTGGTGTAGATATACTGCGCAGCATTCGAAGATGCGGGTTACTGATGCCCCGCACGCTGGTTAGTACGCTGCATATAAAAAAATACTGTGAGCCTTGAGTAGGAGATAGCCTGTGGAACGCGAATTTATGGAATTCGACGTCGTCATCGTCGGTGCCGGCCCCGCCGGGCTTTCTGCCGCGTGCCGTCTAAAACAAAAGGCTGCTGAAGCCGGTCAGGAAATCAGCGTCTGCGTGGTGGAAAAAGGCTCCGAAGTTGGCGCACACATCCTCTCGGGCGCAGTGTTCGAACCCCGCGCGCTGAACGAGTTGTTCCCGGACTGGAAAGACCTCGGCGCGCCGCTGAACACCCCGGTCAAGCGCGATGACATCTATGTCCTGCGCAGCGCTGAAAAATCGATGAAAGTGCCTGACCTGTTTGTGCCCAAGACCATGCACAACGAAGGCAACTATATTATCTCGCTCGGCAACCTGTGCCGCTGGCTCGCCCAGCAGGCCGAAAACCTCGGTGTAGAAATCTATCCGGGCTTCGCCGCTCAGGAAGCGTTGATCGATGAAAACGGTGTGGTACGCGGCATTATTACCGGTGACCTGGGTGTCGACCGCGAGGGTAAGCCAAAAGAAGGTCTCTACACCCCCGGCATGGAGTTGCGCGGCAAGTACACCCTGTTCGCCGAAGGCTGCCGTGGCCACATTGGCAAGCAACTGATCAAACGCTTCAACCTTGATACCGAAGCTGACGCCCAGCACTACGGCATTGGCTTGAAAGAAATCTGGGAAGTCGACCCGGCCAAACATGAACAAGGTCTGGTGGTGCATACCGCTGGCTGGCCGCTGGACGATGACAACATGGGCGGTTCTTTCCTCTATCACCTGGAAAACAACCAGGTGGTCGTAGGTCTGATCGTCGACCTGTCGTACAGCAACCCTTACCTGTCCCCGTTCGATGAATTCCAGCGCTACAAGCACCACCCGGTGGTCGCGCAGTACCTTGAAGGCGGCAAACGCATCAGCTACGGCGCGCGAGCAATCTGCAAAGGCGGTCTGAATTCGCTGCCGAAGATGGTGTTCCCGGGCGGCGCACTGATCGGTTGCGATCTGGGCACCCTGAACTTTGCCAAGATCAAAGGCAGCCACACGGCGATGAAGTCCGGCATGCTGGCTGCAGAGTCGGTGGCAGAGGCGTTACTTGCAGGTAAAGAAGGCGGCGATGAGCTGAACACTTATGTCTCCGCCTTCAAAAACAGCTGGCTGCACGAAGAGCTGTTCGCCAGCCGCAACTTCGGCCCGGCCCTGCACAAATTCGGCGCCATCATGGGCGGCGCGTTCAACTTCGTTGATCAGAACATCTTCGGTGGCAAGCTGCCGTTCACGCTGCACGACACCAAGCCGGATTATGCCTGCCTGAAGCTGGCAGCAGACTCGGCAAAGATCGACTACCCGAAACCCGACGGCAAGCTCAGCTTCGACAAGCTCAGCTCGGTGTTCATCTCGGGCACAAACCACGAAGAAGAACAGCCGTGCCACCTGAAGTTGACCGACCCGAGCATCCCGATCGGTACCAACCTGCCGTTGTATGACGAGCCCGCACAACGCTACTGCCCGGCTGGCGTCTATGAAGTGGTGACTCAGGAAGACGGCGAGAAGCGCTTCCAGATCAACGCCCAGAACTGCGTGCACTGCAAGACCTGTGACATCAAGGACCCTTCGCAGAACATCACGTGGGTGACACCGGAAGGCAGCGGCGGCCCGACGTACCCGAATATGTAACAGAGCAGCTGCAAGTTTTTAGCTGCAAGCTAAAAGAAAAAAGCCCCCTTACGGGGCTTTTTTTGTATCGCAAATCAAGCCGGAATTCGCAGCTGCAGCCCCTCTTCACCCGGGTTTCGGTTGAAGTAGCGCTTATATTCCCGACTGAATTGCGACGTGCTTTGATACCCGACGCAATGCGCGACCTGCGCCACTCCCATCCCTTCGGCAATCAGCATTTGCTGGGCCTTAAGCAGGCGCAGACGCTTGAGATACTGCACCGGCGACAGCAAGGTGCTGCGCTTGAAATGCTCATGGAAGGTTGATGCACTCATGTTGGCCTGCCGTGCCAGGGTATCTACATTCAACGGCTCGGCGTAATGGCTATGCAGGTAGGCCAGCGATGCCGCGACACGGGAAAAATGACTCTGCTGGGCGACCAGCGCACGCAAGACCCCGGCTTGAGGACCGCGCAACGCGGCATACAGCACTTCGCGCAGCCGCGACGGGCCCAGCACCTGGCAATCCAGCGGATCGTGCAGGCAACGCAACAATCGTTCGACGCTTTCCCGCATCGGCGCATCCAGCAACACCGAGGTCATGGACTCCGGAGTCTGCGCTTCAACAACCTGATCCGGCATCGGCCCCATGGCCTGCACCAGCTCGCCCAGCATCACCCGGTCAATCGCCACCGAAACGCCAAACAATGGCGCTTCAGGGGTGGCAAAGGTTTCGCACATGAACGGCACCGAAAGTGCCTGAACCAGATAATGCCCGGCACCGTAATCGAAGGTCCTGGTGCCGAGACTGGCCAGCTTTCCGCCTTGAGCGATGATCATCAGGCTCGGCTCGTAGATCTGCGGGCTACTCGCAACATAAGTGGAAAGCGACACCACGTTGACTTCAGGCAGCAGCGTCGGGACGAAACCTGGACGCGTTGCCAATGGCTTGATCAGCGAAACGAGGGTGGCATTGGCATCGGATTGATGAGGCAACAACATGAGGCACCGGGCGGAGGATTAGACAGCAGCATGATCGCAGAAATGCCACATGTAGCAATATCCAACCCAAAACTTCCGGAGGATCAGGCATGAGTCGCGGAGGAATGACCATGGTCCTGAACCCCACCTTCCCGCAAACTGGTCAGCCTCAACTATTCATTGCCTTGCGAGGTTCACCATGTACACAGCTATCGGTTATGCCGCTCAATCATCGACCGCGCCCCTCGCCCCCATGTCCTTCGAACGCCGCAGCCCGCGTCCGGATGATGTGGCCATCGAAATCATGTTTTGCGGCGTTTGCCACTCTGACATTCACCAGGCCCGTGACGAGTGGGGTTTCGCGGCTTACCCACTGATGCCCGGCCACGAAATCGTCGGCAAAGTGACTGCGGTCGGTGCCGATGTCAGCAAGTACAAAGTCGGCGACCTGGTAGGCGTTGGCTGCATGGTTGACTCGTGCCGCACTTGCGACGCCTGCAAAGCGGATCTGGAAAACTACTGCCAGAACGGCATGACCCCAACCTATGCCGGGCAGGACCGCATCGACGGCAGCCTGACCATGGGCGGCTACTCCGACAGCATCGTAGTCAGTGAACGCTTCGTAGTGAGCATTCCTGAAAAACTGAACCTGGCCAGCGCTGCTCCGATTCTTTGCGCTGGCATCACCACCTACTCGCCACTCAAGCACTACGGTGTGAAGGCTGGTGACAAGGTTGGCGTGCTGGGCATGGGCGGCCTGGGCCACATGGGCATCAAGTTCGCCAAGGCCATGGGCGCTGAAGTCACCCTGTTCACCCGCTCCGCCAGCAAGGCAGAAGAAGGTCGTCGTCAGGGCGCTGATCATGTGGTCATCTCCACCGACGAAGCGCAGATGCAAGCCGTTGCCGGGACATTCAACTTCCTGCTGGACACCATCCCGGTGCAGCACGATCTCAACCCCTACCTGCAGACTCTGCGCTTCGATGGCGTGCACATTCTGGTTGGGCTGATCGAGCCAGTAGATCCGCCGGTGAACGCAGTAAATCTGGTCATGTCCCGCAAGGTACTGGCTGGCTCGATGATTGGTGGCATGGCAGAAACCCAGGAAGTACTGGATTTCTGCGCCGAACACGACATCACCTGCGACATCGAAATGCTCGACATTCGCAACATCAACGAAGCGTTTGAGCGCGTTGTGAAAGGCGATGTGAAGTATCGCTTTGTGATCGATATGGCGACGTTGAAGGCTTGATCGGTCAGCGATCCC
>NZ_JACONW010000156.1 GCF_014357575.1 Pseudomonas folii | reverse complement strand
TCAAACCGGATCAGCAATGCAACCCGAGCAATTCTCCAGCGCTGTGCTTGATTGGTATGACCGCCACGGGCGACACAACCTGCCCTGGCAGCAAGGCATCACGCCATATAGGGTCTGGGTGTCGGAAATCATGCTGCAGCAAACTCAGGTCAGCACCGTACTCAATTACTTCGATCGCTTCATGGATGCCCTGCCCACCGTGCAGGCACTGGCCGAAGCGCCTGAAGACGAAGTGCTGCATCTGTGGACCGGCCTGGGTTACTACACCCGGGCGCGTAACCTGCAGAAAACCGCGAAGATCGTGGTTGCCGATCACGATGGTGAATTCCCTCGCGATGTGGAAAAACTCATCCTGTTGCCCGGCATCGGCCTGTCCACCGCCGGGGCCATTGCCAGCCTGAGCATGGGCCTGCGCGCGCCGATCCTCGACGGCAACGTCAAACGCGTTCTGGCGCGCTTTACGGCGCAGGAGGGTTATCCGGGCGAGCCCAAGGTCGCAAAACAGCTGTGGGCCACCGCAGAGCGCTTCACACCCCATAAGAGAGTCAATAACTACACCCAGGCGATGATGGATCTGGGTGCAACGTTGTGTACTCGTAGCAAACCGAGCTGCTTGCTATGCCCGCTTGAATCCGGCTGTGAAGCGCATTTGCTGGGTCTGGAAACTCGCTACCCTGTCCCCAAACCGCGCAAGGAAATCCCGCAAAAGCGCACCCTGATGCCGATGCTCGCCAACCGGGACGGCGCGATTCTGCTTTATCGCCGCCCATCTACCGGATTGTGGGGAGGACTCTGGAGCCTGCCGGAACTGGATGACTTCAACGACCTGCAGCATCTGGCAGTGCAACACTCGCTGGAGCTGGGCCAACATCAGGAACTGCCGGGGCTGATCCATACCTTCAGCCACTTCCAGCTGAGCATCGAACCCTGGCTGGTCAGGGTCGAGGAGTCAGCTCATCACGTGGCCGAGGCCGACTGGCTCTGGTATAACCTCGCCACCCCGCCGCGCCTGGGCCTCGCTGCCCCGGTGAAGAAGCTGCTGAAACGCGCAGCCGACGTATTGAACGCAGGAGAGTCGTCATGACCCGCACCGTAATGTGCCGCAAGTACAAAGAAGAATTACCAGGCCTGGAACGCGCCCCTTACCCCGGCGCCAAAGGTGAAGACATCTTCAACCACGTTTCGCAAAAAGCCTGGGCCGACTGGCAGAAACACCAGACCCTGCTGATCAACGAAAAGCGTCTGAACATGATGAACGCCGAAGATCGCAAATTCCTCCAGACCCAGATGGACAAGTTCCTGTCGGGCGAAGAATACGCGCAAGCCGAAGGCTACGTTCCCCCCGAGAAATAAAGCGTTTCAAGCAGTGCGGGTCGTAAGCGACGGTAATAATTCAGATTTTTTTAAAAACATGCTTGACGACCCCCTGAAAAACACGTCTAATGCGCCCCGTTGCCCAGATAGCTCAGTCGGTAGAGCAGGGGATTGAAAATCCCCGTGTCGGCGGTTCGATTCCGTCTCTGGGCACCACTAATTGATTTCAGGTGGTGCGAGCATCACCTGAAAAATAAAGAAACCCGCCTAGTGCGGGTTTTTTTATGGCTGCGATTTGCTGTCTGTAAATCGTAAAGCCTCACTCCTGCTACGCCCTGCCTCTCCCTTTCAACCCCTCCTCACCCTATCGGGAAAAGCCACACGCCAGAAACGGAATGGACTGACAGCAAAACCCGGTCGTGCTCCGTATTCTGCCGGCCAGATTCATCGTCGCCCAATTCAATTAGCGAGGGTCGAGCTGCAACCAACTATCGATATCGGTCCAGAGCATCAAAGAAATGGATGACATTGAGTTAATCAGGATGCGCAAATCTTATGCAGGCGAGCTTTCATTTGAAGGGAAGGAAACCAACCTTGCCTTCAAGGTAATAGCGTTCCGCCCAGTCGATGAAGACGGGTTAAGCATTCCGGGCTTGACCATTGAAATCCACTTGCGAGTGGGCCTGACTGCGGACCGGTGCAAATATACGTTCACACTGTTCCGGCTGAGCAGGCAGAAAAAGCGGCGCATCTACCAATTGGAAGTCGTGCCAAGAGCCAAGCGATCACACAATGGTCCGCCCCGGCTTTTTGGCCCGCACGAGCACCTTGGAGAAACCGAAATCCTGCCTGTACAAAGCGATATGGACTGCACAGACTACGTCGGATGGTTGGAGTTTTTTTGCACTAGAGTGAATCTCGCATTGGACGCGACGATGCCCTACCCATTTGGTGACGATAATGGAATGTAACTGGCTGATGAATAATCTGGGTTTTGAATGCAGGTCTGTTCAGGGACGGCATCACGGATCTGTGCTCGAGGTCGACACCTCATTCTCATTCTCAGATGGTGAACCGGTTGCGTTCTACGTAATTGAACACGGTAATGCGTTGGTGCTTAGTGACAATGGCGACACTCTTGCGCACCTGATGGGAGTTGGCCTTGCTGTCGGCGACAAGCGTCGCTGGGCATCGATTCGTAACCGGCTTGAGCTTTTTGAGATGGGTATCAGTGACGACGGAGAAATCAAGGCGTCCGGCCCCAAGGATGATGCGCCCAGGCTTATCGCTCGCTACCTTGAGGGCATTCTTTCTGTCATTAACTATGAGAGGGAATCGCTCTGCGCACCGGTCGACACCAATACCTTCATTGACGAAGTCGCGATGCTGTTACGCCAATGGAAACCGAACGCTAGACTCACGCTAAATCCCAAGGTTCGAGGCATGTCACAACGCGAACATCACTTTGATTTTCAACTCGACAATTTGCTGGTCGATGCCATCAACCCGAACGCTAACGCCACAGGCAGCGTGATGCGCAAGGCCGGTGATGTTATCAGCAGCCCATACTCCGGCGGTCAGGATCTATTGGTTATCATTGACGACCGGATTGACAGGGCGCTAGCCACTACGGAATGTGGAATCGTTTCGTCGCTAGTGAAAGCTGTTTTGTTTACCGAGCTTGAGAAAAGGGGGCCATCCTCAGAGGCACAGCACTAGCGACTTGAGCACAAAGCTCCTGCTCAATGAACGCGGCTGACGCACATCGCGACAAAGTAACGCGCCCTCAACGGACAGCTTTAAGTCGATGCCGTCTGGCAGGCTGCGGCTTCGCTCCAAGTGAATGAACGCTAGCGCCGCCAGCACCGAACTCTACTGCGGGCGAACACCGTAAACACAAGCCTTGGTGATTCACACAGTTCTGCGCTTCAATAGCGGCCTGTCATCAATCGCCGCAACAGGACTCATGCTCATGGCTTCGCCAGACAAGCAGCAAAAACGCGCCCAACGGGCGAAAGCCAAGGCCAAGCAGAACCGCTCGCAAAAGCCGGGCAAAAAAGTGGTGCACCCGATCTTTGCATCGCCGCTGGTTGACCAGCCGTTTGATGACGTTGAAATCGATCTGAGCGAGTTCGACTTTAAGGACATTGTGGAAAACGGCTTCGACCCGGCTGACTTCCAAGAGCTGTTCGATGCGATGTTCGGCGCTGAGAAAATTAGCCAAATGGCGATGTGCGCAGTGTTCCTGCAATACCCGGTGCTGGCACTGGTGATCTCCGAAGAAGATGAAGAGCAAGCCACTGACTTTATGATGGGGTTACTGGTCACCTACCGCGCGATTGTCTATGGCGAAGATGAAGATACCGCAATCGAATGGATGGGCAGCCAAGCCTTTCAGGCGGATTACAACGAAGCGTCACGGTTGCTGGTCGCGCGCGACCAAAAGGCATAGCACTAAGACACCACCGTCCGTGGGAGCGGCTTCAACCGCGAGCAGCATTCCCCACACAGCATGTGGCGTTGCAATTAACGCCCTCCCGGCTAAAGCCAGTCCTACGGTTACTTGCTCAATCCGTAGGAGCGGCTTTAGCCGCGAGCGGCACTCACACCATTGCATGCAGTGTTGCAATTGACGCCCTCCCGGCTAAAGCCGGTCCTACGGTTACTTGCTCAATCCGTAGGAGCGGCTTTAGCCGCGAGCAGCACTCACACCATTGCATGCAGTGTTGCAATTGACGCCCTCCCGGCTAAAGCCGGTCCTACGAAGTAGTGCAGCACCAGCCCATGCTAAAAAAGCAATAAATCATTCTAAAACTTGAAATTGTGGCAAGCCTCGTACTGTTCTAGATTCGAGGCAACCATCACTGTTGCCAGGTATCTCGAATGCGCCGTCCAGATGAACTCGTGGAAAAAACCGCCGTTGAGTTGCGCCGCCTGATTGGCAGCAAGCAGATTTCCCCTGTGGAATTGATGGACGCGTGCATCGAGCGCATCGAGCGGGTGAATCCCTACGTCAATGCCGTGACCGCCACCTGCTTCGATCAGGCCCGGCAGCAGGCCCGTGAAGCCGAGCAGGCGGTGTTGTCAGGGCAATCACTGGGCTTGCTGCATGGCCTGCCGATTGGCATCAAGGATCTGGAGGCCACTGCGGGCCTGCTGACCACCTATGGCTCACCGCTTTATCGCAATAACGTACCAGCCAAGGACAATGCACTCGTCGCCAGACTTCGGGCTGCCGGGGCGATTGTTACTGGCAAGACCAACGTTCCGGAAATGGGCGCAGGTGCCAACACACGCAATGACGTCTGGGGCGCTACAGGCAACCCGTTCAACCCTGAACTGAACGCCGGAGGCTCATCCGGTGGCTCGGCTGCTGCGCTGGCCGCCGACATGCTGCCGCTGTGCAGCGGCTCGGACACTGGCGGCTCATTGCGCATCCCCGCCGCCAAATGCGGCGTGGTGGGCCTGCGTCCGTCTCCTGGCCTGGTACCCAGCGAACGACGTCTGCTGGGCTGGACGCCCATTTCGGTCGTCGGCCCCATGGGACGCACAGTGGCTGACACCCTGCTGCAATTGCAGGCCACAGCCGGGTTTCACGTCAGCGAGCCGCTGAGCTACGAGGTTGATAAAAACCTGTTCAGCGCCTTGCCTGACGTAGACCTTGGCACCTTGCGGGTTGGCTACACCGAAGACTTCGGTTGCTGCGATGTCGATGACGATATCCGTCAGGTATTTCGTCGAAAAATGGCTGCGCTACGACCGCTGTTTCGCAGTTGCGATGAAGTGCAAATGGAGCTTGGCGAAACCGATCGTTGCTTCGACGTATTGAGGGCTGAAAGCTTTGTCGCAGGCACCCGCGACGCGTATCTGCGAGACCCGAACTCCTTGGGTGAAAATCCCCGTGCCAACTATGAAATGGGTATGCGGATGACCCTGGAAGACTGCGCATGGGCCGCGACGGAACAGACCCGAATCTATCGCCGCTTCCAGGCGCTGTTCGAGGATTACGACCTGATCCTGTCGCCCACCACGCCTGTGTCGCCCTTCCCTTGGCAAGACCTCTACCTGAAAAGCATCAATGGTAAAGAGCTGGCGAATTACTACCGCTGGCTAGCCCTTACCTATGTCGTCACGCTGGCGACCAATCCGGCCCTGTCGCTGCCCTGTGGCGTCGACCACAAAGGCATGCCGTTCGGACTGCAAGTGGTAGGCGCATTCCGCGCCGACGCCTACCTGCTGGCGTGGGGCGAACAGATCGAACGGGCGACGCAGAGCAACCCGGAACTGCAACGCCCGAGGCCGGATATCGACAAGCTGATGCAGAGCCGGATTGACCTGAAATCCATCATCACGGCGCCGCCGCTGGCTTCGGGTGAGACAGGGACATTGAGTACAACCGAGGCGTCATCGGTTTAAAACGTGGGATCGGCTTTGGCGGGGAAGAGGCGGCACAGATAACGAATGATTTCTGACCGAACTACTACCTTCTCGGCTGGTGCCGATCCCATTACACCCATGTGCTTGCCCCCGATAAACGTTCCAAAGACGCGGCGTGTCGGGCAAACAGCCTCGCCAACAAGTTGGCTCCTACCGGGGTGTGCGAGCTCCATGTAAATTAAGGTCATCCCCAGCCCTGTGGGAAGGTCTACGGCTGACTGCCAGCACAATTCCCGTGGGAGATTCTATGGTTGTCTTCAAGCTTGATCTTGTAGGACCGGCTTTAGCCGGGAGAGCGGTATTTCTGACGAAGAAAATTTAGCGAATGTACCGACGCACTCCCGGCTAAAGCCGGTCCTACTGGATTGTGGAACCTGTGGGAGCGAATTCATGCGCGAAGGGGTCGGTGCCTCGCAGCCTATGTGTCGCCTGAAATATAGCCCTCCCGAATAAATTCGGTCCTACCAGTCCTTCGCTGTTTCAAACAAATAAATCACGCCTCAATATCAGCCTGCAAAGGTCACTTTCGCGTGCGCACTATCCGTTCGGATAAACTTTCAGTTTAAGGGTTGATTTTTTAATCAGAAAAAGATTACGTGCAGTCACACCTCAAAAACGGAAAAGAATAAATACATGTAAGAAACATCCTACAAATAACGCTTCACATCAAAGAACTTTCCTACCTGCGGAATAAATTTCCCGCGCGGATTCGTTCGAATTCAATAACACAACTTCAACCGACTTATATTAAGCGAGAACATTATGAAAAAGACATTATTGGCATCCCTTGTCATTCTGGCACTGGCGTCACAAGCTGAAGCTGCTTGTTTGACTATCAGCAATCCATACTCAGGGGTTATCCCTGCAAATGACACCGTGGTTTCCTATGGACCGGTTACAATCGCCAATGGACCGACCTGCCGTTCGGTTTTGATCGTATCCAAGGTTCGATCCGCAAATGGAGGTTTTGCCCCGGTGATGCAAATTGAAAAACTGGAGGGCGGGCAGTGGCAGGAAATAGCCAAATCTTCCAGTGGACATATCGGACAGACTACAACGGCGGGCACTTTCAGGATCAGGCATGAAAATCCTCTGCAGACACCTTGGGCTTACAGCGGCAGCGTAGCCATAACACGATAAACTGCCTGTCAATGCGCCAGAGCAAGGGCGAAGGCGCATTGATCTGCAGGTCATGCCTGCTCGTTGATCGAGGGAAGGTTCTGTGCAGTTTTTATCAAATACGACAGTGCAGCCACCACGTGATTCGCATTACCAAGGCCACCCAGAAGGTGAGTTGCATGTCTATCATTCTTCAACCCCTCCTTGGCGGAAAAGTTAATATGATTTTGAAGTTGCTCGTAAATCAGGGGAATAGCGTTGAATTTCACGTCGCGATTTCGTGATTGCCCGTCAAATCCTGAATCCATATTTCCTTGAGACAAATATGAATACACAGTGTCATCGTTCAAACCTAGATTATTCAGCCCCGCACATAAACTACTCAATTCCCGCGTACTGATTGAAGTCATATCCAACCCCTCGAGAAGCGACTTGAGACCGTCGAGATCCACAATCCCGACATTCCTCATGATTTCTCGCGCAGCCTCATCATCCTTTACCGTGTATTCGTTCTCTACCATCTCTGGTTGTTTTATTTTAAATACATACTCCATTGGTACATAGGTAATTGAGCCTGCACCGCTGATATTAATAGCCATCTTCATTTCCTTATTGAGACAGTTCACTATCTATATCGGCAAGAGAGTAATGCAGGCACAGTTATATATCAGCCAATCTGAGTGCCGGACTGGACAAAGATGTAACCTAAGTTTCCTGGCAGCGTTAAAGCACACACACTCTCATCGACAAGGAAACGACCTCTCAAACGCGCCCCACAAAAAAGCCCGCATCACTGCGGGCTTTTTCAATGCTCAATCAACCATCACTCAGTTGATCTTGGCATCCAGTTCGCCGCGAGCGTAGCGCTCGAACATCGCGTCCAGTGAAACGGGTTTGATCTTCGAGGCGTTACCAGCGGTGCCGAACGCTTCGTAGCGAGCGATACACACGTCACGCATGGCCGTTACCGTCTTGGCCAGGTACTTACGTGGGTCGAACTCGCCCGGGTTCTTGGCCATGAACTCACGGATGGCACCGGTGGACGCCAGACGCAGGTCGGTGTCAATGTTGACCTTGCGCACGCCGTGCTTGATACCTTCAACGATTTCTTCAACCGGTACGCCGTAGGTCTCTTTGATTTCGCCGCCGTACTGGTTGATGATTTTCAACCACTCTTGCGGGACCGAAGACGAACCGTGCATGACAAGGTGAGTGTTCGGGATGCGCTTGTGGATTTCCTTGATGCGATCAATCGCCAGGATGTCACCGGTAGGCGGCTTGGTGAACTTGTAAGCGCCGTGGCTGGTGCCGATGGCGATAGCCAGCGCATCAACCTGAGTTTTCTTGACGAAGTCAGCAGCTTCTTCCGGATCGGTCAGCATCTGGCTGTGATCAAGCATGCCTTCAGCGCCAACGCCGTCTTCTTCGCCAGCCATACCGGTTTCCAGCGAGCCCAGAACACCCAGCTCACCTTCAACCGAAACGCCACACGCGTGAGCGAAGGCAACAACGCGACGAGTCACTTCAACGTTGTACTCGTAGGTGGTCGGCGTTTTGCCGTCCACGCCCAGCGAGCCGTCCATCATGACCGAGCTGAAGCCCAGCTGAATCGAACGCTGGCAGATATCAGGGCTGGTGCCGTGGTCCTGGTGCATGACCACCGGGATATGCGGGAATTCTTCCACCGCTGCCAGAATCAGGTGACGCAGGAACGGCGCGCCAGCGTATTTACGGGCACCGGCCGAGGCCTGAACGATCACCGGGGAATCGGTCTTGTCGGCCGCTTCCATAATGGCGCGCATTTGTTCCAGGTTGTTCACGTTGAAAGCTGGGACGCCATAACCGAATTCGGCTGCGTGGTCCAACATCTGGCGCATGCTGATAAGTGCCATTGTCTGTCTCTCTCCCGGTAGGGTCGTTATCGTGCAAACCTGCCGTAGCGGCGGCTGCTATTCAAGTTCTACGCATGAGCCTTGAGGCTATGCGGATGGATCATCGGTGCAGCCTGTTCAACCTTTCTTGCAACCGCGCCCGATCAAATCATTGGTAGCGTCCCAGTACACCAGGCCTTCGTCGCCCTTGTTCTGGAAAGCCAGCACGCCATTGCTGTACAGCGATGGCGACCCAGGCTCGGCAGTCAGCCGAAAGACCTGATCGCTTTCATTCAGACGTACATCGACTTCGGTCCTGGCCTTGTCAACGTACCGCCAATGGACCTGAGCCTTGCTGTCGCAAACCCAGCTTGTCCAGGTGTTACCTGTTTCTGGAGCCTTCATGCTGGCGCAACCACCAAGCACTGCAAATGTCGCAAGGGCAATCAAGCCTTTCATTACTTCTCCTGGCCTGCCCCGGGAAGCGGGGCGGATGCCAGTCGCTTCAACCTTCAGGGGCAGTTCTGTTCCTGATTCCGATCATCGGCCGGCTCACCCGTAGCCAGCGCTTCAACCCGTTGAGAACTCTGGGTCGTCGGCACGTTTACGGAAGCCGGGCTGAACACTTCACAAGCCTTGCCACTCGGGCCAGAACTGCTGCATCCGGCAAGCATCACACAACTCAACAGGGCAACGGCGGCGATCTTCATGATGAAATTCCTTGTTCAGAAAGGGTTATCCACCCTTAAGTGACCACCGCTGGCCCGAGATGTTGCCAAACTCATCCCTGCAATCAATCCTTAACGACAGGCCACAGGCCCGAGGTTAGGCATGAACTCATACTTGTCCAGCACCGCTTCACCGCCGCGCTTGTAGATCACCGGCACGGTTTCGGCCTGCCAGTTCGCTTGATAGCAGCTCAGTTGAACCAGCGCCGGCTCACGCACAACCTCTTCGGCTTCCGGCTTGCTGGAGCAGCCAGCGAGCAGTGCGGCAATGATGAGCAGTGGTAACGGCCTGAGCATTTCATTTCCCTTTTGCAAAACCTGATCCTCAGGCCTTGGCACGTTGTTCCAGAACTTCCACGGCTGGCAGGACTTTGCCTTCGACAAACTCCAGGAACGCCCCGCCACCGGTAGAAATGTAGGAGATTTGATCCGCTACGCCATATTTGTCGATCGCTGCCAGAGTGTCGCCACCGCCTGCGATGGAGAACGCCGAGCTTTCAGCGATTGCTTTAGCCAGGGTCTTGGTGCCTTCGCCAAACTGATCGAACTCGAACACACCCACCGGACCGTTCCACAGAATAGTCTTGGAAGATTTCAACAATTCGGCGAAGTGCGCTGCAGTTTGCGGGCCGATATCCAGAATCATGTCGTCATCAGCAACGTCGGCAATCAACTTGACTGTCGCAGTTGCACTTTCAGCGAATTCTTTGGCGACCACTACGTCAACCGGCAATGGCACGCTGACCTTGGCAGCGATTTCACGAGCAGTGTCCAGGAGGTCCGGCTCGTACAGCGATTTGCCGACCTTGTGACCAGCCGCAGCGAGGAACGTGTTGGCAATGCCGCCACCGACGATCAACTGGTTGCAGATGGCACTCAGGCTGTTGAGTACGTCGAGTTTGGTAGACACCTTGGAACCGGCAACGATAGCGGCCATGGGCTGGGCCGGTGCGCCGAGGGCTTTGCCCAGCGCTTCCAGCTCGGCAGCCAACAGCGGGCCTGCCGCAGCGACTTTGGCAAATTTGGCAACGCCATGGGTCGAGCCTTCGGCACGGTGGGCCGTACCGAAAGCGTCCATCACGAAGACGTCACACAGGGCAGCGTATTTCTGCGCCAGCTCGTCAGCGTTCTTTTTCTCGCCCTTGTTGAAGCGTACGTTTTCGAACAAAACGATATCGCCCGCTTTAACGTCGACGCCGTCCAGGTAATCAGAAACCAGTGGCACTTCACGGCCCAGAGCCTTGCTCAGGTATTCAGCGACCGGCTTGAGGCTATTCTCGGCAGAGAATTCGCCTTCCGTTGGACGACCCAGATGCGAGCAGACCATCACGGCAGCGCCCTTTTCCAGCGCGAGCTTGATGGTTGGCAACGACGCCAGGATACGCGCATCACTGCTGACTTTGCCGTCCTTGATCGGGACGTTCAGGTCTTCGCGAATCAATACACGCTTACCTTGCAGGTCGAGCTCGGTCATCTTCAACACGGTCATGAGTGAATCCCTGTTTTTAATATTGTGGGTCTGCGACGCGCAAAAAGTGCTCAGCAACGTCAAGCATTCGATTGGCAAAACCCCATTCGTTATCGAACCAGGCCAGCACGTTAACCAGCCTCGGGCCGGAAACTCGGGTCTGACTCGCATCAACGATGGCCGAATGAGGGTCATGGTTGAAATCACAACTGGCGTGCGGCAACTCGGTGTAGGCCAACAGTCCTTTCAACGGGCCACTGGTAGCGGCCTCGCGGAGCAGGCGGTTGATCTCAAGAGCATCGGTATCACGCGCAGTTTGCAATGTGATATCGAGGCAGGACACGTTTACCGTCGGCACGCGAACTGCTTTGGCCTGAATTCGGCCCGCAAGTTCCGGAAGCAGCCGTTCAATACCCCGCGCCAGACCAGTGGACACCGGAATGATCGACTGGAAAGCCGAGCGCGTGCGGCGTAAATCCTCATGGTGATAGGCGTCTATCACCGGCTGGTCATTCATCGCCGAGTGGATCGTAGTGATGGTGACGTATTCCAGCCCGACAGCCTGATCCAGCAGGCGCAGCAAAGGCACGCTGCAGTTGGTGGTGCAGGATGCGGCAGAAACCAACAGCTCGCGCCCAGTCAGCTTCTGCTGATTGACGCCGAACACAATCGTGGCGTCTACGTCGGCTTCGCTGGCCATTGGCTGGGAAAACAGCACCCGTGGCGCGCCAGCGTCAATGAAACGCTGGCCGTCTTCACGGGTGTTGTAGACGCCTGAACATTCGAGCACCAGATCAACTTCCAGCGCCGCCCAGTCAACGCCTTCCGGCGTCTCGCTGCGCAGCACTCTGATCTTGTGATCATTGATGTGCAGGTATTGCCCTTCGACCCGCACTTCGCCGGGAAACCGGCCGTGTGTGGAGTCAAAGCGAGTGAGGTATTCGAGACTGGCCATATCGGCCAGATCGTTGATGGCAACCACTTCAAACCCGGCTTTCGCTCCCCGCTCGCAAAGCGCGCGCACGACGCAACGTCCAATACGGCCGTAGCCGTTGAGTGCAACTTTGTAGGGGCGGTGCTGGGGCATGGGGTTCTCGATGAATCACCAAAAAACTGTTGAGGTACACATTATGTGGGAGCGGTGCTTGCCCACAATAAGGTCAACACGGTAATGGAGACCGAGTTGAATCTATCGCGGGCAAGCACCGCTCCCACAGGTTTCGCCACAACAGGCTACATCGCTATCAG
>NZ_JACONW010000155.1 GCF_014357575.1 Pseudomonas folii | reverse complement strand
GCTCCCACAGGGTTTGTCGCCGATCGCAGTTAGCCGACTTTCTTCTGGCCTTCGCTACGACGAATCGCACGTACTTTTGCAACGGTGTCCGCGCAGGTTTTTGCCGCTTCCTGGCCTTTGTGCAGGAAGTGTTCGAAGAAGAACTTCAGGTGTTCTTCGCCAGCGTGGAAGTGGTGAGGCGTCAGCACCACCGAGAACACCGGCACTTCTGTTTCCAACTGCACTTGCATCAGCGCGCTGACTACCGATTGGGCGACGAACTCGTGGCGATAGATTCCGCCATCGACAACCAGGGCTGCGCCGACGATGCCAGCATAACGGCCGCTGTTGGCCAGCAGTTTGGCATGCAGAGGGATTTCAAAAGCACCGCCGACTTCGAAGAAATCGATGTCTGCTTCGGTGTAGCCGTGGTTAGCCATTTCAGCGATGAAGCCGATTTTGCTCTGATCGACAATATCCTTGTGCCAGCAGGCCTGGATAAAAGCGATACGCTCGTTTGCGTGGTTTTTGCTTTTGCTGTCGATTGCGGTGGGTTGCATCTGTTCTGTCTCCTGTCTATAAAAAAACAGGGCACTTTGGATCGAATGGGAAGGTCAGGCTAAGCCCGGCAGTCAGGTGAACGAAATCCGTTCGTGACGATGCGCGATGCGTTGCGGTGGTGCCAATCCCGTTCTCTCTTCATCCGGACTATGACCGTCGGCCCCGGAATCTCACCAGGTCTGCTGACCCTGCGTTTGCAGGCGCTCGCGGGCTAGACGCATTGCGCGTCATTACCGCCGGTGGGGAATTGCACCCCGCCCTGAGAACGTTGCCACTGAAATATTTCCGCGGCGGGCATTTTTTATCACAGTTTTACTGAATGTGCTTGGACGCATTCTTACAGTCATCCTGACTTTTTCTTATAAGAAGGTCTTGGAATTCAACGCCAGCGCCTTGATTATTCCTACCCGTAACCTCACAACTGAGGTTCGTCTTTATCCAGGGAGCTTTATCGTGACGGTTATCGACTTGCGCAGCGACACAGTGACTCAGCCCACCTCTGGCATGCGTGCCGCCATGGCGCAGGCACCGCTGGGTGACGATGTCTACGGTGAAGATCCGACGGTCAATCGTCTTGAAGGCTGGTTGGCGGACCGACTCGGGTTCCCGGCTGCGCTGTTTGTGCCGACCGGCACGATGAGCAACCTGTTGGGTTTGATGGCCCACTGTGAGCGTGGCGACGAATACATCGTCGGTCAGCAGGCTCACACTTATAAATATGAAGGCGGCGGTGCAGCGGTCCTCGGCTCCATTCAGCCGCAGCCGCTGGAAAACCAGGCAGACGGTTCGCTGGACCTCGATCAGGTACTGCAAACCATCAAGCCGGACGATTTCCATTTTGCCCGCACCCGTCTGCTGGCCCTGGAAAACACCATGCAGGGCAAGGTGCTGCCGTTGAGCTATCTGACGGCCGCCCGTGCATTCACTCAAGAGCATGGCCTGGCGCTGCATCTGGATGGCGCCCGGTTGTATAACGCCGCCGTGAAGCTGGGAGTAGATGCGCGGGAAATAACTCAGCACTTTGATTCGGTGTCGGTCTGCCTGTCCAAAGGGCTGGGCGCGCCGATTGGTTCGGTGCTGTGCGGCTCTCAGGCGTTCATCGACAAGGCCCGACGCTTGCGCAAAATGGTCGGTGGCGGCATGCGCCAGGCCGGTATGCTGGCGGCAGCGGGCTTGTATGCGCTTGAACATCAGGTGCAGCGTCTGGCTGATGATCACGCCAACGCAGCCTTTCTGGGTTCTGCACTGGCGGAGCTGGGTTACTCGGTTGAACCGGTGCAGACCAATATGGTTTATGTGCAGATCGGTGATCGCGCCCAGGCACTAAAAACGTTCTGTGCCGAGCGCGGTATTACCCTCAGCGCTGCGCCGCGTTTGCGGATGATTACTCACCTGGATGTTTCCCGTCAGCAACTCGAGACCGTAATCACAGCATTTGCTGACTTTTCCCGCACTTGAAGCGCCGATAGTCCAGTAGCTTGTTTCTATCGTACAAACAGACTGTACCGTTGACGCAACGCCTATATAATGCGGCCCTTTGCCGTCGCTACGTCATATGACGTTTTGCACTTGCCTCTGGCCGCAGTCTCCGTGGAAGAACCTATGAAAAGCGCAGAAATCCGTGAAGCCTTCCTTGGCTTTTTCGAAGAGCAAGGCCACACCCGTGTAGCCTCCAGTTCCTTGATTCCGGGCAACGACCCGACCCTGCTGTTTACCAACGCAGGCATGAACCAGTTCAAGGATTGCTTCCTGGGCCAGGAAAAGCGAGCCTATACCCGTGCAGTGACCAGCCAGAAATGTGTGCGCGCCGGTGGCAAACACAATGACCTGGAAAACGTCGGCTACACCGCGCGTCACCACACATTCTTCGAAATGCTGGGTAACTTCAGCTTCGGTGATTACTTCAAACGTGATGCGATCACCTATGCCTGGACCTTCCTGACCTCGGAAAAATGGCTGAACCTGCCCAAGGACAAACTCTGGGTAACGGTCTACGCCAGCGATGACGAGGCTTACGATATCTGGACCAAAGACATTGGCGTACCTGCTGAGCGTATGGTCCGGATCGGTGACAACAAAGGCGCTCCGTACGCGTCCGACAACTTCTGGACCATGGGTGATACAGGCCCGTGCGGTCCTTGCACCGAGATCTTCTTCGATCACGGCCCTGAAATCTGGGGCGGCCCACCGGGCTCGCCGGAAGAAGACGGCGACCGTTACATCGAAATCTGGAACAACGTTTTCATGCAGTTCAACCGTACCGCTGACGGCGTGCTGCACCCGTTGCCAGCGCCGTCGGTCGATACCGGCATGGGCCTGGAGCGCGTCAGTGCCGTTCTGCAGCACGTAAATTCCAACTACGAAATTGACCTGTTCCAGAGCCTGCTGGCGGCTTCGGCCCAAGCGATCGGTTGCAGCAACGACAGTCAGGCTTCGTTGAAAGTCGTGGCTGACCACATCCGTTCTTGCGGCTTCCTGATTGCTGATGGTGTATTGCCTTCCAATGAAGGGCGCGGTTATGTGCTGCGCCGCATCATTCGTCGCGCCTGCCGTCACGGTAACAAGCTGGGCGCCAAGGGCAGCTTCTTCTACAAGATCGTCGCGGCGCTGGTTGCCGAGATGGGCACCGCTTTCCCTGAGCTGGTTCAACAGCAGTCGCTGATCGAGCGCGTGCTCAAGGCTGAAGAGGAGCAGTTCGCCAAGACCTTGGAGCAAGGCCTGAAGATTCTTGAACAGGATCTGGCTGAACTCAAGGGCAATGTCGTGCCTGGTGACGTGGTGTTCAAACTCTACGACACCTACGGTTTCCCCATGGACCTGACCGGCGACATCGCCCGCGAGCGTAACCTGACCCTCGATGAGGAAGGTTTCGAACGCGAGATGGATGCACAGCGAGTTCGCGCCCGCTCTGCCAGTTCGTTCGGCATGGACTACAACAGTCTGGTCAAAGTCGACGTGGCAACCGAGTTCACCGGCTACAAGGCGACCCGTGGCGAAGCGAAAATCGTCGCGCTCTATAAAGACGGCCAGAAAGTCGAGCAGTTGAACGAAGGCGAAGAGGGCGTTGTAGTCCTTGATACCACGCCGTTCTATGCCGAGTCGGGTGGCCAGATTGGTGATGCCGGTTACCTCAGTGCGGGTGAAGTACGCTTCGATGTCCGTGACACCACCAAAACCGGTGGCGCGTTCCTGCATCACGGCGTTGTGGCTTCCGGCACACTGACGGTGGGCGCTTCGGTCAACACCGAAGTCGATGCCGAGGTGCGTAACGCCACGGCGTTGAACCACTCCGCGACTCACTTGTTGCACGCAGCCTTGCGCAAGGTACTGGGCGAGCACGTTCAGCAAAAGGGCTCGTTGGTCGATAGTCAGCGCCTGCGCTTCGACTTCAGCCATTTCGAATCCATCAAGCCTGAGCAGTTGAAAGCGCTGGAAGACATCGTCAACGACGAAATCCGCAAGAACACCGCGGTCGAGACGGTCGAAACCGACATTGAAACAGCGAAGGCGCGTGGCGCCATGGCGCTGTTCGGCGAGAAGTACGGCGACAGCGTGCGCGTGCTGAGCATGGGCGGCGATTTTTCCGTCGAGCTGTGCGGCGGTATCCATGCCAAGCGCACTGGCGACATCGCAGTATTCAAGATTGTCAGCGAAGGCGGCGTGGCCGCTGGCGTTCGACGCATTGAGGCAGTCACCGGCGCCGCTGCACTGGGCTACCTCAATGCGGCAGAAGATCAACTCAAGGAAGCCGCGACGCTGGTCAAAGGCAACCGCGAGAACCTGTTGGACAAGCTGACGGCTGTGCTTGAGCGCAACCGTCTGCTGGAAAAACAACTGGAGCAATTGCAGGCCAAGGCGGCCAGCGCAGCGGGCGACGATCTGTCGTCCTCGGCACTGGATGTCAAAGGCGTGAAAGTGCTGGCCGTGCGCCTGGACGGTCTGGATGGCAAAGCGCTGTTGGCGCTTGTCGATCAGTTGAAGAACAAACTCGGTCGCGCAGTGATCCTGCTCGGCAGTGTGCATGAAGACAAGGTCGTACTGGTTGCAGGCGTAACCAAGGACCTGACTGGCCAACTCAAAGCCGGTGATTTGATGAAACAGGCCGCTGCGGCCGTGGGTGGTAAAGGCGGCGGTCGTCCTGACATGGCGCAAGGTGGTGGTGTAGATGCAGGTGCGCTGGATGCAGCGCTGGCATTGACCGTGCCTTTCGTCGAGCAGGGTATTTAAGTCGACCTTCCGGGCCTCCTGCCTTTGAGGCGGCAGGCCCGGCGCTTGGATTTAACGTTTAATGGGCGCCCTTAATCGGGCAGAGGCGGCTTTGAGATGGCTTTGATCGTACAGAAATTTGGAGGCACCTCGGTGGGCTCTGTGGAGCGTATCGAGCAGGTTGCCGACAAGGTCAAGAAATTCCGTGAGCAGGGCGACGACCTTGTGGTTGTGCTTTCTGCCATGAGTGGTGAAACCAATCGCCTGATCGATCTTGCCAGGCAGATCAGCGATCAGCCGGTTCCTCGTGAGCTGGATGTGATCGTTTCCACGGGTGAGCAGGTGACGATCGCTCTGTTGGCCATGGCGCTGATGAAGCGTGGCGTGCCAGCAGTGTCGTACACCGGTAATCAGGTCCGCATCCTGACGGACAGCGCGCATAACAAGGCGCGTATTCTGCAGATCGATGATCAGAAAATTCGTGCCGACCTGAAGGCTGGCCGTGTAGTGGTGGTCGCTGGTTTCCAGGGCGTGGACGAGAACGGCAACATCACGACCCTGGGTCGTGGTGGTTCTGACACCACCGGCGTGGCGTTGGCTGCAGCGCTGAAAGCCGATGAGTGCCAGATCTACACTGATGTCGATGGTGTTTACACCACAGATCCACGCGTGGTCTCCCAGGCTCAGCGTCTGGACAAAATTACCTTCGAAGAGATGCTGGAAATGGCCAGCCTCGGTTCCAAGGTATTGCAGATCCGCGCGGTCGAGTTTGCCGGCAAGTACAACGTCCCGCTGCGCGTATTGCACAGCTTCAAGGAGGGTCCAGGTACCCTCATTACCATTGATGAAGAGGAATCCATGGAACAGCCGATCATTTCCGGCATCGCCTTCAATCGCGATGAGGCCAAGCTGACCATCCGTGGCGTGCCAGACACCCCGGGTGTGGCGTTCAAAATTCTCGGGCCGATCAGTGCCGCGAATATCGAAGTCGACATGATCGTGCAGAACGTTGCGCACGATAACACCACCGATTTCACCTTCACGGTCCACCGCAATGACTACCAGGCTGCCTCGCAGGTACTGGAAAACACCGCGCGTGAAATCAATGCCCGTGAAGTGATTGGCGATACCAAAATTGCCAAGGTCTCGATTGTCGGCGTCGGCATGCGTTCTCACGCAGGTGTGGCCAGTCGCATGTTCGAATCGCTGGCCAAGGAAAGCATCAACATCCAGATGATCTCGACCTCGGAAATCAAGGTTTCGGTAGTGATCGAAGAGAAGTACCTGGAGCTGGCGGTGCGTGCGCTGCACACCGCGTTTGAGCTGGATGCGCCTCGACAGGGCGAGTGATGTATCGACAAGGGGCGCGGACTGACTGCGCCCTTTGCGTTATTGCCGGGCGAAAACTGTTCTTTTGCTTTCGTCGGTCGATACTCTGGTTACAGCCGCGCTATTGTCGCGGGTGTCGCCTTCGGTTTGCAGACTGTTGTTCCTGAATGTAATGCGTGAGGAGAAAGGTATGCTGATTCTGACTCGTCGGTGCGCAGAAAGCCTGATCATTGGTGATGGAGAAATCACCGTGACCGTGCTCGGCGTCAAAGGTAACCAAGTGCGCATCGGTGTTAACGCACCCAAGGAAGTCGCTGTCCACCGTGAAGAGATTTACCTGCGCATCAAGAAAGAGAAGGACGAAGAACCAAGCCATTAATTTTTATTGAATTTTTGGTTTGCAAACGGGGAAAAGGGTGGTTATTATACGCCCCGTGTTGCGGAGAGCTGGCCGAGTGGCCGAAGGCGCTCCCCTGCTAAGGGAGTACACCTCACAAGGGTGTCGGGGGTTCGAATCCCCCGTTCTCCGCCATTATTTGCGTAGTACGTTGTATCTGGCTTTAATCGGTAAGTTGTTGAATTTACTAGAAAAAAGTTCTTGACCAAAAGATTCGACGGCCTATAATGCGCGGCAACAAATGCACTCGTAGCTCAGCTGGATAGAGTACTCGGCTACGAACCGAGCGGTCACAGGTTCGAATCCTGTCGAGTGCACCATTTAAAGGTTGTTTGCAGTAATGCGGATAACTTGCTTCAACCAGCGGTGATCTGGTTTATCAAGCGCTAATGCACTCGTAGCTCAGCTGGATAGAGTACTCGGCTACGAACCGAGCGGTCACAGGTTCGAATCCTGTCGAGTGCACCAAACACCAAAAAGCCCGTATCGTTTGATACGGGCTTTTTGCTTTCTAGCGTTTGCCTTTTACGCAGTCATGCTCGTCGAATGTGACCTGGCTACTGCGGCCTTTCTTCTCTTGATACACATAGCGTGTCTCGCCATTCCTGCTCACGATCTTGTCCGGCCTGCCCAGTAAGCTTTCAACATCCTTGCGCGTCATGCCGGGTGGCGTTTGCTGATTGATGAGCGCGCGTCGACGTTGCTCGGGGCTCAGGCGATTGCCGCACCCGTCGTCACGCTGCCCCACGATGACTACTTCACTGGATTGAGCTGGTTTCGCTTGAGTGGATTGTGCTGACTTGCGCCCAGGTCTCTCCGTCTGTTCAAGCGCGCCGGGAAGCAAAGGCGTAACCGAGCCGGGCGGCGGGTTATAAGCCTCTTGCCGCTGCATATCCTGTCCGCTCGGGCAACCGAGGGTGGTGAAGGTGATATTGCCGGTGGCGTCTTCGCAGCGTAGAACGCTGGACGCTTGAAGCAAGGTGGATGAGCAGAGCAGGGCGAACCCTAAAAGAAAAGCAGGCTTGTGCTGCATTTTGGAGTCTTCCGTGACGGGTGTCGCAAAAGACTAGTCAAGGTCATTTCGCCTAGGCAGGTGTTTTCTTCACGGGATGTGTCGTCGAAGGTCTATTACCGCGCAGATTATGAACTTTGTGTTGCAAGCGCTTGTTCTGGCCAGAATTTTGTAGCGTGCGATGTGGCCAAGCGGTGTATGATTGCGCCCGTCAGCCCCGCCGGGGCTTGTGGAATACCTCCATGGACTTACCCAGTAGTTACTCAACATTTTCTTTAAGCAATCATGCATTAATTGATTGATCTCCCGGCGTGCTCCGCTGCTGGGAGTGGAGTTCGCCTATGTCCGAAATCGAAGTAAAAAAAACGCAGGATAGTTTGCAGGATCGTCTGGCTCAGGTTATCGAGCTTCTGCAGCGCCAGCGTATTGTTGAAGACCTGACCCATCGTCAGGAAGGTCAGAATCAAGACCGTGTAGAAAATCTTGTTCACCGGCAGAACCTCGTCGAGCTGCAACGCAAACTCGAAGACCTTCACTCTGCCGACGTCGCTTATATCCTGGAAGCATTGCCTCTCGAAGATCGTCTGACGGTCTGGCAGTTGGTCAAGGCGGAACGCGATGGCGACATCCTCCTGGAAGTATCCGACTCTGTTCGGGAAACGCTGATCGCCGACATGGACGATCACGAGCTTCTGGCTGCCGCCAAGGAAATGGACGCCGACGAACTGGCCGACATTGCCCCCGAGCTGCCTCGCGATGTCGTTCATGAGCTGATGGAGGCTCTGGATACTCAGCAGCGTGAGCGTGTCCGTTCTGCGCTGTCCTACGATGAAGAGCAAGTCGGCGCGCTGATGGACTTCGAGATGGTCACGATCCGTGAGGATGTGAGCCTTGAAGTCGTTCTGCGCTACCTGCGTCGCCTGAAAGAGTTGCCAGGGCACACTGACAAGTTATTCGTGGTCGATTACGACGGCGTGCTCAAAGGCGTGCTGCCGATCAAGCGTCTGCTGGTCAATGACCCCGAGAAGCAGGTGTCGGAGGTCATGGCCAACGATCCGGTGAGTTTTCACCCGGATGGCGATGCCTACGAGGCCGCTCAGGCGTTTGAACGTTACGACCTTATCTCCTCGCCGGTGGTGGACAAGAACGGCAAGCTGATTGGCCGTCTGACCATCGACGAAATGGTTGACCTCATTCGTGAAGAGAGCGAAACCGAAGTCCTCAACATGGCGGGTTTGCGTGAAGAGGAAGATATCTTTGCTTCCGTCTGGCGCTCACTGCATAACCGTTGGGCGTGGCTGGCAATCAACCTGATCACTGCATTCCTGGCTTCGCGTGTGATTGGCTTGTTCGAAGGTTCTATCGAGAAGCTGGTAGCGCTGGCAGCCTTGATGCCGATTGTGGCCGGGATTGGCGGTAACTCGGGCAATCAGACCATTACGATGATTGTGCGCGCCATGGCGCTTGACCAGGTCAATACCGGTAATACCAAGCGGCTACTGCGCAAAGAGCTGGCGGTGGGGCTTATCAACGGTCTGGTGTGGGGTGGGGTGATTGGTGTCGTGGCGTATCTGCTCTATGGCAGCTGGTCGCTAGGTGTCGTGATGACGGCGGCCATGACGCTCAATCTGCTGCTGGCAGCCCTGATGGGGGTCACGATTCCAATGGCGCTGTCCAAATTCGGCCGAGATCCGGCGATGGGCGCAAGCGTCATGATCACGGCGGTAACTGACAGTGGTGGCTTCTTCATCTTTCTGGGCCTGGCCACTATCTTCCTCCTTTAGTTGTTTTGCCTGCATAAAAAAACCGCCCTTTGAGGCGGTTTTTTTATGATTCGCGGATATGTCTTACAAGGTGGTACTACAAATAACTAACAAATAAAAATCCGCGAATAAAAAAAGCCAGCTATTACGCTGGCTTGAAAACTCGATCTTGCGATCAGTCTTCGTTGTCTGCAGCCAGCTCAGTGTCGTGTGCAATCAGTGACACCAATGCGTTCTGCTGACGGTGGGACAATTGACGAAAGCGTTGCAGCAATTCACGTTCATGCAGGGACAGCTCAGGACTGTCGAGGCGCAGGCTAGGCTCGTCGCCCAGAGCACCTTCCTGAATCAAGCTTTGTTCGAGGCGAGCAATGATCTCTGAGTTCATGCTGCGATGGTGGTTTTTAGCTACCTCTTGCACACGATTACGCATGCCGTCTGGTAGACGTACGACGAACTTGTCAGCCGTGCGGCTGGAATAAGTAGCCTGTTTCATAGGGCTCATATATTTAACCGGTTAGTTCAGGGGGAGCGGTTCTTGCAAGTCGCCGCATGGATGTCAATCTGTGACAGCCCTTTTGGCGAAATGTTCAACCGTGTTCTCAAGAGGCCAGCATCATGCCCCAATCTGCCATATCCTTGGCGTCAATTCTGTGACAAATATTGACTCAGATAAAGGCGATTAGCCAGCACCAATTATCAGAATTGCGAGCGAATTAGCAAAGACCTAAAACATCCGCCCATCTGTAAGGTTCGAATTTATGCCAATTTCGAAGGGGCAGACAGCTGTGATGGCTATTTGTCAGCGTAGAAGGTTGTTAGCGGAATACGAATGCTGGCCGACAGACGTGACGGTAGCCCGCCAGTCCCGTGCTTGACGCTTAGCTGGGTCGCAGATGAAGGATCTGCTGGAGAGGGAGTTGCAGTTAACGAAGCACAGGGTCGAATTTGAAACGGCGACCGAGGATCAGCGCCACGACGAACAGGACCGAAAACACACCGGCAGAAATCTTCGCCGCGCTACTCAGCCCTTCAGCCGTTGCAGGCAACTGATAGTCAACAGCTACAGCCAACAAGGCGAGGATGATGAACGACAAAGCAGACTTGGACATGGCGGTTCTCTTTTTGGTTATTTCGTTGCGTCACGGAGGCGTAGGAGACGTCAGAAAACCCAGCGAGGCTCGGCTCTCAGATTGGAAGAGCTGGAAGCCTGTGTATCGCCGTCATTGGCCAGAGTCACGGCCTGAGGCTTGTTGCTGCGATCAGTCATGACTGCCAGCTGCGGTGCCTGGCGCAGCAGGTGGTGCGGCTGAGTCTGCAGCGCGGTTTGCTCTGCTTTACCATCGTCCTGAAAATGAAATGCCACCAGTGCAACCAGCGCTGCAGCGTTCAACACTGAAAGGGCGATGTTCATTTTCATTTACCTCCGATGGAACTTTCTTTAGGAAGGGTCTCTACCGTTAGTAATAGTGCAGTCTGCATGCCAACTTTGATGGCTATTAAAGTCCTTATAAATCAACAGCTTAAAATGTCTGCGAGAGGGGTTTTGCATGCGTTTTGCAATGATGGCCATGTGGAACGTTGCAAAATGCATGACCGTGCAGATTTCGGGCAAATTAAACGGATATGGACCACATGCGTGTAAGCCAAAGACGACATGACAAAATGGTCATGTGTCGTTAACATGCACGCCGTCCTCGCTGGCACCATTCTGTGTGCTGGCCTCTGTGTCTCAGTAGCTCAATTGGATAGAGCATCCCCCTCCTAAGGGGAAGGTTGGCAGTTCGAACCTGCCCTGGGACACCATATTCTTAGTGGCCTACAGTCAAATCAATCACCGCACCAATCGCCTCATGGGTGCAGCGTGGGTGCAGTAAGTCATCAGCTCTAATCAGCAGATTTCACGTCATCTGCGACAACATCGGCCGGTCCATCCGCAGAATCGGGATCTGCGGATTGTCCCTGCTTTAGCAACTGCCGAATAAATACACCGAAATTGGGTACGTCACCCATGGCGCCTTCCCACTCCATCGGAGCAAACATTACCGAGCACACACGGAAGGGTGGTCCTGAGCGCGTATCGAACCCGACCATCTCCGGGCCACCGTTATCGCCAAACCCGATAAATCCTGGCAGCCACTTTTCGACCTCGTAATCACGGTTGTTCTCGATCGCCTTCAACGCCGACCAAATACGGACATAACCTGGATGTCCCGTCATGTGTGCTTCGCCGCCGTCGCTCAGACGAAGCAACTCCACGTACTCAGACGGCAAAGGAACGGGAGTTGCGGCGACCAGGGCCACGATGGAAGATTCCGCAGCTGGCGCGTCGCCTTCATACTGATAGTCGCCGCTTAATAGCAAAGTTCGTAAATCCACTCGATACTCCTTCGAAATCGGCGGTGGCCGAAGTCAGCCCGAAGCACATGACGACTTCAGACTATCCTGAGGCATCTCGATTCTGTTACGGAGCCTTCGGTCTCGGCCAGTGTTGTCTTATCCAGTGGTTTTCTGCTCTCAGTCCTGCTACCTATTTTCTTTCGGAGGGGGGCTACTCAGAATTCGATGCCCATACGACAAATAATCCGTCTCAACATCTAAGCGTCAGGGGCGCCCAGTTCCCGATACCACTCCGCGTAGGGTGTGTTGACGACCTTGTGCCTGTTGAAGTCCGGTTCACCATCCTTCCACCACACCGGCCCACGTTCCCCCAGAGCGACTTTAGCTGCCTGAACGGCTGATCTCGCCGCCGTCATCTCATCAGGATCACCCGACGCTTTGGCTGTCTTGACTGAACGGCGTGCGGCCATCAGGTCTTTCACCAGGCGTTGGCGTTCATCCTCATTGAGTGCAGGGTTGGAACAGCGCCATAGTTGGCCTTTGACAACGAAGTAACGGCCATCCGGGGTTACAGGGTTCAGGGTGAAAGCTCCTGTCATCAACATGCAA
>NZ_JACONW010000154.1 GCF_014357575.1 Pseudomonas folii | reverse complement strand
CTAAAATGTTCGCTCCTACCGTGGCATGTGGCGATTCAGCAAGGCTGATCGAAACCTTCAGCCAGATGCAGGTCCTTGAGCTTCACGTAATTGGCGGCACTGTACGGAAAAAAGGCGATTTCCTTTTCGGTCAGCGCACGGACCTGCTTCACCGGGCGGCCGACGTAGAGAAAGCCACTTTCCAATACTTTGCCCGGCGGCACCAGACTCCCTGCGCCAATGATCACCTCATCTTCAACCACGGCGCCGTCCATGATCGTGCTGCCCATGCCGATCAGGATGCGATTGCCAATGACGCAGCCGTGCAGCATGACTTTGTGGCCGATGGTGACTTCATCGCCAATCAGCAGCGGAAAGCCGTCCGGGTTGAACGGCCCGGCATGGGTAATGTGCAATACACTGCCGTCCTGCACGCTGGTACGGGCGCCGATACGGATGCGGTGCATGTCACCGCGAATCACCGTCAGCGGCCAGACAGAGCTGTCAGCACCGATTTCGACATCGCCGAGGACAACGGCCGAATGATCGACAAAAGCCCGGTCGCCAAGCGCTGGCGTGTGGTTCTGGAACGTGCGAATCGCCACGATAGGCTCCTTCTTTGGCGCTGATAGCTGCGGACCGCGCCGATTGTAATTAAGATGCGTGGGTGTTTCTTCCAGCCAAGGTGCAAAACCGTGAGCGCGAACAACCCTCTTCTGCAATCCTACGACCTGCCACCTTTTTCGGCGATTCGTGCCGAGCATGTCAAACCTGCCATTGAACAGATTCTTGCCGACAACCGCGCCGCGATTGCCGAGATCCTCGTCAAACAAGGCTCGCAGCCTACATGGGCCGGGCTTGTATTGGCGATGGACGAACTCAATGACCGCCTCGGCGCCGCCTGGAGTCCGGTCAGTCACCTGAATGCCGTGTGCAACAGCGCCGAGCTGCGTGAAGCCTACGAGTCGTGCCTGCCTGCGCTGAGTGCCTATTCCACTGAAATGGGCCAGAACCGCGAGCTGTTCCAGGCGTTTGAAGCGCTGGCCAACAGCCCTGAAGCGGCTGGCTTTGATGTGGCGCAGAAAACCATTCTTGAGCAATCGCTGCGTGATTTTCGTCTGTCGGGCATCGACTTGCCGCCAGAACAGCAAAAGCGCTACGCCGAAGTGCAGAGCAAGCTCTCGGAACTGGGCAGCCAGTTTTCCAACCAGTTGCTCGATGCTACTCAGGCCTGGACCAAACTGGTCACCGACGAAGCGTCCCTGGCTGGCCTGACCGAGTCCGCCAAACAACAAATGGCGGCGGCCGCCAAGGCCATGGATCTGGACGGTTTCCTGATCACCCTGGAGTTTCCGAGCTACTACGCGGTGATGACCTACGCCGAAGATCGCGCCCTGCGTGAAGAAGTTTATGCGGCGTACTGCACCCGGGCCTCTGACCAGGGCCCGAATGCTGGTAAGAACGACAATGGCCCGGTGATGGAGCAGATCCTCGATTTGCGTCAGGAACTGGCTCAGCTGTTGGGTTTTGCCAGCTTCTCCGAGTTGAGTCTGGCTACCAAGATGGCCGAATCCAGCGATCAGGTGCTGACGTTCCTGCGGGATCTGGCCAAGCGCAGCAAGCCGTTTGCTGCTCAGGATCTGGAACAGCTCAAAGCTTATGCGGCTGAACAAGGCTGCCCGGACCTGCAAAGCTGGGACAGCGGCTTTTATGGCGAGAAACTCCGTGAGCAGCGCTACAGCGTTTCTCAGGAAGCGTTGCGTGCCTACTTTCCGATCGACAAAGTGCTGGGCGGGCTGTTCGCCATTGTTCAGCGTCTTTACGGCATCGAAATCGCCGAACAGAAAGGCTTCGATACCTGGCATCCAGACGTGCGTCTGTTTGAGATCAAGGAAAATGGTCAGCACGTTGGACGTTTCTTCTTCGACCTGTATGCCCGTGCCAACAAGCGCGGCGGTGCGTGGATGGACGGCGCTCGCGACCGTCGCCGTACTGCTGAAGGTCAATTGCAGAGCCCGGTGGCGAATCTGGTTTGCAACTTCACCCCAGCGTCGCCTGGCCAGCCTGCGTTGCTGACCCACGATGAAGTCACCACCCTGTTCCACGAGTTCGGCCACGGTCTGCATCACTTGCTGACCCGCGTTGAGCACGCCGGTGTGTCCGGCATCAACGGCGTGGCATGGGATGCTGTCGAGCTGCCGAGCCAGTTCATGGAGAACTGGTGCTGGGAGCCGGAAGGTCTGGCGCTGATTTCCGGTCATTACCAGACTGGCGAAGCGTTGCCACAGGACCTGCTGGAAAAAATGCTCGCTGCGAAGAACTTCCAGTCCGGGCTGATGATGGTTCGTCAGCTGGAATTCTCGCTGTTCGACTTCGAGCTGCATGCGACTCACGGCGATGGCCGTAGCGTGGCGCAAGTCCTGGAGGGCGTTCGCGACGAGGTGTCAGTGATGCGTCCGCCTGCTTACAACCGCTTCCCGAACAGCTTTGCGCATATTTTTGCTGGCGGTTACGCGGCGGGTTACTACAGCTACAAATGGGCTGAAGTGCTTTCAGCTGACGCGTTCTCGAAGTTCGAAGAAGACGGTGTGCTCAATGCCGAGACGGGTCGCGCCTTCCGTGAAGCGATCCTGGCTCGCGGTGGTTCCCAGGCACCGATGGTGCTGTTCGTCGACTTCCGCGGACGTGAGCCGTCGATTGACGCACTCTTGCGCCACAGTGGCCTGAGTGAGGATGCGGCAGCATGACCGAAACACCGGTAATCATTACCAAGAAGCGCTTCATCGCCGGGGCTGTCTGCCCGGCGTGCAGCGAGCCCGACAAGCTCATGATGTGGAGCGAAAACGACGTTCCCCATCGTGAGTGCGTGGGCTGCGGCTACAGCGACACGCTTAACGACCAAGGCAATTCAGTGCCCAAGGAGCTGGGCACACGCGTCAACAAGATCGCGGTCAAGGCTATCGATCCGAAGGTACAGGGGGTGCAGTTCTTCCCGAATCCGAAGCTGAAAAAGCCGGTTGATATGGGCTGACTGTTTGCTGCAAAAAAGGGTTCGCTCAATGAAGCGAACCCTTTTGTATTCGCGGCATAGCGGGTTGGCTATCGCGCTCCGTTGAAGTAACCGTGCGAGATTAATCCGTCCACACCTTTGCCTCTCTTCAGAATCTTGAAGTCGGCGTTTTCAAAGTTGCGATCAAAACTGCCTATGACGACAGGCGAACGAATATCGCGTTTGATGATAACTTCTGCCTTGCCCTGGGTGTCGTTGCCATCGGGGTGACCTCGTAGAACAAAGCTTGTACCTGCTTTGGCTTTGATGATTGTCGCGGAGCGAATTTCATCATTTGAGCAGCCGAAGCGACGACTTTTCATACCGAAACTATGAGTTGAGTTAAACGGCACCGTGCAGTCCAGGTTCTGGGTCGCGTTATTCCCTTCATGCATGGCGATGGCTGCATCTGAAAAATCCGCAGGCGTATGACTGATTTCCAAACGAGAGACCTTGCCATCTAATCCGTTATTACGCACGTACACTATTTGGTAGCTATTGTTGTTTTCTGTTCTTTCGAATGAGCGGATAACGATATCTTCGTTAAAGCCGATATTTCGCTTTATATCAATAATGGCATAATCATCGTATCGATGCCCATCCGAATTGTCATACACCGTGATTCGTGTTCCCGCCTTCATGCCCGAAATCGACATTGACCGTGCTTCGTCGTTCTCACAGCCTTGTGTTGGGAACTTCAATGTCTTGTTACCGGCAGGAATTGCGCAGACGGCGTCTTGTTTCTTGTCTGCATTATTTCCCTCCCAGAGATAGACGCCTCCCTCTGTAAGCGTCCTTGTATAATTAAACGTATCGCCGTTCTGGTAGTTGTTGATGCCGACAAAATGGGGCTTCACGCCACAGTTAGCCGTACGACGCATCAGATAGGTCAGATTATTGTCGTAAGCGGCAGAGTCAAAGACCGTAGAGGTCGCTGTGTGGAATTGATTCATCAGGAAAAGACGATTCCATTGCTTCCCTGTACTCTCGGCAACTTTTTGGGTGGCGAGAGGCAAGCTGTTCCAGCGCGTTGGACAAGACCAGTTGTGTGCTTTCTCAATGTTACTGGCCGCGGCCCCCATTGTGCTCCAGTGATTTTGGACGATCCAGTCCTGATCAAAAAGGACTGTGACAGTCCTGCCGTTGACGGTGTAGTCACGTGCGACCTCGCGCTTGTCCGTAAGCAGAATCAGGCGATTGTTGTTCTGTGCCATTGCTCCCATCGTTGGCCAGCCCGAAGTTGTGAAATTTTTCGGGTTGAACGAGTAGGTGGCCAGTTCGGGTAGTGCATTGAATACTTGCTGAAGATCCGCTTCCCCTACATAGGTTTCAAGAAATAAGGTTACAACCTCCGAGGGATTGTTTCTGAGAAACGGGATGAATTCATTTCTGAGCTGATTGGCCCATGGGCCATAACAAGCCGGTTCTCCTTTATGACATACTTTGATCCGGTTAGCGCCCTGCCGATTATTATCAACATAAAGGTCGAGCATAAAACCTCTCACGCCATCTCGTAACTGGCGGGGCATTTCAGCGAGGTTCTGGTTAATCTTTTCGTAAGCATTGTGGGTGGTAACCCAGTAATTCTGATCGAATGGCTTAGTCCTGTCGGGATTGATAATGATACTGCCAATGGGGGTGGGAGTATCAACGCCAACGCCGATGGCCACGGCATCGGCATTGACCTGCGCGCTTGTCATCGTTAACCAAAGCAACGATAGCCCCAGAAGAGGATTTATTTTATTAATGATTTTCACGTTTGAATTCCTTTTCATTTTACGCTCACCATCCTGGTGAGTGTTATTTCTTGTTGCTAGTGCAACCAGGCCCTGAAGTATTAGTTGATTTTTCCAGGTAATAAAAGCGGTGGGTTGTTACGCCATATTAGCGCTCAGTTAGTGGGCTCATTGGAAGTATTCCCTTTGAGCCTAGGACCCAGGAAGCCGCTGATCGGCTGTAGTGTCATGGCTAAGTCTCAAGGTGGCGGGGCCGGAAAAATTGTAATACTGTATTTATAGACAGTATCAAGGGGGGTCTCATGTCACTGATTTTCCCGCCTCGCGGCCGGGGCACGGCCAGCAACCCGCACAACCGCTTCGCGCCTAGCCGTTCATTGGCTGAGGACGACGGCTGGTATCAGGAAGTGCCGCTGACTCAAGGCACGCAGGTCACCAGCGAGACGGCCAAAAGCATCATCACCCGCAACAGCTCGCCTGACATTCCCTTCGATCGCTCGATCAACCCCTATCGTGGTTGTGAACACGGCTGCATTTACTGCTATGCACGGCCCAGCCATGCCTATTGGGATATGTCACCGGGATTGGATTTTGAAACGAAACTGATCGCCAAGACCAACGCCGCTGCAGTGCTTGAACAGCAACTGTCGAAGCCGGGCTATCGTTGTGCGCCGATCACTTTAGGAGCCAATACCGATCCGTATCAGCCTATCGAGCGCGAGTACAAAATCACTCGGGCTGTTCTCGAAGTACTGCTGCGTTATCGCCACCCGGTGACGATCATCACCAAAGGATCGTTGATTTTGCGGGATCTGGATCTGCTCGCCGAATTGGCAAAACAGAATCTGATCTCAGTATTCATCAGTCTGACCACACTGGACGACGAGCTCAAACGCATACTTGAGCCCCGAGCCGCCGCGCCCAAAGCGAGGCTGCGAGCGATTCGTGTGCTGCGCGATGCAGGTGTTCCGGTGGGGGTGTTGTGCGCGCCGATCATCCCGATGATCAACGACATGGAACTGGAAGCAATGCTCTCGGAGGCAAAGGCTGCCGGGGCATTGAGTGCAAGCTACGTGATGCTGCGCCTACCGCTGGAAGTTGCGCCGCTGTTTGAAGAATGGCTACACGCGCACTACCCGCAACGGGCAGAGCATGTGATGAGCCTGGTCAGGCAAGTACGTGGCGGTGAGGTTTACGACAGCCGTTTTGGCGTGCGTATGCGTGGCGAAGGCCCGTTCGCCGACCTCTTGGCGCAACGCTATCGGATGGCGATCAAACGGCTGGGGCTGAACAATCGGGAAAGTTTCAATCTGGATTGCGAGGCATTCTGCCCACCGGGTGGGCAGATGTCGTTGTTGTAGCGGCTAGTCCTGTTGGAGCGAGGCTTGCCCGCGAACGAGCCAACTCGTTGGGGCAGAAATATTGCGTCATCGTTCGTTCGCGGGCAAGCCTCGCTCCAACAGTTTCAGTTCCGCGCTGAAAGAACCTTCGCCTTACGCATCTTGATCCGGTAAGCCACCCCCAGAACAATCAGCCACGCCGGGAGCAGGAATACCGACAGCGAGATGCCCGGCGTGAAGTACATGATTACCAGAATGCCCAGCAGGAATACCAGGCACACATAGTTGGTCAGCGGGTAGCCCCAGCTTTGGTACTCAGTAACTTCACCGGCTTCGCGCTTGGCCTTGCGGAATTTCAGGTGGGTGATGCTGATGATGACCCAGTTCAGCACCAGCGCGGACACCACCAGCGCCATCAGCAGTTCAAAAGCTTTGCCAGGCATCAGGTAGTTGATGAGCACACACAGGCCGGTGGCAGTGGCTGATACGCCCAGCGCCAGTAATGGCACGCCGCGACGGTTCACCTTGAGCAAAGCCTTGGGCGCATTGCCCTGCATGGCCAGACCGAAGAGCATGCGGCTGTTGCTGTAAACGCAGCTGTTATAGACAGACAGCGCTGCGGTCAGGACCACGACGTTGAGAATCGTAGCGACCAGATTGCTGTCCAGGGCGTGGAAGATCAGCACGAACGGGCTGCCGCCAGTCACGACTTTTTGCCAAGGGTACAGAGAGAGCAGGATTGCCAGCGCGCCGACGTAGAAAATCAGGATGCGATAGATCACCTGATTGGTTGCCTTCGGGATGCTGGTTTTAGGGTTTTCTGCCTCGGCAGCTGTGATGCCGACCAGTTCCAGGCCGCCGAACGAGAACATGATGAAGGCCATCGCCATCACAAGCCCGTTGATGCCGTTCGGGAAGAAACCGCCGTATTGCCAGAGGTTGGCGACGCTCGCATCAGGTCCGCCAGTGCCGCTGGCCAGCAGCCAGGCGCCAAAGACAATCATGCTGATGATCGCGACGATCTTGATCATGGAGAACCAGAACTCCATCTCGCCGAAGATCTTCACGCTGGTCAGGTTGATCAGGTTGATGGCCACGAAGAAGATCGCTGCGGACACCCAGGTCGGCGTCTCAGGCCACCAGTACTGCACGTATTGGCCCACGGCAGTCAGTTCGGCCATGCCCACCAGCACGTACAGTACCCAGTAGTTCCAGCCCGACATGAACCCCGCGAAGCGACCCCAGTAACGGTTGGCGAAGTGACTGAAAGTGCCCGCGACAGGCTCTTCCACAACCATCTCGCCCAGTTGGCGCATGATGAAAAACGCGATCATGCCCGCGATGGCGTAACCGAGGATCACCGACGGGCCGGCCATGTTGATGGTGTGCGCAATGCCCAGGAACAGTCCCGTGCCGATGGCACCGCCCAGGGCGATCAGCTGGATATGCCGATTCTTGAGCCCGCGATGCAGGTGAGCGGCAGTTTTTTGTTCGTTCATAAAAGGTCCTGGCCCAGGTGAAGATACCGAATGGATACAAGCCGCCGATTGCAGGCTGCGGGGGCATTTTGCAAAACAGGTGCCACACCTTGGCCTTTGGTTTTCTCATACGTTGCAAAAGGATGACGCAGGCTACCCGCCATTGGCCAAGCGTCAAGCATAAACTGTTAGGCTTTGCGTCCGAAGCCTTTGAATTCCGACGGATTACTCGACCATGAAAGTCAACGAGATCGACGATTTTGATTTGAAGATCCTGACCCTGTTGCAGGCCAACGGGCGCCTGACCAATCAGGAGCTCAGTGACCTGATCGGGTTATCCGCGTCCCAGTGTTCGCGGCGTCGGATCGGTCTGGAGCAAGCGCAGCTGATCCTTGGCTATCACGCGCGGCTGGCCCCACAGGCCATGAATCTGGAAGTGGTGGCGATGGTCGAAGTCAAGTTGATCAGCCATCGACCGGAGCATTCAGAAGGCTTTCAGGCATTCATTGGCACCGAGGCTGCAATCATCGATGCGTACAAAACGACCGGCGATGCCGATTACAACCTGAAAACCGCTGTGGCCGACCTTGCCAGCCTCAATCAGCTGATGGCCAGAATTTCTGCGACGAATTGTGTTTCGCATCTCAAGACGTCGGTGGTCCTGGAGCGCTTGAAGGAAAACAATATAGCCACCGCATGAGGTGAGCCGCACTGTGTTGATTCATTTTCCCTGCTTTATGTACACGGTTGGTGCGTTTTTGTTTTGCTGATTGCGTGATCCGTGCGTTTTAAAAGCTTTATATGCGCAATCATCATGCTTTGTGTACGATGCGCGCTTGTTGTGTGAGCTTTGGCATTTCCCCCATAGCCTCGCTTTCCCCGTTATGTTGCGTCCAAGTCATGCCCGCGTTTTTTCATCAGGAGTTGTCTGCCATGTTTGCCCACGTTGAGTCCTATGCCGGTGATCCGATCCTGTCGTTGATGGATACTTATCAAAAGGATCCAAACGCCGAAAAGGTCAATCTCAGTATCGGTCTGTATTACGACGAGCAAGGGCAAATCCCGCGTCTGGCCTCTGCTGTAGAAGCCGAGCGTCAACTGCTCGAAGGCAAGCAGCCGCCATGCGTTTACCTGCCGATGGAAGGCCTGGCTCCTTATCGTCAGGGCGTGCAGGCATTGTTGTTCGGCGAGCAGCACCCCGCTCTGCTGGCCGGGCGCATCGCAACGATCCAGACCGTCGGCGGCTCGGGTGCATTGAAGGTTGGCGCAGACTTCCTGAAGTCGGCTTACCCGGACTCCCAGGTCTGGGTCAGCGATCCGACCTGGGAGAACCACCACGCGTTGTTCGGCGGCGCAGGCTTCAAGGTCAACACCTACCCGTATTTCGATGCCGCGACCGGTGGCGTGAATTTCGACGCCATGTTGGCTGCGCTGCAGGATTTGCCTGCGCACAGCATCGTCTTGCTGCACCCGTGCTGCCACAACCCCACAGGCGCGGACCTGACCACTGCCCAATGGGATCAGCTCATTGAACTGATCGGAGCCCGCAAGCTGATTCCTTTCCTGGACACCGCTTATCAAGGTTTCGGCGCGGGGATGAGTGCTGATGCCTATGCGATCCGGGCCATGACAGATGCCGGTCTGACGGTGCTGGTCAGCAACTCGTTCTCGAAAATCTTCTCGCTGTACGGCGAGCGGGTCGGTGGTTTGTCGATCGTCTGCCCTGATGCGGCCATGGCCGACAAAGTGCTGGGCCAACTCAAGGCAACCGTCCGCCGTAACTATTCCAGCCCGCCGAAACACGGCGCACTGGTCGTGTCCGCCGTACTTAACGACCCGACGCTGCGTGCTCAGTGGCTGGCCGAAGTGGAAGCCATGCGTGTGCGTATCATCGACATGCGCGTGAAACTGGTGGCAGCCCTCAAGGAAAAAATGCCACAACGCGACTTCAGCTATATCCTCACGCAGAGTGGCATGTTCAGTTACACAGGTTTCAGCAGTGCGCAGGTTGACCGGCTGAGAAACGAGCACGCCGTTTATCTGATCAGCAGTGGCCGGGTTTGCATGGCTGGGCTGAACGAGCAGAATCTGCCGAAGGTCGTCGAGGCTTTCAGTAGCGTTTGCGAGGGATAACGACAAATCAGGGTTGCAGTGCTGGTTAAACGCCACTATTGCCGTTGGGCTGTAACCCTTGATCCAGAGCGCTACATTCAGTTTCAGTTAAGTTTTGACGGTTAGCCTGTAAATCTGCATGACCCCGTTGGGCGCGGACAAAAAGGATTTGAACGCGAGGCCTGTAGTTAGGGTTGCAGCAAGAAAATCCACATCAATCCGTCAAGAGGATTAGACATGAGTGACATGGATAAGCAGGTTTCAGCTACGTCGGCAGACGTTAAGCCAAAGGCAGAAACTTCCGACGTAGCGCTGGCTCACATTGTTGAAGGCTTCAAACGTTTTCGCTCCGAAGTCTTCCCCGAACAGGAAGAACTGTTCAAGAAACTCGCAACGGCCCAGCAGCCGCGTGCCATGTTCATTACCTGTGCCGACTCCCGGATCGTGCCGGAGCTCATCACCAACAGCTCGCCTGGCGACCTGTTCGTGACGCGTAACGTCGGTAACGTAGTCCCGCCATACGGTCCCATGAACGGCGGCGTCTCCACCGCCATCGAATACGCCGTCATGGCACTGGGCGTTCATCACATCATCGTCTGCGGCCACTCCGATTGCGGCGCCATGCGCGCTGTACTCAACCCGCATACGCTGGAAAAAATGCCGACGGTCAAAGCCTGGCTGCGACACGCCGAGGTCGCCCGTACTGTTGTTGAAGACAACTGCAGTTGCACCGGCGAAAAAGAAACGATGCATGTCCTCACCGAAGAGAACGTCATCGCGCAACTTCAACACTTGCGTACTCACCCATCAGTAGCGTCGAAGCTGGCCAGTGGCGAGTTGTTCATCCATGGTTGGGTGTACGACATCGAAACCTGTGGCATCAAAGCCTACGATGCCGAAAAAGGTCGTTTCCTGGCGTTGGATGGCGACCATCCGACACCGGTGGCCACGCCGAAGTCTCGCTACTAAAAACGCGACTTTCACCTCGTTCAGACACCTGACGGTGCGCTCATCGCGCGCCGTGAGGCGTCGTCACGTCTGAAGAATCCCGGAGAGTCATCATGGGCCTCGCTCAATTGAAATCCGTTTTGCCCAGAGAGCTTCTCGCTTCTGTAGTCGTTTTTCTGGTTGCATTGCCCCTGTGTATGGGGATCGCCATCGCTTCCGGTATGCCACCGGCCAAAGGACTGATCACCGGCATCATCGGCGGCCTGGTGGTGGGTTGGTTGGCAGGCTCACCGCTGCAAGTCAGCGGTCCGGCTGCAGGCCTCGCGGTATTGGTCTTCGAGGTGGTCCGCGAACATGGCATGGCCATGCTCGGCCCGATCCTGCTGCTGGCGGGTGTGCTGCAGATACTTGCGGGGCGCTTCAAACTCGGTTGCTGGTTCCGCGTGACAGCCCCGGCGGTGGTCTACGGCATGCTTGCCGGTATCGGTGTGCTGATTGTGCTCTCTCAGGCGCACGTCATGTTTGATGGCGGGCCTAAACCGTCCGGTCTGGATAACCTTATTGGCTTCCCTTCTACCCTGATTCAGGCCATCGGCCCGGGCAGCGGCATGCAGGCAGGTGCCCTTGGTCTGGGTACGATTCTGGTGATGTGGGTCTGGGACAAATTTCGCCCTCAAACGCTGCGCTTCGTACCGGGCGCGCTGTTGGGTGTCGGCCTGGCGACCTTTGCCAGTATCGCTCTGGCGATGCAGGTCAAGCGTGTGGAAGTGCCGGATAACCTCGCTGAAGCCATCGACTGGCTGCGTCCGGCCGACCTGATGAACCTCGCTGATCCTGCGATTCTGATTGCTGCCTTCGCTGTCGCCTTTATTGCCAGCGCCGAAACCTTGCTCTCGGCAGCCGCGGTAGACCGGATGCATGACGGCCAGCGCTCGGACTTCGATAAAGAGCTGAGTGCTCAGGGCGTCGGCAATGTGCTCTGCGGTCTGGTGGGCGCATTGCCAATGACGGGTGTTATCGTGCGCAGTTCTGCCAACGTTCAGGCGGGTGCCAAGACACGTATGTCGGCGATGTTCCACGGCTTGTGGCTGCTGGCGTTCGTATTGTTGCTGTCCAGCGTGCTGCAAAGCATTCCGGTGGCGAGTCTGGCGGGTGTGTTGGTGTACACCGGCTGCAAGCTGGTGGACCTCAAGGCGTTTCGTGGTCTGGGCCGTTATGGCCGGATGCCGATGTTCACCTATGCGGCTACCGCTGCGGCGATCATCTTCACGGATCTGCTGACGGGTGTACTGGTCGGTTTTGGTCTGACTCTGGTCAAGCTGGCGCTGCAAGCTGCACGGTTGAAGATCAACCTGGTACCGATGGAAACGGAAGGCGAGTTTGAGCTGCGCATGGTGGGTTCCGCTACCTTCCTGAAAGTCCCTGCGCTGACCAAGGTGCTGGAGACTATTCCGGCGGGCAGCAAGGTCTATGTGCCGATGAGTAACCTGAGCTACATCGACCACTCCTGCCTTGAGCTGCTGGAAGAATGGGGTCGCGCCAATGCTGCGCAAGGCTCGCGCCTGATCATCGAATCGCGTGGGTTGAAGCGCAGGCTGGAAGGTCGGTTGACGACGACTACCGGGATCGGGTCAGCGGCTTCGCAGGCTTGAGGTCGTAAACATCAACTGAACTCGACCCTGT
>NZ_JACONW010000153.1 GCF_014357575.1 Pseudomonas folii | reverse complement strand
CAAAATCCGGCTCTGGCTACAACCTACAAATAAGCCCCTTCAATCCCCAGCCTTTCATTCATGCACTCCTCTGAACCGGTCTCGAACTCTCGGCAGATCAGCGGACGTTTCTCATAGATGGTGCACATCATCGTGTTGCGATCCAGCGCGGCGCACCAGCCGTCGTCGAGACGCAGCATGACTTCGCCGCCCCAGTCGTCGGTATCGATAAAGCGTTCAGGTACGCCGGTATCCGTAATCAGCATCACTTCAAGCTGGCAGCAGCAGGCCGCGCAGGTTGAGCAGGTGATGGCGGTTTCGGTGGGAATCGGGCGGGTCGGGATCAGGGTGGAAGTCATAGGCGCGCAGTGTATGTCAGCGCGAGGCGGGCATGTTGACTGATTGACCGGCGAGCAATCGAATGGAAATCCATTGCAGCAGCGCAAACATCACCGCCCATAGCACCGCCAGCAGCGCCATACTCGGCCACAGACCCAGCGGCAAATGCACGTCAGCCAGTTGCGAGCCTGCGTAATACGACATCGGCCCGCCAATCGCTCCCAGCACACTGGCACGCCACCACGGTTTTGCGGTCCAGGCCAGGCAATGCCTGAGCGTGGTGCCCAACACTGCCCAAAGCAGAATCAGCCACAGCGGGATCAGCACACCCTGAGTGCCAAAGTCGAACACGTCGAGCATCATCAATGCGCTGTCCAGCACAGTGCCCAAGGCTGTTATCCACAGCAGCAATCTACCCTCGGCCGCCCACGAACTTATCCACAGCAGATGAATGAGCAGAACGCCAATCGGGATCAACAGCCAATAGCTGTTACCGCCCAGCACACAGGCAAACCAGCCAGCCTGGAACAGCACGGCATTGGCGATCTGCTTAAGCATTGAAACGACCCAGCAGCGGCTGTGGCGATGCGCAGGGCTTGGCCAACAGCAATTGCGCCGTGCCGATGGTACGTTCCAGGAAACCACCCTCGCAGTAACACAGGTAAAACTCCCACAGGCGCAGGAAGTAATCGTCGTAGCCCAGCTCTGCAAGGTAGCCATGGGCGTGGCGGAAGTTGTCGTGCCAGATGCGCAGCGTGCGGGCGTAATGCAGGCCGAAATCTTCCATGTGCAGCAAGTTCATGTCGGTATCGCGACCGACAATTTCCAGCATTTTGTGCACCGACGGCAGCGCACCACCGGGGAAAATATAGCGTTGAATGAAATCGACACTGCTTTTGGCCTGCTCGTAACGCTGCTCGCGGATGGTGATCGCTTGCAGCAACATCAGGCCGTTGTCCTTGAGCAGGTGGGCGCATTGCTTGAAGTACGTCGGCAGAAACCGGTGACCGACTGCTTCAATCATCTCGATCGACACCAGCTTGTCGAACTGCCCGGTAAGGTCCCGGTAGTCCTTGAGCAGCAGAGTGATCCGGTCCTGCAGACCCAGCGTCGCAATTCGCTCCTCGGTGTAGGCGAACTGTTCTTTGGACAGCGTTGTGGTCGTGACTTTGCAGCCATAATGCTGCGCCGCGTAAATCGCCATGCTGCCCCAGCCGGTACCGATTTCCAGCAAGTGATCGTCGGGTTTCAATGCCAGCTTCTGGCAGATGCGCTCCAGCTTGTTCAGTTGCGCCTGTTCCAGCGTGTCTTCAGGCGTCAGGAACTGCGCCGCCGAATACATCATGGTTGGATCAAGAAACTGCTTGAACAGCTCGTTGCCCAGATCGTAATGGGCGGCGATATTTTTTTGCGAGCCTTCCCGGGTATTACGGTTCAGCCAGTGCAGCGCTTGAATGAACGGACGACCGAGCCGGGCCATGCCGCCTTCCATCGAGTCCAGTACGTCCAGGTTGCTGACGAAAACCCTGATGACGGCGGTCAGGTCAGGCGAGGTCCAGTAGCCATGGATATAGGCTTCGCCTGCGCCAATGGAGCCATTACTGGCGACCATGCCCCAGGTGGCTGAGTCGAGAATCTGGATCTCGCCCTGGATAACGGCCCCAGCCACGCCGAACACGTGGCGCTCATCGCCTTCATTGACGACCAGTTGGCCGTTGCGCAACCGGGCAAGCTGGCGTAGCACGCCGCGCCGCAGGATATTGGCAGTCAGGCTGTTGGTGCCCAGATTGGCCGAAAAACTGCTACTGCTTTTCATGGCGTTGACCCTTCAATTGCGTGGAGGCGGTACGGTAGTCGCCGTCAGCGGCCTGATGAGAAAAAAGTGGAATGCGTTTCAGGAATAGCCGCAATGCTTGCCAGTAAATCGCCAGGCAGGTCTTGGCGGTCATCCACGGAAACGCCAGCAAGTGCCGGTGCAGATTGCTTCGCGTCAGGTCCTGGCGTTGCAGGTTGAGCGTGGCGTCGAACATTTTCAGCTCGCCTTGCCAGTCAGCCATGTGTACGCCCAGGCGCTCGCCGGGTGGGCTGAAACTCATCCGGTATTCAAGATCGCGGGGCAGGAACGGCGAAACGTGGAAGGCCTTGGCTACGGCAAAGTGCTGGTGCCCCTCACCGTCGGCAGGTAATACATAGTGGTAACGCTCGCGCCACGGTGTATTGCTGACTTCACAGAGAATCGCCGCCAGAGCGCCATCCTCTTCAAAACAATAAAAAAAGCTCACCGGGTTGAAGGCCAGACCCCAACTGCGGGCTTGAGTCAGCAGACAGATCTTGCCCTGCGGAACATGGCCGATGGCTTGACCGACGCGCTCGCGAACCGCCTCAGTCAGTGGTATGCCGTTGCGCGTCAGTTCACGCAGGTAATCCGTTTCCCGGAATGAAAACGGTGACCAGCGACTTTTTCCCGCGAGAGGAGATGTATTCAATACCTCGCGCTGTTCATCCAGGTCCAGATACAGCAGGCCGATCCGATAACGAAAGTCATGAGCCCGCGGCGCAAAGCGTCGGTGGGCGATCCAGCCGCTGTACAGGGCGCTGTTCACAATGATTCGCCCAATGCCGAGGCAACCCGCAGGCCGCTGACCACGCCGTCTTCATGAAAACCGTTGGCCCAGTAAGCACCGCAGAACCAGGTGTGGTTGATGCCGGCCAGTTCGGGCCAGCGCGCCTGAGCATCTACGCCCGCCAGGCTGTACTGCGGATGTGCGTAGGTGTAGCGGGCAAGGATTTTGTTCGGGTCGATGGCATCGGTCTGGTTGAGGCTGACGCAAAAGGTCGTGTCGCTGTCGATGCCTTGCAGGATGTTCATGTCGTAGGTCACAGCGGCCAGTTGTTGCTCGCCACCGCCGAGTCGGTAGTTCCAACTGGCCCAGGCCAGCGGTCGCTTGGGCAACAGCCGGATGTCGGTGTGCAGCACCACGTCATTTTCGGCGTAGGGCAGGGCACCCAGAATTTCCTGCTCGGCTGCGCTCGGTTGCGCGAGCATTTTCAGAGCCTGATCGCTGTGGCAGGCGAACACGACTTTATCAAAGCGTTCGCTGCCCGCTGCGCTGTGGATGGTTACGCCTTCTGCGTCCCGTTCAACGCTATTGACCGGACACGACAGACGAATCCGCTCGGCAAACGACGCTGTCAACGGCTCGATGTAACGGCTGGAACCGCCTTCGATGACGCACCACTGCGGCCGGTTGCTGACTGACAACAAACCATGATTCTTGAAGAAGCGCACAAAGAACTGCAAAGGGAAGGCGAGCATGTCTGCCAGTGACATGGACCAGATCGCTGCGCCCATGGGTACGATGTAGTGCTCAATGAAGCGTTCGCCGTAACCGCGACTGTGCAGGTAATCACCCAGAGTTGTGTCGTGAGCGATGCGCTGGCTTTCCAGGTCGGCCAGCGCTTCGCGGTTGAAACGCAGAATGTCGCGCAACATGCCCCAGAAACTCAGGGACAACAGGTTGCTGCGCTGGGCGAACAGGCTGTTGAGGTTATTGCCGTTGTATTCGGTTCGGGTCTTCGGATCGCTGACGGAGAAGCTCATTTCGGTGGGCTTGAAGTTAACGCCTAGCTGCCCGAGCAAACGGATGAAGTTTGGATAGGTCCAGTCGTTGAACACGATAAAGCCGGTATCAATGGCGTAATCCCGGCCATTCACCTTTACATCAACGGTATGGGTATGCCCGCCAATCCAGTCTGCCGCCTCGAACACCGTGATGTCGTGAGAGCGGTTGAGCAGATAGGCGCTGGTCAGGCCCGCGATACCACTGCCGATGATGGCGATTTTCATTGGGCGTCCTTGTGTTGAGCCGCCGAGCGAGCCATGCGTTTTCCTAACGCGAGTTGCACCCGGGTGGGGAGCAGCGCCAATAACCGCAGGGTCAGGATGAACAGCCCGGGGAAGGCGATTTCCATCGGGCGACGCGTCCGCTGCAACCGCTCGGCGATGTATTTCGCAGCTTTTTCGACCGGCCAGCGCATGGGCATGGCGAAGTCGTTTTTGGCGGTCAGCGGGGTATCGACAAAACCCGGGCTGACGACGGTGACGTCGATATTTTCGTGGGCCAGATCAATACGCAGGGATTCGAACAGATATCGCATACCTGCCTTGGATGCCCCGTAAGCCTCGCTGCGGGTAAGTGGCAGATAGGTCACCGAACTGCAAACGCCCACCAGATGCGGCTTGTTGCCTTTGCGCAGCAGCAATAATGCTTCTTGCACGCAGTAGGAACTGGCCAGCAGATTGGTACGAACCACTCGCTCAAGCAGCGCGGCATCGAAATGGTTGGTGTCGATGTATTCGCACGTGCCAGCGTTGATGATCGCGCTGTCCAGGGCGCCCCAGGTCTGGCCGATGCGATCGCCAATGGCGGTGATTTGCTCGCCATCGGTCAAATCCCCCGGCGCGAGCAAGACTTGCCCGGGGAAACGTCGCTCCAGCTCCTCCAGTGGGCCCAGCGTTCGGGCCGTCAGCGCCAGCTTGTGACCCGCGATGAGCAGCTCTTCGGCGAGGGCCAGGCCGATGCCGCTGCTGGCACCGGTCAACCAGATACGTCGCACGTTCGGATCACTCATCCCAATCTCCTTTTCAGCCAGGCAATCAGCTGGCCCATGATCGGCAAGTGCTCGTACAACAAAGCGCCTGCATCGAAATAGTCTCGATGTTGATAAACCTTGTCGCGCCAGAGCAGATGCGAGCAGCCCTCGACCTGGATCGTCTTACCTCTGACAAGCCGCGGATGGGAGTAGCTCATTGTCCAGCGCAGATAACCGTTGCCTTCGCTGACCTGGTCAAAGCCATGAAAGTCGAACCGCAGATCGCTGACGTTGGCGTACAACTCGGCAAAATAGCGACGCATTTGCGGCAGCCCGTGAATCTGGTGCAGCGGGTCGGTGAATTGCACATCGTCGCTGTACAGGTTGCCAAGGCGGTCTAGGTTGTTCTTGTCCAGAGCCGCAAACTCATGAGCAAAGCGCCGCAGGAAATCAGTCATCAGTAACCTCGGCCGCGGGCTGGCGATGAGGCAAAGCCTTGAATGCAGCCAACGCACGGGCGCGGCTGCTACTGAGGTCGACAATCGGTTTGGGATAATTGGCCACACCAAACAGGCCGCCAGCCGCTGCAGGGTTATGCACTTCTTTTTTGTTGAGGTCGGCCAGTTCGGGCAACCACTTCTTCAGGAACAGACCTTCGGGGTCAAATTTCTCGGATTGCGACAGCGGATTGAAAATCCGGAAATACGGCGATGAATCGGTGCCCGTCGATGAGCTCCACTGCCAGCCACCGTTATTGGCAGCCAGATCGCCGTCGATCAGGTGCTGCATGAAAAAGCGTTCGCCTTCGCGCCAGTCAATCAGCAGGTTCTTGGTCAGAAACATCGCCACGACCATGCGCAGACGGTTGTGCATCCAGCCGGTTTCCAGCAGTTGGCGCATGGCGGCGTCAATGATCGGCAGGCCGGTACGCGCCTCTTTCCAGGCAGCCAGCTCCTCTGGGGCATCACGCCATTTCAGGGCTTCGGTTTCTGGGCGGAATGCGCGATACCGCGATACCCGAGGGAAGCCCACCAGAATGTGCTTATAGAATTCGCGCCAGAGCAGCTCGTTGATCCAGGTGACAGCGCCGACACTGCCCGTCTCGAACTCACCCTGATTGCTGCTCAACGCCGCATGCAGGCATTGGCGCGGGGATATCACTCCGGCAGCCAGATACGCCGACAACTGACTGGTGCCGGGCTTGGCCGGGAAGTCACGCTCTGAGCGGTAGTAATCAATCTGTTCATCGCTGAAGGCGGCCAGCCGCCGACGCGCTTCGTCCTCACCCGCAGGCCATAAAACTTGTAGTGCCTGGGGAGGCGTCTTGAATCCCTCTACCTGTTCGGGGACGCGATCACTTTTTACATCCAGCGCGGCTTGAGGTTTGGGCAAGTGAACCAGCGGCGGCATGGCTTGGTGCATACGGGCGTAGCAGACCTTGCGGAACTGGCTGAAGACCTGGAAATAGGTGCCGGTTTTGGTCAGCACAGTGCCAGGTTTGAAAAACAACTGATCCAGATAGCTGCGCCACTGGATGTCGGCGTCCTGAAGTGCATCGGCGACGGCGGCGTCCCGGCGGGTTTCGTTGATCCCGTATTCTTCGTTGGCATGTACCGACCGGAAATTGTGTTCGCGACACAGTTCCAGAAGCACCTTCGGTGCTTGATCCCAGCTGTCGGCCTCGCGGATCAGCAATGGCACGTTCAATTCACCCAGAGCTTTCTGCAACTCGACCAGATTGCGCAGCCAGAAATCTACTTTGCAGGGAGCGTCGTCATGGCTGCGCCACTGAGTGGGGCTGATCAGGTAAACAGCCACCACCGGACCCTGCTCTATGGCAGCGGTCAGGGCGGTATTGTCGTGAATGCGCAAATCGCTGCGCAGCCATAGCAGTTGCATGTTTATTCCTTAGATAAGATCCAATAGCTGCAAGGCGGCGAGGGCGCCCAGCGGGTCTTCGGCCAGGTGCAGGCCTTCTATCTTGTTGATCGTCATGGCGAGGTCGTCGCAATGAATACGTACGCAGGCACCGGCAAGCACGGTCGGGGACTGAACATTGCTGAGCAATTTGGGAAGCTGGCCGGGGTTCAATGCTTTGCTGGAGTACAGCAATACCGCTCGCGGTTTAAGCAGGTCGGCCGCGAGCGACAGTTCACCGTTGGGCAACGGCCAGTCGAAAACCTCAACCGGGCAATCGGCGCTGCTGATCAGCCAGGCGCTGAGCCACAGGTGCGGCTCCAGCGGTGAGTCCGAGTGATTGACCAGCAACACTGGCTTACCGCTGAGCTGACGATTGTTGTGGTAAATCCGGGCGCCGAATTTGCTGCGCAGCCAGGAGTAGAAGAAGACCTGCTCCATTTGCCCGCCGAAATGCCCCTGCCAGCGGAACTCGAGTTCCGACAGCAACGGCATCAACAGCTGTTCGCAGACTGTTCGCGGCGGGTAGAGCGACATGGCCTGGTTGAACAGGTCGTCAACCCTGCGCTCCGCCAGTTCACTGATCGCCTTGATCAGGTTTTGCCGCAAATCGTCCCAGTCGTTCCCGGCGGCGCTGGTATCCGGTTGGCGGCTGTCGATGAGGCTTTTCACCTGACTGACCGATACGCCGCGATTGAGCCAGGTGAGAATCTTCATCACCCGTTGGACATGCTCGTCCGAGTACAGTCGGTGCCCCTTGGGCGTACGGTGCGGGACGATCAGCCCATAACGGCGTTCCCACGCACGCAACGTGACCGCGTTGACCCCCGTTTGACGGGCGACTTCACGTATCGGTAACCAGCCGCCTTCAACCCCCGTGTCTTCATCGGTTGGCTCGGGCGCAGGGATCAGATGCAGTGTGTTATTCATGTTCAGATCGCATTCCGCAGGCTGAGATTTTCCGGGTGCGGCTGCATGTAAACCTGCAAGGCCACGTAAGGATCAGGATGTTGGCGGAAGTGGTGTTTGAGCAGCGTCAGGGGCACGATCAACGGCACGATGCCTTGATGGTACTGACCGATTATTTGCTGGATTTCCTGCTTGTCGGCCGCGCTCAGGGTCTGTTTCAGATAGCCGCTGATGTGCTGCAGAACGTTGGTGTGGGTGCGGCGGGTGGCGGGCTTTTTCAGGGCCGTCATCAAGTCACTGAAATAGCGCGGTGCGATCTCGTTGGGATCGCTGCGGCCCATGCTGCCCAATAAATTGCCCAATACTTTGTACTGCACCGGGTCGTTGGCCATGAGCTGGTATTTATAACGCGAGTGGAATTCGGTCAGGCTGCGTCGGGTGATACCTGCTTTTAACAGGTCTTGCCACGCGGCATAGGCAAACACTCGGGTGATGAAATTCTCGCGCAAGACTGCGTCGTTGAGGCGACCATCTTCTTCAACCGGGAGATTGGGATGACGCTCGCAAAACGCCTGGGCATAGATCCCGCGTCCGCCTCCCTCAACGGGAGCGCCGTTCTCCGTGTAGACCTTGACTCGCTCAAGTCCACAGGACGGAGATTTCTGCATGAAGATATAGCCGCAGATATCCCCCAGTTCTTCAGCCATCTTTACCCCGTAGTCGGCGAGGGGCTGGGTAACGTTCAGCGCTTTATTCACCGTCCCGACGGCTTGAGGGTTTTGTGCGTCGCCCACCAAACGGATGGGTTCGCGGGGTATGCCCATGCCGATGGCCACTTCCGGGCAGGCGGTGACGAACTCGAAGTATTGAGTCAGCTCGCGGGTGCATAAATGGGATTCTTTATGACCACCATTGAACCGCACCTCGTCGCCCATGAGGCAGGCACTGATGCCGAGTTTCGGTTTATGGACTGCTGGAGAAAGCATGCAAACCTCTGAACATAATTGTACAGAGTTAATTTTCTGTACAACTTGGGTTCATCATAGGTTCAACGCTGTACAAGTCAAATGGTTTGTATAGGGTTTGTATGGGGTGGCTGGCGCGCTTGTATGTGGGAGCGGTGCTTGGTCTGGGCGGCATTCCGACGATAAGGCACCGCTTCCACAGGTTCGCATTCATCCTGGCGTACCGAGTTGCTCCGGTAGGGCCGCATTACTTCCAACCCATCTTCCACGTCTCAGCGTCCTGCAACGTTTGCCAAGGCAAGCGTTCACTGCGCTGTGTCAGCACTGCCTGCAATTCGATTTCCAGCACGGTGCCTTCGTCGTCGCGAAACAACTCAGTGACCAGAAAATGCTTCTCGCGATTGACCGGCTGAGCGGCTGTCCATTTCGACAGCAGCAGCTTGCGGGGATTGAGGCGGTTCAATTGAGGTGTTCCAGCAAGCGACGTGCTGCCTCCTGACCGCTGAGCCAGGCACCTTCGACGCGGCCTGACAGGCACCAGTCGCCACACACATAAATGCCCTGATCGGGATCGGAAAGCGCACCCCATTCATGAGCGGTAGCGGGGCGGGCGTAAAGCCAGCGGTGGGCCAGACTGAACGTCGGCGCAAGTACGGCGCAGCCGATCAGTTCGGCAAATGCGCCGTGCAACTGCTCAATGACTTCTTCCTTGGGCATGTCCAGATGCTGTCGGCTCCAGGCGCTGGTGGCGTGCAGCACCCAGGTGTCCAGCGTGGTATCGCGCCCGGGTTTGCTGCGATTTCGGGCAAGCCAGTCGATGGAACTGTCCTGGACAAAGCAGCCTTCCAAAGGCGTCTGCAATGCACTGCTGAATCCCAGCGCCACCGCCCAGGTCGGGTCCATCTTCACACCGGCGGCAGCGCCTGCAAGTTTTGGCGCGCTGGCCAGTAATGCCGTTGCCTGCGGAGCGGGCGTGGCGATGATCACATGGCTGAAGGGGCCGTGGCTCTGGCCCTCGGCGTCTTGCAGGCTCCAGTGCTGCTCGCCACGAAAGACCTCGGTGATCCGGCAGGAAAACGAGACTGGCAAATCACCCAGCATGGCGCGAGTAATAGCACTCATGCCGGGCTGGCCGACCCAGCGAACCTGCTCGTCGGGTGACGGGCTGAGCTGGCCTGCGTGGGAGTTGTACAGCAATGGCGTCCATTGAGCCGCGCAACCCTGAAGTTGCCACTGCTGTACTGCGGCCATGAAGCGCCGATCGCGAGCAGTAAAATACTGCGCGCCCATATCGAGCGAGCCTGCGTCACTGCGTTTGCTGGACATCCTTCCGCCACTGCCGCGGCTTTTGTCGAAAAGATGAACGGAGTGCCCGGCAGCATGGAGCGCTTGGGCTGCGGAGAGTCCGGCGATGCCGGTACCGATGATTGCGATAGGTACAGTCATAGGGGCCTCGTTACCTTGTCTGCACAGACTACGCCGTAGTTAAAACCTGTACAATATTGTTTTTTGGTATAACTTGCTTCGATTACGGCCTGGGGCCTGCGTCGCCTTTCTGGTACGGCTCCAGATCTAAAATCTGCTACCTGAAAGCGACGGGCAACTATCCAGACGGATAGTCCGAACGCTTCCTGGCAATGTTTTGGCCTATGGTTCATAAGCCATCTGTTAATGCATAAAAAAATAGACTACCGAATGCTCGCGAACGCCACGCAAGGACACCTGCCATGCACATATTGCTGACCGGCGGTACTGGTTTGATAGGACGACAGCTCTGCCAGTTCTGGACTCAACAAAGCCATCAGGTCACGGTCTGGAGCCGCAAACCCGATGAAGTCCCGCGACTGTGTGGCAGCGGCGTGCGAGGAATCGCCCAACTCAGTGACCTGAATGATCAACCGGTGGACGCGGTGGTCAACCTCGCAGGTGCGCCCATTGCGGACCGGCCCTGGACGCGCAAGCGCAGAACTCAGTTATGGGACAGCCGCATTGGCTTGACCGAGCAACTGTTGACCTGGATGGAGCAACGTTCGCAGAAGCCACAGGTGCTGATCAGTGGTTCTGCCGTGGGTTGGTACGGCGATGGCGGCGAGCGTGAGCTGGATGAAACCTCCCAGCCAGTCAAAGAAGATTTCGCCAGCCATCTGTGTGACGCCTGGGAAGAAACGGCTCAGCGAGCCGAGGCCCAAGGCGTGCGGGTAATTATCATTCGGACCGGTCTGGTGCTCTCCGATGACGGCGGCATGCTGCAGCGGCTGCTACCGCCCTTCAAATTCGGCATGGGCGGCCCCATCGGCAATGGTCGGCAGTGGATGCCATGGATACACATCAAAGACCAAATCGCCGCGATTGATTTTCTGTTGCACAAGCATGACGCGCAAGGCCCCTATAATCTCTGCGCCCCCCACCCGGTCCGCAATCACGAGTTTGCCAAAACACTTGCCGGTGTTCTGCATCGCCCGGCATTCATGCCGTTGCCTGCACTGGCCTTGAAAATCCTGTTGGGCGAATTGTCTGTTCTGCTATTGGGTGGTCAACGCGCTCGACCTGCGCGACTGGAAGAGGCCGGTTTCACATTCAAATTTACTGAACTGCACGCTGCCCTGGACGATTTCCTCGGCCGCCACTGAAATAGGATGTTGCATGACCGATCACGCGCTGTTGCTGGTCAATCTGGGATCACCAGCCTCCACGTCTGTGGCTGATGTTCGCCGTTATCTCAACCAGTTCCTGATGGACCCCTACGTCATCGATTTGCCGTGGCCGGTTCGTCGGCTGTTGGTGTCGCTGATCCTGATCAAGCGACCCGAGCAGTCCGCCCATGCCTATGCCTCTATCTGGTGGGACGAAGGCTCACCGCTGGTGGTGTTGAGCAAGCGTTTGCACCAGGCCATGACTAAGGAATGGACCCAGGGCCCGGTTGAACTGGCGATGCGTTACGGTGAGCCGTCCATTGAAACCGTGTTGACCCGATTGGCGTCTCAGGGCATCAGCAAAATTACCCTGGCTCCGCTATACCCGCAGTTTGCCGACAGCACCGTGACCACGGTGATTGAAGAGGCCAAACGCGTTGTAAAGGACAAATCACTGAACGTGAAGTTTTCCGTGTTGCAGGCGTTCTATGATCAACCGGAATACATCGACGCGTTGGTCCAGAGTGTGCGGCCGCATCTTGAACAGCCCCACGATCACTTGCTGTTGAGCTTTCACGGTTTGCCGGAGCGACACCTGACCAAGCTTGATCCCACCGGCAATCACTGCTTCAAGGATGCTGACTGCTGCAGGAACGCGTCGCCCGAAGTGCTTGCGACCTGCTATCGCGCACAGTGCCTGCGTTCGGCGGCCGTGTTTGCGAAACAGATGGGCATTGCAGATGGCAAATGGTCGGTGTCGTTCCAGTCGCGGCTGGGGCGGGCCAAGTGGATCGAACCCTACACCGAAGCGCGGCTTGAAGAACTGGCTGCTCAGGGCGTGAAGAAGTTGCTGGTGATGTGCCCGGCGTTTGTCGCCGACTGCATCGAGACGCTGGAGGAAATCGGTGATCGCGGTGCCGAGCAGTTCAAGGCTGCCGGGGGAGAGGAGTTGACCTTGATACCGTGCCTGAACGATGACCCGAACTGGGCAGCGGCATTGAACAAGCTGTGCGAGCGGGCGCCGTTGATGTTGTGAGCCG
>NZ_JACONW010000152.1 GCF_014357575.1 Pseudomonas folii | reverse complement strand
GGGAATTTGCCTGACGTGAAGTCGCGTCAAGCCCGCATCTTGTACCGCAACCACACTCCACCTTCGTCCTGAACATCGGCCGACACAAGCTTCAGGTAAGCCGGTTGCTTCCAGGCCTCGGTCGATACCTCGAAGGAGGCGGGATGCTCGCCTCGGCCGTCGATCAATGGCAGCAGCAAAACGCTGACTTCGTCCACCAGCCCCGCATTCAGGAATGAACCGCTGACATGGGGTCCGCCTTCTACGATCAGACGCTTGCGGCCCAGTTCGCTGGCGAGGATGTCGACGACTTCATTCAGATCGATGTCGGTCTTGCCGCCGAAAATGTAGGACACATTGATGGATTGCAGATACGCGAGGTAATCGTCTTCCACGGATTCGCTGACCACTTCAACCACATGGGAGCCCAGCGCCTGATTGCTCTTCCAGGCCACTTTGCCGTGTGGATCGATGGAGATGGCGTAGGTTTCAGCGTTGCGGTCAGCGAAATGATGGGTGCGTGGCACCGAAGATTTGGCCAGCCCACGAGGGTAATCGTCGCCGTGAGAGATTTCCTGCATGGTCACGCGGCCGCAGATCCATGCATCGAAATTGAAAGTCTTTGCCAGCTCCTCATAGAGATCGCCAGCCGCATTCTTGAAAGGCCGCTCCCAACCATCAGTCAGGGCGTGGCCGTCCAGCGAGGACATCATGTGGCAGATGATATAAGGCTTCATGGTAGTGCTCCGGGCAGGTGACTTCGCCAGACAACGGCGTTGTAGTACCGACCCGTAGCGTTTGGGGATAGTTCGATTAGTGATAGCTGCCAATGGACTTCGAGCACTGGATAATCTGTAGGAGTTGCGGACGGCTGCGAGGCGTTTATTCTGACATACAGTCATTGCAGCCTTCGGCAGCGCTCATCAAACAACAGCAAAATATTGGCTTGAAATGCATGTTCTGTAGGAGCTGCCGAAGGCTGCGAAGCATTTATCCTGATACACCGCGATCGCAGCCTTCGGCAGCTCCTACAGGTCAATTCGCGGTGCCATGGACACCGCAACCTTCTATGAATGGCCCCATCAAAGCTTGAACTTGCCCACCATGCTCTGCAGGTGCACGCCCAACCGCGCCAGCTCAACGCTGGACGCTGCGGTCTCTTCACTGGCGGCGGAGGTCTGCTCGGAAATATCCCGGACATTCAGCACGCTGCGGTTGATCTCGTCGGCCACGGCGGATTGCTGTTCGGCCGCTGCAGCGATCTGCTGATTCATCAACTCGATGGACGAAACAGAACGCGTGATGCTGACCAGAGACGTAGCAGCACGTTGAGTCAGTTCCACGCTGCTGTCGGTCAACGAGCGGCTGTTTTCCAGAATGGTTGCGACGCGCTGGGTACCGGTGTGCAGCCCGGTGATCAGGCCTTCAATTTCTTCGGTGGACGTCTGGGTACGTTGCGCCAGGCTGCGGACTTCGTCAGCTACCACGGCAAAACCACGGCCGGCTTCACCGGCACGTGCCGCTTCAATGGCAGCGTTGAGGGCCAGCAGGTTGGTTTGCTGCGCTACCGACTTGATCACGTCCAGCACGCTGCCGATCTTGTCGCTTTCGCTTTGCAGATCGTTCATGGCGACGGTGGAGTGGCTGACTTCTTCAGCCAGTCGACCAATCTGCTGCATGGCCTGGGTCACCACCTCATCGCCCTGCTTCGCTTCGCGGCTGGCGTTGACGGCGGCTTCGGAAGCCTCTTCAGCGTTGCGTGCGACTTCCTGCACCGTGGCGGTCATTTCGTTCATGGCGGTGGCCACCTGATCGGTTTCCACCTTCTGGCTATTCACGCCCGCGCTGGTCTGCTCGGTCACCGCCGACAGCTGCTCGGCGGCACTGGCGATCTGCACCACACCATCACTGATACCGCCAATCAGATCACGCAGCCCCACGGTCATGCGCTGCATGCTGGTTTGCAGCTGGCCCAATTCGTCTTTGCGAGTGACCGCCATGTTGTGGCTCAGATCACCATTGGCTACGAACTCGGCATTGCGCAGGGTTTCCATCAAAGGCCCGACGATCAGGCGAGTGATGAGCCATGCAGCCAGAATGCCGAACAGCAGCGCAGCGAGGGTCGCACCCGCCAGAAACATGTTGGCGTCATTCACGTCGTTGGTGCGCAGCACGATCTGGTTGGCGGTCATTTTCTTGCTGGCTTCCAGCAATCGGGTTACGTCGTTCGTCAGGGCAATCTGCGCCTGCTCGGCCTTGCTCACGCTATCGCTGAACTGCGCGATAGCGGCTCGAAATGCGACCAGCGCCTGATCAATGCCCTGAACAGCTTGAGGTGAAGACTGACTGAGATTCTTCAGGTTGTTACGCGCTGCATCTACAGCGGCGAGTGCTGGTTGCAGGTATTCAGGCTTGGTGCTGTAGGTGTAAGTCTGAGCGTGGGAGCGTGCCTGCTGAATGAGGCGATTCTGCGTGGTCATGGCCCGAGCCTGTGAGTCCGCCTCGCCCGCCTCGTCCTGAATTTTTTCCAGTTCCGCGATCATCGTATCAACCTGAGCGCTGATCGAACTGCGTGCCGCTTCACGACTCTGGGTCGCCTGGACGAAATCGTTGAAATGGTTTTTGTAGACAGCCACGGCATCACTGACTTCGCCAATCAGGCCAAGGCTGGCTCCGGTGACGAAAAAGGTTTTCATCTCACGGGTCTGGCTTTCCAGCTTGGCGAGGTAGCCGGTGACCGCAGTGGCATGTTCGGCATCCGGTTTGAGCATGTAACTCAGACGAGCGATGCGCAGGTCACGCGCCTGTTCGTTGAGGGTCGCGATGGATGCCACCTTGTCACCACGCTCGGCCAGCGATTGCAAACCGGACCAGCCGGTAAAAGCGATCAAACACGTAAGGATCAGCACCAGAGCGAAGCCTAGTGAAAGTTTTGCTTTGACACTGATATTCGCCAGTGTTGTGTTAATCGCTGTGAGCATAGAACCGTCCGGTAATGATGAGGTTGATGAGGGCGGCCCTGCTCTCTTACGCGCGCATCCGTTTTGCGCGACATCAAAATGACATCACTCCATGATAAACGTTTCAGCATTGGGGGAAATAAGCTTCAAATGACAGACGGCCGGTTAGCGGTGCTACCGGCACAAGATCTGGTTTTTCGGAGGGAAACAGCGGGGCTAGACGGGTCTTTAGGTATTTATTACGGAATATTTCTACGCGGCTGCAGCAACCCGTGTCTGCAGATCGAGCGTAACGCCAATCAGGCGGGCGAAGATTTCCAGCGTCTGAATCAGATTCGGATCATCCAGTCTGGCAGGCAGCGGATCCAGCGCGCATAGCGTGCCGAAAAACGCCCCGTCAGCCAGAATGATCGGTAACGACACATAGCTTTCGAAACCATACTGTTTGGGCACAGGATGGTTCACGAAGCGCGGGTCCTCACTGACTTTAGAAATCACCACGGCGGCGTGATGCTGACGAATTTCCTTGCAGATGGTCGCTTCAACGTCCAGCTCATCGCCAGGGCCGACACCAAACTGGATTTCATCGTGGACAGCGCAGGCAATCCAGCGCTGGTCGGTAACCCGCGCAATGGCCGCAAAGCGTAGCGATGTCAGTCGCGTCATCAGACGCAGAATGTTGGAAGTCGCTTCGACCTCGGCGATCGCTGCGACTTCTGCATCAGTCAATTGGATGGCTGTCACGTATGTGTACTCGTATGTTTCGGATTCCAGACGTACAGTGAGCTCCGTCACAAACGCCAGGCGGTTGCGCATCCTACGTTGGCAATCCCCTGCCGGGCAACTGCCTGTGATGCCGCACCCTGCGCGCTCAGCGTCGTTCCTCACGGATGAACGCTTCGCCCAGCGCCCCCGGTTGATTGCCTGAACCTGCAGCCTTTGCGTTTTTATCCATTGCCACCCAGATCATGACCATCAGCGTGACGGCATAGGGCGTCATCAGCACGAAGTACTGCGGCAGGCGAATACCCGTGGACGCCAGCTGTGGGATCAGCGCCTCGATGCAGCCGAACAGCACGGCACCGGCCAGAGCGCGCCAAGGCGACCAGCGGGCGAAAATTACCAGAGACACCGCAATCCAGCCGCGTCCGCCGGTCATGTCGGCAATCCACATCTTGGTGCTGAGCACCGAAATATAGCCGCCCGCCAGGCCGATCAGCGCAGCGCCCGCCAGAATTGCAGCCAGTCGATAACCCAAAACAGAGATACCCGCCGCATCCGCCGCCTGAGGATTTTCGCCGACAGCTCGCAGGCGCAGGCCGGCATTAGTGCGATACAGAAACCAGACGACGCCCAGAAAAATAAGCGGCGTCAGATAGACCAGCGGGTTTTGCACAAAAATCTTTCCGACCAGTGGTAACCCGGAAAGCGGCCAAAGGGCAACCGCAGCCAGCCCGGTCACGGGTTGGTTGGTCCATTCCAGCACGGTGCCCAGCAGACCGGTCAATCCCTGACAGAAAAACACCAGTGCAAGTCCGGCGATGACCTGATTGATGCGCATCACCAGCACCATAAGCGCGAACAGCAGCGACACCACACTGGCCGCCAGCATGGCCATGATCAGCGAAATCATCGGCGTGCCGAAGCTCAGTTGTGCGCCGATTGCCGCCAGCGCACCGACCAGCATCAAGCCTTCGGCCCCCAGCGCAAGAACCCCGGCACGCTCGGTCAGAATCAGGCCCAAAGCCGCCAGTGCGAATGGCACCGCAAAGTCAGGGGAGTTGCCCAGCCAGTTGGCAATCATGTCCATCACTGCTCTCCCCTTTGTATCAGTCGCATGCGATGACGAATGAAAAAGTCCGACGATGCCACACAGATCACGAGAATGGCCTGAATCAACTGCACCATGGAAAACGGGATCTGGTAAAACACCTGCAAACTGCGTCCTGCCACGAACAACAGCGCAACCAGTAACGCAACGAGGGTGGCCGCCACGGGGTTGTTACGCGCCAGAAAGGCAATCAGGATTCCGGAGAATCCGTAGCCTTGATAGAACGACTGAGTCAGACGACCTTCTTGCCCGGCAGTGACGATATACCCGGCGATCCCGGCCAGTGCTCCGGAAAGCAACACCGTGCCGATAATCATCTTGCGCACCGGCACGCCGACGGCATCAGCGACTCGCGGATTGGCATCAACGAAACGCAGGTACAGGCCCGCCCGGGAAATATCGATAAACCACAGCGCGAAAAGGGTCACGATGATCGCCAGCACAATCGCCGCGTTATAGCCGTCGAGCAGATCCGGCAAGCGCTCAAAGCTTCGGAATGCCGGGGAATATGGAAAGTTGTCCCGAGGATCTTTCCAGTTGCCGTAGAGCAGATGAAGGAGGAAGTTGGCGGCGATGTAGTTGAGCATCAGCGTCGAGATGATTTCGTTGACCTTGAGGCGCAACTTGAGCAGCACTGGCGCGACGGTCCAGAGCACGCCGCAGATGATTGCCGCCGCCAGCATCAACGGCAGCCGAATCGACGGCGGGCCGACTTCGAACAACGAGACGGCGGTAGCACCAATGCCGCCCCAGATCATCTGGCCTTCCAGGCCCAGATTCCAGAATCGCGCACGAAACGCCATGCACCCGGCCAGCCCCACCAGAATCATCGGAGCCGCCTGAAACAGCACCGCTTTGAAGTTCTGCGGGTCCAGCACGGTCAGTACGACAAACTCATTGAGCAGCTCGTCAGCCGGCACACCGGCACCGACCAGAATGGCCGCCGAGATGGCCAGGCCGACCACCAAGGCCAGGGCAATCACCAGCGCCTGCCAGTACCAGGCCAGTTGCTGACGAATTTCCAGGGCATAGCGACGGGAAAGCAGTGGCTGACGCCGCGCAGGTTTATGAGTCGCGGATTGCAGTGTGACTTCAGTCATGACTCACCATGGCCTTGCCTATCGCCTGGCGATCCGCCGGGCGTTCGAATTCTGCGACGATCCGGCCGCTGTTCATGACCCCGATGCGATCAGCGAGCATCAGCACCTCATCAAGGTCTTCACTGATCACCAACACCGCCGCTCCCGCATCCCGCGCGGCCCGCAAGCGACCATGTACCGCAGCGGTCGCCTTGGCATCCAGCCCCCGACTGGGGCTGTGTACCAGCACCAGTTGCGGGTCGCGGCTGAATTCCCGGGCGATCACCAGTTTCTGGGCGTTACCTCCGGACAGCAGCGCGGCTTTCTGTTGCAAGGAGCGAACGCCTTGCACGTCGAAAGCGCTGATAGCGGCGGTGGCATCCTCTTCCATACGCTTGGTGCGCAGGCGAAAGAACGATCCGTAACGACCGCTGTGGATCTGACCGATTCCAAAGTTCTCGGCCACGGACAGTGACCCTGCCAGCGCGGCGCCGTAGCGGTCGGCGGGAATTGACGCGATGCGCAAATCCCGGCGTTGCTCGGCAGATGCGCCGCACAAATCGCCAAAACCCTGCAGCAACATTTCGCCCTCCACCGCTTGAGGCAGCCCCATCAAGGCATTGGCTAACTCACTCTGGCCGTTGCCCCCGACCCCGGCGATGCCATAAATCTGCCCGGCATGCAGGGTCATATCGACGCCAGCCAACGGTCCCAGACCCGGTACGGAACGCAGGTTGCGCACCACCAGTTTCGCCTCGCCAGCCAAGGCCTGCGGATGTTCGGCAACAGCCTGGGACTCACCGACCGTCAAGCGCACCAATTGCTGGACCGATACGCTTTGCGGATCAAGGGTTTCCACGGTCCGGCCGCCTCGCATCACCGTAACGCGGTCCGCATAGCGTTTGACGTCAGACATTTTGTGCGTCACCAGAATCACGGCCGCACCCTGCCGTGCGAAAGACTGCACGGTCGCCAGCAACCGTTCGGCTTCCTGGTCGGTCAGTACCGCGGTGGGCTCGTCGAGAATCAGGATCCGCGCACCGGCCAACAACACCTTGAGAATTTCCACCCGTTGCTGCTCGGCAATCGACAGATTTTCGATGGTCTGGCGCGGATCAATGGCAAAGCCCAGCTCCTCAGCCTTGGCGCTGATCTGCTGTTCGAGTGTTTGCAGACGTTTGCTGTAGCTGCCCTGCCCCACAGCGTCGGGCAAGCCCAGCAGAATGTTCTGGGCAACGGTGAACGGTCGCACCAGCTTGAAATGCTGGTGGACCATGCCGATGTGATAGCGGCTCGCGTCCTTGGGGCCGCTGAGCCGTACCGGGTTGTCATCAATCAACAGCGACCCGCTTTCCGGCGCATACAAACCGGCGGCGATATTCATCAGCGATGATTTACCCGCACCGTTCTCTCCAAGCAACGCATGCACTTCCCCCCATTTGCCAGTGAAGTGCGCGTCAGTCAAAGCCTTGAAGCCGTCGAATGATTTGCTGATACCGGTGAGCTGGATCGCGTTCGCCTGGCTCATTGCTGAGAAGCCACGCCTTTGACGAACCAGTCCATCTTCCACAAGTCGGCATCCGGCATGTTCGTGCCCGCCGCTATCCGCTCCTTGCCATCACGATCACTCATCGGCCCGCTGTAAATGATCTTCTGACCTTTCATCAACTGCTCGCGAGCGGCCTCGATCTTTTGCTTGTTCTCGGCAGAAATATGCTCGCCAGCCGTCAGCGTAATGTCTGTGCCGCCTTGCTCCATGGACAGCAGAGCGCCTTTGGGATCGGGCACCCAGTTACCGGCGATGATCTTCTTCAGCTCAGGGGCAAGAAAGCGATCCCAGACCCAGGCCGAAGAACACACGGTGGCCTTGGGCGCGAACTCACTCAAGTCACGGTGATAACCGGTGCCCAGCACGCCGCGCTCCTGCGCAACGATTTGTGGCGTCGGGCTGTCCACGTGCTGGCCGATCACGTCCGCGCCGTTATCGATCAGGGCCATGGCGGCCGCGCGTTCCTTGACCGGGTCGTTCCAGGCACCGGTGTAAATCACGTTGACCGTAGCATTGGGGTTGATCTGCTGCGCCCCCAGCGCGAAGGCATTGACTGTCCAGTTGACCTGGCCGAAGGGGTTGGCGGCGACGAAACCCAGTTTGCCGGTCTTCGATGCCGCGCCCGCCACCATGCCGCACAGGTACTGACTTTCGTAAGTACGGCCGTAGAAGGATTCCAGATTTGGCGCATTGGTCGTGCCGGAACCGTTGAGGAAGGCGATCTTCGGGTACTTCTTCGCCAGATCGAGGAAGGTATCGGAGTAGCCAAACGCGGTGCCAATAATGACGTTGGCGCCCCGGGCGATCAGTCGATCAACCACCGGGGTAATTGCCGCAGCGTTCTCCGGCACGCTTTCCACGTACTGGATTTTAGTACCCAGCTCTTTCTCCAGCTTGACCCGCGACTCATCGAACGCCTGAGTCCAGCCACCATCATTGCGTGGGCTGATATAGACCATGGCGATCTTCGCCGGCTTCTCCAGGGTCAGGCCTTCTGCCGAGGCGCCGTGCGCCAGACCCAGCAATATTGCCGCACACAAGGTTCGCTTAAGAAATCTGTTGAGCATTGTTGATCATCCTGATGGTAGGCCAGCAGCGGGATAAGGCTCGCCCGGTCAGGATCCCCGACCGAACAGCTGCTCTGGGGATAGCAGTAACTGTGCCAGTCTTTGAATAGTTATAGGTTTCAGATGGTTAGCTTTTAAAGGCACACAAAAACAGATCAAATGGTCCGAAGCAGAGCACTTGGTTTGGGCGGGGGAGCACGAAAAGCGGGCATGGGGGTTGAGATGGGTCAATGCTTCGGCTCGTGCGCAGGGCAAACGGTGAGCCTGATTGCGAATTAGCAGGCCAACACAGAATCTCCTGCAGCGGCCGCGATTTTCCGTAGGACCGGCTTTAGCCGGGAGGACTTAGTGATATCCGCTAAATTTTCTTCGGCAGAAACACTGCTCTCCCGGCTAAAGCCGGTCCTACGGATTTCAGGCCAACCTGGGATTTTCCACCGAAAAGCGTTCCGCGTTATTGCTGTGAGTCTGCTGCTTGAACTCGCGGCCGGATGCCGTTGAGGACCAGCGCCTGCAGGTTTTCTAACGTGTGCGCAAAGAACACCGGATCATCAAGCGTCTTGCCGGTCACCGCATTGATCTGGCTGGCAAAGTCAGCATAGTGCTGCGTTGTGGCCCACAGCGAGAAGATCAGGTGATGCGGTTCAACCGGTGCCAGTTTGCCCGCCTCTATCCAGCCCTGTATCACCGAGACCTTGGCCTCGACGATATCGCGCAGTGGCTGCTCCAACTCTGCCAGCATCAACGGCGCACCCTGAATGATCTCCAGACAGAACAGCCGCGACTCAGCGGGATGGTCACGGGACAACTCCAGCTTGACCCGGATGTATTCGCTGATTGCCTCAATCGGATCCTGCTCTGCACTGAACCCGCGCAACGGCTTAAGCCAGACATCCAGTAACTGACGCAGCACACTGGTGTACAGCTCTTCTTTGCTGGCGAAGTAATAAAGCAGATTGGTCTTGGACACGTCGGCCATGCTCGCCACCTGGTCCAGGCTGGTGCCATGCAGGCCGAAGCGCGAGAAGATTTCCAGCGCAGCTTCCAGAATCGCGGCACGCTTGCCTTCTACCAGACGCATCCGCCGCTTGACTGTCGAAGCACTGGCCTCGCGCGTGCCTTTACCTTTTCCTTTAGCCACAGGCTTGGCCTTAGCCTTGACCGCAGGTGCTTTGGGTTTCAGCACACGGCTACGTTTGACGGACTTGGACGGCACCACTGGAGGTTCGTTGTTCACATTTACGACCGCATCAACATTGAATACCGGGGCACTTTACCTTGGTGGATGGGGGCTGGGTAAAGCACTCATGCAGAAAACACGAAACCTGTAGGAGCGCACGGGCACCGCGAGGCCGCGATAGCATTCTGTCTGATACACCGCTATCGCGGCCTCACGGTGCTCGTGCGCTCCTACAGCCCGGTGTTAACTGCGAGACAGCGCGGCACAATTAAATCCAGGCCCCTGCCCCGTCTGCGTGCACCGCGCACAAACCAAGTGCTCTAATCCAGACCAAATGGTCTGAAACACATACCTAAATTCAGTCAACCCTTTGTTTTAAAACAACAATAAAAAGCTGGCCTGCTTCATGCAAAACGTCCTGTGTAGCGTGCTGCCGGACTTCGCCGGGCGCACCGTTCATTGCCACCGCATGCAAGAGGCCTTCACATGGATATTGGAATCTTCATCCCTATCGGTAACAACGGCTGGCTGATTTCCAGCAACGCACCGCAATACATGCCGACGTTCGAACTGAACAAGACAATCGTGCAGAAGGCCGAGCATTACGGCTTCGAGTTTGCCCTGTCGATGATCAAGTTGCGCGGGTTCGGTGGCAAGACCGAGTTCTGGGAACACAACATGGAGTCCTTCACGTTGATGGCAGGACTCGCCGCTGTCACCAGCCGCATCCACCTGTTCGCCACCGTTGCAACCCTGACGATTCCTCCGGCCATCGTCGCGCGCATGGCGTCGACCATCGACTCGATTTCCGGCGGCCGCTTCGGGGTGAATCTGGTAACGGGCTGGCAAAAGCCGGAATACGAGCAGATGGGCATGTGGCCGGGAGATGACTTTTTCTCGACCCGTTATGAATACCTGGCCGAATACGCCCAGGTACTGCGGGACTTGTGGAGCACCGGGCACAGCGATCTCAAAGGCAAGTACTTCACCATGAACGACTGCCGCGTCAGCCCGAAACCCCAGGCAGACATGAAAATCATCTGCGCAGGCCAAAGCGAAGCGGGCATGGCGTTTTCTTCGCAATACGCCGACTACAACTTCTGTTTCGGCAAGGGCGTGAACACCCCGATGGCTTACGCGCCGACCGCTGCCAAGCTGATCGAGGCCAACGAAAAAACCGGCCGTAATGTCACTTCCTGCCCGCTGTTCATGATCATCGCCGACGACACCGATGAAGCCGCCCGCGCCCGCTGGGAGCACATCAAGGCCGGGGCCGATGAAGAAGCCATCGCCTGGCTCAGCGAAAAAGGTTCAGCCGACAAGAGTCCCGGTTCCAACATGCGGCAGATGGCCGATCCGACCTCCGCCGTGAATATCAACATGGGGACGCTGGTGGGTTCGTGGGCCTCGGTAGCCCGCATGCTCGATGAAGTGGCCAGCGTACCCGGCACCCAGGGCGTGATGCTGACCTTCGATGACTTCGTTAAAGGTGTGGAAGATTTCGGGCAGAAGATTCAGCCACTGATGACCAGTCGCCAACACATCAATCTGCTCAAGGAATCTGCCTGATGAATGCAATTGCCCCTGTATCAGGCTATGCACCGCCCCAGTCCGCAGAGGCTGCTCGCCAACTCCCAGCCAGCCCGGAACCGCTGAGCATGAAAGCCTGCGAGACGGCCTTGATCGTGATCGACATGCAGAACGCCTATTCAACACTGGGCGGCTATCTGGACCTTGCGGGTTTTGATGTCAGCAGCACCGGGCCGGTGATTGCCAGCATTCATAAGGCGCTGGTCACGGCGCGTGCCGCCGGCATGCCGGTGATTTTCTTCCAGAACGGCTGGGACTCGGATTACGTCGAAGCCGGCGGTCCGGGTTCGCCCAACTGGCATAAATCCAACGCGCTGAAAACCATGCGCAAACGCCCTGAGCTGCAAGGCCAACTGCTGGCCAAAGGCGGCTGGGACTATCAATTGGTGGACGAATTGCAACCGCAGCCGGGCGATATCGTATTGCCGAAAACCCGCTACAGCGGCTTCTTCAATACCAACTTCGACAGCGTGCTGCGCAGCCGTGGCATCCGCAATCTGGTGTTCACCGGGATCGCCACCAACGTGTGTGTCGAGTCGACCCTGCGCGACGGCTTCTTCCTCGAATACTTCGGCGTAGTGCTAGCCGATGCTACGCATCAGGCGGGTCCGGCGTTTGCGCAGCAGGCGGCACTGTTCAACATCGAAACGTTTTTCGGCTGGGTGTCCAGCGTTGAAGATTTCTGCAGCACTTTCACTCCAAAAACCTCCACTCTCTGAGGAAAGCCCATGACCAAGAAAGCGATCATCCCAGCCGGCACCACCAAGCCCATCGCCCCGTTTGTTCCAGGCTCCATGGCCGACGGCGTGCTGTATGTATCCGGCACCCTGCCCTTCGACAAAGACAACAACGTCGTGCATGTGGGTGACGCGACCGCTCAGACCCGCCATGTGCTGGAGACCATCAAGAGCGTGATTGAAACCGCAGGCGGCACCATGGACGACGTTACGTTCAACATGATCATGATCAAGGACTGGGCCGACTACGCGAAGGTCAACGAGGTCTACGCCGAATACTTCGCCGGGGAAAAACCTGCGCGTTATTGCATCCAGTGCGGCCTGGTCAAACCCGAGGCACTGATCGAAATCGCCAGCATCGCTCACATCGGCTGATCTCACAGGATGGACGCTGCGCTGTCACATTGAAACATTGGATCTGT
>NZ_JACONW010000151.1 GCF_014357575.1 Pseudomonas folii | reverse complement strand
CACTGAAAATGTGTCGTCAGAGATATCGCTTTCCCGGCTAAAGCCGGTCCCACGTCAATCTCCCACAGAGACCGCATTCCTGTAGGAGCCGAGCTTGCTCGCGATGAACGATTACGCGCTCTGACTTATACACCGCAGCGCCTGAATCGCGGGCAAGCACCGCTCCCACAGGGGTGATCTCAGACTTGTGCAATGTCGTGGGACCGGCTTCAGCCGGGAAGAGGCCGCAACAGTCACTGAAAATGTGTCGTCAGAGATATCGCTTTCCCGGCTAAAGCCGGTCCCACGTCAATCTCCCACAAAGACCGCATCCCTGTAGGAGCCGAGCTTGCTCGCGATGAATGATTACGCGCTCTGACTCATACACCGCAGCGCCTGAATCGCGGGCAAGCACCGCTCCCACAGGGGGTGATCTCAGTACTTGTGCAATGTCGTGGCACCGGCTTTAGCCGGGAAGAGGCCGGTACATTCGATAGAGCTATATCGTCTGTCTTCCCGGCTGAAGCCAGTCCCTCGACGATGTTTTGTGGCCAGGTATGAATCGCGCAGATGCATCTGGATAATCAGCGGTCTACTTCAGCACGGTGAGCAGCGGCGAATACTGCTTCACCTCTCCGCCAACCGGCTTAGCCAGAGCCTGCAACGCCCGTTGCGTATCGCGCAGATCATAAAGCCCGGTCACTCGCTTCTGCCCCAGGGCATCATCACTGATGACGATCCAGCCATGCTGATAGTTGCGCAACTGCTCGACGACTTCCTGCACGGTAGCGTTTTCGAAAAACTGCTGGCCGCTGACCCAGGTGGCCACTTCGTCGGGAGCGATGGCGGATTGCTGGACGCTACCCTGATTTGCAGCGAGCCAAAGCCGTTGGCCCGCAGAAAGACGGTAAGGCGTACCGCTGGCGTTGACCCCGACGGCGCCTTCGCGTACTTCGACCTTTATACCGGACTCACTGCGCGCAACATCGAACGACGTCCCGAGAACCCGAATAACCACTTGGTTGGCGTCGACCTGAAAAGGGCGGCGGGCGTCATGCACCACGTCGAACAGCGCTTCGCCACGCAGCAAGGTGATCTGCCGGGTTTTGCCGCTGTAGTCGACATCCACGGCGCTACGCGCAGCGAGCGTCATCTGGCTACCGTCTGCCAACTGCACGACGCGCGTTTCGCCGGTGCCGGTGTGATAGTCAGCCTGCCAGTCAGGGTTGTTCAGCCATGCGGCGCCCAACGCAATGACACAGACACAGGCGGCCGCGAGCATCGACCACTTGCAGCGCGAAGGGTTGAGTGGTGCGACTTCGGCGGGGGCTGGCCAGTGGACGGTGGTGGAGGGCTGCTCAATGGCTGACCAGGCGCGATTGACTTGGGCCCAGGCGCTGAGGTGTTCCGGGTTGGCGTGCAACCAGTGATCGAATTCTTCGAAGCGCGCAGGTTCAGCCTGAAGATCCAGTAACCAGTCACTGGCCTGTTCCAGGCTGGCCCTGGAAGGCGTCAACTCATGCACGTGGGCGCTCCTTGCGTTGAACGGCCTGAGCAGGCTGCTCAACCTCGATACTGGAGGCCAACTGAACCACGGCGTCACGCACCAGACGGTGGGTCATGGACAGCGAAATGTTCAGGTGGCTGGCGATTTGCTGCAGAGTATAACCACCCAGACGGTGCATCTCGACGGCAATGCGCGTTTGTTCCGGTAAGTCGGCAAAGGTCGCGGCTACACGGCTGACGTCAGCTTGCTGAAGAAACTGCTGTTCGGGGGATTGCAACTGACCGGGCTGCATCCATTGCGGCGGACTTTGCTGCTGACGATTTTCGCTGTTCTGGCGGCGCATGGCATCGAGCGCCAGATTACGCACTATGCGATAGAGATAAGCAGCGGGTTGCTCCAGCGCTGAACTGGTCGGCTCGCTGAAGCGCAGAAAGGCGTCCTGCACCACATCCTCGGCGCTCGCTCTATCACCCAAAACCCCTTTGGCGTAATTGATCAACGCAGGACGGTGGGCGAGATAAAGGCTAAGTCTTGTAGCTTTATCGGGCACGGCAAAACGCTCTGAAAAGCAAAGTTCGCCGCCCAGGGCAGCCACAGATGATGTGCCGGCGAGGCTATCATGGATGAGACTGCTTCTCAATTGCTTTGGTGTTAGTGCATCTGGATGCCACTATTTTTGCAGGAGATTGCCTTGTGTCTCGTGGCAAACTTGGGACCTGTAGGAGCTGCCGAAGGCTGCGATCGCGGTGTGTCAGGAGAAATGCTTCGCAGCCTTCGGCAGCTCCTACAGAAAATGCATTTCAATCCATTAATTTGCATTTTGTTTGATGAGAGCGTCACCGTCGTCCAGACGCCGCGCTGTCGCGCAGCAAACGGAGACTTGTAGGAGCGCGCTTGCCCGCGATGGCGGCGTGTCAGGCAAAACGCTATCGCTGCCTCGCATTGTTCGTGAGTTCCTGCAGGCCTGTAAGGACTCAGCCTTCCTGACCCAACTCAGCCAGCGCACCGGCGTTGTTCTTGAACGCAGCGGCGAACACGACGCGGTTCTTGGCCATGAAGATACTGGTGTCTTCGGCTTGCTTCTCGGTCAGACCCGGTACGTTCTTCATCAGAATCTCGGTCAACGACTCTGCCAGTTCGAGCATCTGGTCGTGTGCATCGGCGAGTTTACGATCCACGAATGTAGTCTCCAAGTCGCGGGTACTGCGATATAGGGTTTCAACAGCCATGTGAGGCCTCGTAATCAGGTGCAGTATTGGAGGGGAACGCCCCCGGTTGTGCTTGTGAAACGGTCAACGCTTGTATTGCAGATCAAAATGCCGACCTGCAACGATGCAAGATCTGGCTAGGCGAGTACTGGTTTTTTATACAGTTGTAAGCATAAGCCAATCGTCGCGCCTTGAATAGTGGCGAACATGCATCTTTTTTACTCCCTTCGTGTGCCTTGCGACAACCCGCCGCGCTCTTAACCCTGGCTAATGGCCTCGTTCCTGCTTGAGAATCACGCAGCACGAGGCTTCACCTACAAAGCGGCATTATGTTGACCGGTAAGTGTTGCTCAATTTTTGTACAGGATGAGTTGAAGATGTCAGAACTGAAATGGGCTGAAAAGCTGCGCAAGAACATTCACGATCAAGCGGATTCGCTTGGCAATCTGTGCGTAGAGGCTTTCCATTACCTGGCACTTTTCGGGATTGGAGCGATTACGGCGTACGGGGCAATCCTGGCTTTCATAGAGATGATTGGCAAAGGCAGTGTCAGTGTTGATGACATTCTGCTGCTGTTCATCTATCTGGAGCTCGGAGCGATGGTGGGTATCTATTTCAAGACCAACCACATGCCAATCAGGTTCTTGATCTACGTAGCGATCACGGCTCTGACCCGGTTGTTGATCAGCGACGTGTCTCATCATGCTCCGCCAGATCTGGGGATCATTTACTTGTGCGGCGGGATTCTGTTGCTGGCATTTGCGATTCTGGTGGTTCGGTTTGCTTCGTCGCGCTTTCCGTCGGTGAAGGACAAGTCGGAAAGCTGAGGGGATTGGATTGCCTGTCCTGACTGGCCTATCGGCCTTGCAGGACAGGCTTTATCAACAGTCAGTTAAGCCACACTCCGGCATGCCAATGCCAACCATCTCCTGCTCGTTCCCAGTGCGGATGCTCATAGCGATAGCCAGGGCGCTCGGCTTCCCAATGGCCTCGCACAGGCACATAACGGCTTCCATCCCAATGCCAGTAACCGCGCGCCCAGACATAGCCTGGTCGAGGTGCTGGTTCGACTTCCACGATGCGCTCTGGCGGGGCTTGTGGCGCCACGACCTCGACGTACTCGTGGTGCACCGGGCTTCGTTCATGGACGATTCGTTCTTCTACGCACCCGGATGCCACTGCTACCAGTGCAATCAGGGCCACATAACGCAAGAACATGTTGCCTCCTCGGAGTTATCCGCAGATGGGGTGACGCTGCGACAGGACGATCCTGTCACCCAACAAGCAAGTCTCAGTAATGTTGTAACAGCCCTTGTCTGTACCTGGCCTGAACAGTCACCGAGGACAAACAAGTGCCTGACGGGGGAACGATCAGCTTGAGAACGATTGGGAGGGGAGTAGTGGAGACAGACTATTCAGGCGTGTGGCGATGCACATGCAGAATCCAGATCCTGCTGCCGGGAGAGGGCAGCAGGGTCTGAAAGGGAGCGGGATGGTTTATCGCAAACAGACGGACAGGTACTCAATCGGCATCAAATCCCCACCGCCACTGTAGGGCGGGTGGCCAGCAGGTTCGCGAGCTTCGAGGGTGGTGGCGCGAGTCGTTTCACGTCGCCGTCGGTCATGGCCGCCAGGATCTTGATGGCGCTGTGGCCTTCCTCGATTGCGATGCCGAACTGCACGCTTTCGATCAATCGCTTCAAGCGCTTGGGATCGTTGCGCTGGGCAGCGCTGATCAAGCGTTTGGCAACCACACCTGTCTCGTTCGATAACGTCAGCATAATGCTGCCGTCGAGGCCTTGAATGCTCAGATTCACCCGATAGTCAGGATGAAATACGTCGGTAATCTGCTGAAAAGGATTATCCATTTTCGGTACCTGCCAGTAGGGACTGCATAAATTGACTGGGCGTTTGACCCTTTAGTTCTCGACGGTTGAGTGAAAGATCGGAAAATTCCTGCGCTTGCCGTTGTTACTGAATAGTGGCATCTTCCGCGTTAATGATAATTTTTCGTGTTTAAGAAGCATTGCCACATGCGCGACATTCCTGCATCCGATGACGACCTGATCCTTCGTCACCGGCAATTCACTGCGCTCTACAGCGACCATCACTCCTGGTTACATGGGTGGTTGCGTAAAAAGCTCGGTTGTTCGCAACGTGCGGCTGACCTTGCCCATGACGCCTTCATCCGTGTTCTAACGCTCGCTGAACCGCAAAACCTCAAAGAACCTCGTGCATTTCTGACCACCACCGCCACGCGTCTGCTGATCGATGCTGCCCGGCGCCGCAAGATCGAGCACGCTTACCTTGAAGCATTGGCGCTGAGTGCCGACGACGCCAATATCCCCAGCCCTGAGGCGATTCACGCGGCCTTGCAGCTGCTGGAAAAAATCTCCCGGATGCTGGAAGGCTTGCCTCGCAAACCCCGCGAAGCGTTTTTACTCAACCGCCTGGACGGCTTGAGCTACAACGAAATCGCCAAGGTGTTGGGTGTGTCCGCCAGCATGGTCAAGCAGTACATGGCCACCGTGCTGGTGCATTGCTATAAGACTCTGCATGGTTCGGGCCACTTGTCATGAATGTAGAACACGAACCCTCGGAGTCAATGATCGGCCAGGCCGCCCAGTGGCTGGCGTTGCTGAATGATGACGCTGCCAGCACGGCTGACCGGCAGGCCTTCAACACATGGCGTCATGCAGACCCGCGGCATGCGCTGGCGGTGACACGCATGCAGGCGGTCATGGGCAGCTTCGATCAATTGCCCGTCGAGCCCGCCAGGAAGGCATTGGGCAAGGTTTTTCCTCCGGCCAAACGGAAAATCTCTCACCGACCGGTGCAAGCAATCGCCCTGTTGGGGGTGCTGGTTTTCGGCTGGTTCAGCGTTGATCAGGGGCCGGTCTGGCTGGCTGATGAACGCACTGAAACTGGCGAGAAACGTGAGATTTTGCTGACCGACGGTAGCGAGTTGCAGCTCAATAGCGGCTCGGCAGTGGACGTTGAATTCGACGAACGGCAGCGCGTTATCGAGTTGTATCGCGGTGAAATGTGGGTGCAGGTCGCCAAAGACCCGCAGCGACCGTTCGTGGTCAAGACCCCTCAAGGCACCATAACAGCGCTGGGTACGCGCTTTGTGGTGCGTAAAGAGCAGGATGGTTCGGTTCAGGTCAGCGTGCTTGAGTCGGCGATTGCCGCCAATGCTGATCGCTCGACCGACGTTCGGGTAAACACCGGTCAACGGGCGACGCTCAAGGATGGCGTGGTGCAGTTGCCTACACCCGTCGGCAATGAAGATCCGGCTGCCTGGACGCGCGGGATGCTCAAAGCGGATGACCGGCCACTGGTTGAGGTATTGCAGGCCCTCGAATCCTGGCGGCATGGTGTTCTGCAGTTTGATGAGCAGGCGCTTCGAGGGATTCGCGTCTCCGGGGTTTTCCGCCTGGACGACACCGACGCTGCTCTGGCTACATTGGCCGACAATCTGCCGATCAAGGTCGACCACTTTACGCCGCTGTTCGTCAGGATCACTCCAGCCAAATAGGGCCGGAAACGAAAAAGGGCGGACCTGCTGTGCAAGTCCGCCCTTCTTTCAAGAGGTCGTAATGTGATTCAGGTTAATGCGTGGCTCAACCCAGTTGGGCGACGCTTTTTTCCTGCTCCTTCTCCAGAAATTCTTCTTGCAACAGAGCGTCGGGGTTTTCCGCTTCAAGCTCTGACTCTTCAATGATTGGGGCTCCGGCGCGTTTTTTACGCAATTTGCCGAATAGATGCTCAAGGGCATGATCGAGTTTAACTGCGGCACCATCCACTGCCTGATCCAGGGTGTCGGCCTTGTGAGTTACGGAGATGGGCTGGTGACCTTTTGGTCGGGCTTCCATCTGGCAGCGCATGTCGTGCGGGCCGGGCTTGTCGCCGTTCTCATCGCGAATGTGGACTTCGATGCGGGTCAGATCCTCTTCGTAACGTTCGAGCGTGCTTTCAACAGTGGTACGTACCCACTCCTCCAGTCGGATGCTGCTTTCGATGTGGTTATCGCAATTGACCTGGATTTGCATAGTTGTTCCCTTCTAAGGCTTGCTCTTGTGAGATCGGACGTGCTCCTTTTCAGGAGGTTCATTTTTGTCCGTCTCAGTCACAGTGTTGGCGCTTCTCGAGGAACAATTCAACCCCGACGTGAAAGAAATATTTCGCGGCAAAAAAACAGGCGTGCAGTATTTGAATGTTAATCCATCTCATTCACTGTCTGTTTTCCTCGCGCGTGCGTCATGGCTAGGAGTACTTCATTTCCCAGCCAAGGATCGTCCATGTCACGCGCTGTCCATTCTCTGCAACCACTGGCTCTGGCCGTCGTCATGGCGTTCGCTGTAGCGCCGCTCAATGCTGCTGAATCCATGCCGAACGCCCAGGCCGCGATACGCAATTTTTCGATTCCGGCGGGTGATTTGAGCCAGGCACTCAACAGTCTGGCCGAGCAGGCGAATCTGGCGCTGGCCTTCGATCCTGCCCTGACTCGTGACAAGCGCAGCCCGGGCTTGCAGGGCGATTTCGATACCCACGTCGCGCTGGCGCGTTTGTTGGCAGGCAGTGGTTTGCGGGCCACGGCATTGTCGGCCAATCGTTATCGCATTGAGGCTGCACCCGAGGCAGTGGCGGGGGCCATGGAGTTGGGGGCGACGGATATTCAGGGTGCGTGGCGCAGCGAGACGGCGTCGGGGCCGGTACCCGGTTACGTGGCAACCCGCGGTCGTACCGGGACCAAGACCGACACCGCGTTGATTGAAACACCGCAATCGATTTCGGTCGTGACCAAAGATCAGATGACCGCGCAGGGCGCACAGAGCCTGAATCAGATCCTGCGCTATACCGCGGCCGTTGTGCCAGAGACGCGCGGGGCGACCGCCTCGCGTCTGGATCAATTGAGCATTCGCGGGTTCTCGCCTGCAACCTATCTGGACGGCTTGCGCATGCCGAGCAGCCGCGATGCCTCACCGCAGAAAGATGCATTCGATCTGGAGCGCGTTGAAATCCTGCGTGGCCCGTCGTCAGTGTTGTACGGCCAGGCCAGCCCTAGCGGTGTGGTGAATATGGTCAGCAAGTTGCCGACCGAAACACCGTTTCACGAAATCGGCCTGACGTATGGCAACTTCAACAAGAAGCGCACGACCTTCGATTTCGGTGGCCCGATTGATGATCAAGGTGTGTATTCCTACCGGCTTTCCGGTTTGTACGACGACGCCGACGGGCAGGTCGAGCACACTGAAACCCGTCGCCAGTCCATCGCGGGGGCGTTTACCTGGCGTCCGAGTGAGGATACTTCGCTGACGCTGCTGGCCAATTATCAGGCTGATCCAAAGGGGGCTTCGTATGGCGCGGTTCCAGCTTTTGGTTCAGTGCTGCGCAGCCCGACCGGCCGTGACATCGACGTCGATTTTTATGACGGCGAGAAGGATATCGAGAAAAGCGATCGTAATTACTACGCCTTGGGTTACCTGTTCGAACACCATCTGAATGACGTCTGGACGATCCGCCAGAACACTCGATACATGCGCAGTGAGGGGCTCTATCGCAGCGTTTACAACAGCGCGCTGCGGGACGATTTTCGCACACTTGATCGCAGCGTCATCGCGACCGATGTGAATATTGATTCTTATACGATTGATAATCAGGTCCAGGCTAAATTCGCCACCGGGCCGTTGCAGCACACCGTGCTCTTCGGTGCCGATTATCAAAACACGAGTACGGATACCAAGGCGTCCGGATTTCCCCAGACTGCACCCTTGGATATCTTCAATCCGGTCTACGGCAGCCCCGTGACAGTGCCAGCTTATGTCACCGATGCGACCGGGCGCAGCGAGCAAAAAGGGCTGTATCTGCAAGAGCAGATGAAGTGGGACAAGTGGGTGTTTCTGGCCGGTGGTCGTTATGACTGGGCAGACAGCACCAACAGTTCGAAACGCATTGCCACGGGGGTGAAAACCAAGAGTTCGACCGAGGCCGAAGCCTTTACCGGACGGCTGGGGCTGGTCTATCTGTTCGATAACGGCCTGGCGCCCTACATCAGCTACTCGGAGTCCTTCGAGCCGCAGTCGGGCACCGGTTTAGGTGACAAACCGTTTGATCCAACCGAAGGCACGCAATACGAATTGGGTATCAAGTACCAGCCGCCTGGAAGCAACAGCTTCATTACGGCCTCGATCTTCGATCTGCGCAGAACCAATGTGCTGACTCCGGACCCGGATCCAGCGCCGCGGTGTAACGGTGCCCGTTGTCAGGTGCAATCCGGTGAGGTGCAGTCGCGCGGTTTCGAGCTGGAAGGCAAGGCGAGCCTGAGTGACAACCTGGATATCACCGCGGCTTACGCGTATCTGGACAACAGGACCACCAAATCCAACAGCACCGTTAGCGTGTCGCCAGGAAGTGGCATTGCCAATGGCCCGTCCGAGTCGGCTGAGGGCAAGACATCGGTGGCGATTCCACGTCATACCGCTTCTGCGTGGGTTGATTACACCTTCCGTGATGGACAGATGAAAGGCTTCGGTGTTGGCGGTGGGACACGTTATGTCGGCTCGACCTGGGGTGACACTGCCAACTCGTTGAAAGTGCCTGGTTACACCTTGTTCGACGCATCAGCGCACTACGATATTCCAAGCCTGTACAACCCGATGGACAACCTGCGTCTGGCGCTTAACGTTACCAATCTGGCCAACAAGGAATACGTCGCGTCCTGCAGCGGTTACGGCTGGTGCTGGTACGGCTCGCAACGCACGGTGCAGGCGAGTGCGACGTATCGTTGGTAAAACCGGGAACTGAGCGTAACCCAATCATTGTGGGAGTCACCCCGGTGTCGATGGCACCACGCTGTCTCGCGGCAAACATAGGACCTGTAGGAGCTGCCGAAAGCTGCGATCGCGGTGTATCAGGAGAAATGCTTCGCAGCCTTCGGCAGCTCCTACAGAAAATGCATTTCAATCCAGTGGGTTGCATGTTGTTTGATGAGAGCCGGGCTTGCCCGCGATGCATGAGACGCAGCCATAAGCTACGCCGCGTTGTCGTTCATCGCGAGCTCGGCTCCTACAGGGGAGTGCGATCACTGTGAGAGCCGGGCTTGCCCGCGATGCATGAGACGCAGCCATAAGCCACACCGCGTTGTCGTTCATCGCGAGCAAGCTCGGCTCTTACAGGGGGAATGCGATCACTGTGGGAGCGAGGCTTGGTCTGGGCGGCATTCCGACGATGCAGGCGACGCGGTGTATCAAAACGCCACAGAAGTCTGCACATACACCGTCCGCGGTTCGCCGACGTATTTGCCGCGGTTGTTGTCGTCAAAGGAGCGGGTGAAGTACTCGTGGTTGAAGATGTTCTTCACCCCGACCGCGACGTTCAGATCGGACAATTGCGGGCCGAAGTCGTAGGCGGCGCGGGTGCTGAACAGCATGTAACCCGGGATCTTGCCCGCAGCACCGCTGGCGGTTTCTGCTTCAGTATTGGCGTTGTCGGCAAACTGATCGCTCTGGTACGAACTGTCCAGGTTCAGCTTCCATGGGCCTTCGGTATAGGCCACGCCCAGGGTGCCTTTGTGCTTCGACGCGAAGGGCACGCGGTTGCCCTTGTTCGGACCGTCTTCACGAATCGTCGCATCAACGAAAGCATACGTGGCGTACACATCAAAACCCGCCAACGCCGGGTTGAGTCCAGCCAGTGCATAGTTGACGCTGGTCTCGATCCCCTGATGACGGGTTTCGCCACGGGCAATCACGCTGCTGTCAGTCTGGTTGGTTTCGTACTGGTTATCGAAGTTGATCAGGAATGCGCCGATCTCTGCACGCAGGTTGCCATTGTCATAGCGCGTACCCAATTCCCAGGTCCTGGCTTTCTCGGGTTTGACTTCACCTCCCGCGACGCGGCTGGACATCTGGCTGTATTGCACGCTGCCGAACGATCCCTCGGTATTGGCGTACAGGTTCCAGCTATCGGTCAGGTGATACAGCACGTTCAACGCGGGCAGGGCAGTTTTGTAGTCGCCCTGGTATTTACGGTTGTTGAAGTTATCGGACTGCGCGGTGTCGATCATTTCGTAGCGAATACCCGGCGTGATGGTCCACTTGCCGATATCGATACGGTCATCGATGTAGATTGCATTGGCTTCTGTTGAGCCTCGGGTATCGCGGTCGAAACGGCTGCCGGTGGTCGGCAGGACATTATCGACAGTGTCCTCACGGTAACGCAGCTCATGCCCGGCTTCGTTGATGTAACGGTAACCGACGCCCACTTCGTGCCAGGTTTCACCCAGTGCAAAACCCTGGGAGAAGCGTGTTTCCAGACCGCGGACCCAGTATTCGCGAGGCGACAGCGACACGAAGCTGCCTTGTTCCAGATAACCGCTGCGCAGGGTTTTGGTGAAGAACGTATTAGCGGTGAAAACCCGTGCGTCTTCCTCGTAGCGATAGCCGAAGTTGACCATGGTGCGACGGCCCCAGAACTTGTCCTTCAAGCGCGTCGACTGGTAAGGGTCGTCTTTGTAATCGGCAACGTTGAGGCCACCCGGCATCTCTGCTTCGCCTTCGTAGTACTGAGCCATGGCGTTGACGCTGTTGGCTTCGTCGATCTGGTATTTACCCTTGAGGATCAGATCGTCGATCTGCGTGTCGCTGTGTTCGCGCCAGTCGCCGCCGCGCACGCCGGTGTACAGAATCGCACCACCCAGGCCATTGTCGGCAGTGCCACCGGCCAATACATTACCCGTGGTCTTGAAGCCGTCATGGCTGGAGGAAGGGCTGGTTTCGGTCTGGAAACCGCCTTTGAGAGTCGGTTCGTCAGGGATGGCACGGGTCACGAAGTTGACGACCCCGCCGACGTTCTGCGGGCCGTAACGCACTGCGCCACCGCCGCGAACCACGTCTACCGCATCCATGTTGCCCATGCTGATCGGCGCGAAGGACAGTTGCGGCTGGCCGTAAGGTGCGAAGGGCACCGGGATGCCGTCCATCAACACCGTCGAGCGCGATGCAAGACGCGGGTTGAGGCCGCGAATGCCGAAGTTCAGCGCCATGTCATGGCTGCCGGTGCCGTTATTTTCCGGGGCGTTGACGCCGGGGATGCGATTAAGCACTTCACGTGCGTTGCTGGCACCCATGCGCTCGATTTCTTCGCGACGGATCACGTCCCGGGCACCTGGATGTTCGAAGACGTCAGTCTGCTGCGCCTCGCCCAGCCAGTCACCGACGACGTTGGATGCACCCAGTTCAATCGGGCCATTGGCCTGCGCGCTGACCGGTTGCAGGGTGAAGCCATTCTGGCCATCGGGGCTGGCTTGCAGGCCAGTGCCTTCGAGCAATGCCGCCAGCCCCTGCTCGGGGGTGTATTGACCTTCCAGCCCACGGCTCTGCAGACCGCTGGTGATTTGCGAGCCAAAGGAAATCAGAACGCCTGCCTCCCGACCGAATTGATTCAGTGCGGTTTCCAGCGCGCTCGGGGCAATGTGATACGCCTTGCTGCCAACGTCAGCCGCCTGCAACAGCGGCACGCTGCACATAGAAAGACCGGCACCAAACACAATGTGCCGCAACGAGCGGGACAGGGGAGACAAACGGCTGGGGCGAACTGACATACAGGGAGTCCTTGGGCGAGAGGATTAAGGTGCTTTCCCTGTCTGTCACGCGAGGAACCGAAAACGGCTCACCGGTTTTGAAAATAATTATGCCAATGGA
>NZ_JACONW010000150.1 GCF_014357575.1 Pseudomonas folii | reverse complement strand
TCAAAAGTGAGGCGCCGTAAGGGCGCAACCAATATTAGCCATTACCCAGCAACGGATATGTACTCAAAACTACTAAATGCCACAATCAATAAAGATCAAACCGATCTCAACCGAGATCAATCATCCCGCGACCCGCCGTAATACCCGCAACCCCGCGAGGTCTCGCCGTTGATCCGCAACTCGGCAGTCAAATGCTGCACCGAGCCATCCACGCTATCGACGCAACGTTGTGGCGCGACCCAGAGCTCCATCTTGTTGCCGTTGGCTTCACTGCTGACGCTGAAACGGCCGTCTGGCAGTTGTTCTTCCACATAAGGGACGGCAATGGAGTCTTTGCCCAGACGCTCAATGACCATACCTTTGCCACTGACGTTAACGTTCCAGGCCGGTTTGTTGCCGTTGACGTGCAAGGTCAGGCGCTTGAAGTTGGGGTCTTCACAGGCCTGGCCCGCACGTTCGACGCGGTAGACCTGACGCAGGTCCAACTGGCCATCGCTGTTGACGGCCTTACTGGCAACGAACACACCGCGCAAGTCGGCGAATACCTTGCCGGAGCTGTCCGCCAGGGACGTCGCTTCCTGCAGGATGCCGGTGTTGTCGCCGTCCTTGACCACATAACGACGCTGCTCATTGCACGGCTGGAACATCAACTTGCCGCTATCGCCGGTCAGATTACCCTGCATGCGAATCCAGCCAGCCTTCGAGACGGGGTCTGAACCGGAGTGAGAGGCAAGCATCTGGCAGCCAGCGAACAGTGGCAACAGCGCGACGAGCAGAGCGGAACGAACAGCAAACATTGAGTGGTCTCCAGACATGTGCCGCCACGTTACTCAGCCTGCGGCCCCATCACAAGAGGCATTAACCAACGTGATACGTCTGACCGGTCTGCAGGCCCTCGACACTTTTCGCGTAAGCCAGCGCTACATCGGCTGCGGCCACAGGTTTAAAACCCCGGAAATACGGCGCATAGCTGTCCATGGCCTCAATCAGAACGTTAGGGCTGACCGAATTGACCCGCATGCCGCGTGGCAACTCAATGGCTGCTGCCCGGACGAAGGCGTCGATGGCACCATTGACCAGGCTGGCCGAAGCGCCCGCGCGTATCGGGTCGTGACTGAGGACTCCGGTGGTAAAGGTGAACGATGCACCATCGTTGGCGAACTCCCGACCGATCAGCAGCAGGTTGACCTGGCCCATCAATTTGTCCTGCAAGCCGAGGGCGAAGTCGCTTTCAGTCATCTCCGCCAGCGGCGCGAACTTCACATTGCCAGCGGCGCAGACCACTGCATCGAATCGGCCTATCCGTTCGAACAGTTTTCGAATTGAAGCGCTATCACTAATATCCACTTGCTCCTCTCCACTGTTGCGGCCTGCGCGGACGATCTCGTGACGTTGGGCCAGTTCCTGGGCGACGGCCGATCCAATGGTGCCACTTGCACCAATCAATACAATTTTCATGCTGCTGCTCCGGAGATTCATTCATGGATGTCGAGTGGGCAGTGTAGGGTCGCTATTTGCAGTCGATAAGCGTGCTAATAGGCAACCTTTGGTTCTCATAGGGAAACAATGACGGTGAGTGAAATTGATGACCTCGCAGCTTTTGCGGTTTTGATCGATGCAGGCAGCTTCACGTCTGCGGCGGCACGTCTGGGCTGCAGCAAAGGCTACTTGTCAAAGCGGATAAGCCAGCTGGAGCAGGGCTATGGCGTGATGCTGCTTCATCGGAGCACTCGCAGTCTGAGCCTGACGTCGGCGGGTGCTGCCTTGTTGCCGCAAGGGCAGCAGTTGCTGGCGAGCGTGGAGCGGGCACGTAATATCGTCGAGCTGATGCGCGATGACATGGTGGGGCAGGTGCGTGTCACTGCCCCTGTGTCTCTGGGGGAGACGTTTTTCGAAGGCCTGCTGATGGAGTTTTCTGCGCAGTATCCGCAGGTGAAAGTCGAGCTGGAACTCAATAACGCTTTTCGTGACTTGCGCCGGGACGGCTTTGATCTGGCCATTCGCTCCCATGTGGCCAGTGATGAGCGCCTCGTCGCCAAGCCTTTGCTCGCGATGCAGGAGCTGACCTGTGCCAGCAGCGCTTATTTGCAATTACATGGGCAGCCGAACAGCCCCCATGAACTGATTGCCCACACTTGTCTGCTCAACAGCCATTACAGCGGTCGTAACGAGTGGCTTTACCACCAGCACCACGAACTGACCCGGGTTCAGGTCAACGGTACGTTTGCCAGTAACCATTATGGTTTATTGAAGAAGGCGGCGCTGGTCGGTGCCGGCATCGCCCGATTGCCCTCGTATATGGTGCACGCCGAAATCAACGATGGTCGGCTGCACTGGCTGTTCCGCGATTACCAGACCAGTATTTCACCGCTGTTTCTGGTCCACCCCTATGAAGGGGAATTGCCCAAGCGCATGCAGGTGCTGGCCGATTATCTGTTGGGCTGGTTTCAGCGCAGCAGTGCGGCGCTGGAGCGGTTGGGGGTGGGGGATACCTGAAAGGGGCTGCCGCCTGAATCGGAAGGCAGGCCCCTGTGGGATATTCCATGTCGAACCAATTCCTGTGGGAGCGAATTTATTCGCGAAGGGGCCGGTACATACGCAGCAGATGTATTGACTGAAATACCGCCTTCGCGAATAAATTCGCTCCCACAGGTCCAGAGTTAAATGTGATATGTCGCTGTAATAAAAAACGGCCCGAAGGCCGTTTTCTTATTGCAGCGAATCATCAACCGCCCAAATAGGCATCACGCACTTTCGGGTCTACCAGCAGTTCTTCACCGGTGCCTTGCATCACCACACGACCGTTTTCCAGTACATAGGCCCGGTCGGCGATCTTCAAGGCCTGGTTGGCGTTTTGCTCGACCAGAAACACCGTCACGCCATCACGACGCAGCTGTTCGACGATCTCGAAAATCTGCTGAATGATGATCGGCGCCAAACCCAGTGAGGGCTCGTCCAGCAACAGCAGCTTGGGCTTGCTCATCAGCGCACGGCCGATTGCGAGCATTTGCTGTTCGCCACCGGACATGGTGCCGCCGCGTTGGTTGAAGCGTTCTTTCAGGCGCGGGAACAGGTGCAGCACTTTGTCCATCTGCTCCTGATAGTCGTCTTTTTCCGTGAAGAAGCCGCCCATGGCGAGGTTCTCTTCCACGGTCAGGCGCGCAAACACGCGACGGCCTTCCGGGACCACGGCGATGCTTTTACGCATGATCACCGAGGATTCCAGACCGACCAGTTCTTCACCCATGTAACGGATGCTGCCGCTGTGGGCGCGGGGCGAACCGCACAAGGTCATCAGCAGCGTGGACTTACCCGCACCGTTGGCACCGATGAGCGTCACGATCTCGCCTTGGCGCACATCTACATTGACGTCGTGCAAGGCCTGGATCTTGCCGTAGAAGGTGGAAACGTTTTCGAATTGCAGCATTTACGCTTCCCCCAGGTAGGCTTTGATCACTTCAGGATTATCGCGGATCTGTGCCGGCGTACCGTCAGCCAGCGGTGTTCCCTGGTTGATCACCACGATGTGGTCGGAAATGCTCATCACCAGCTTCATGTCGTGTTCGATCAACAGCACCGTCGCGTTGTGATCGTTGCGCAGTACGCCGATCAAGGCCTTGAGGTCTTCGGTTTCCTTCGGGTTCAGACCTGCAGCAGGCTCGTCGAGCATCAGGATGCGCGGCCGGGTCATCATGCAGCGGGCGATTTCCAGGCGGCGTTGCTGACCGTAGGCCAGGGTGCCCGCCGTACGGTTGGCGAACTCCTTGAGGTTGACCGCTTCCAGCCAGTGAGCGGCATATTCCATGGCCTCCTGCTCACTGCGACGGAACGCCGGAGTGCGGAACAGGCCCGACAGGAAGTTGGTGTTCAGGTGACGATGCTGGGCAACCAGCAGGTTTTCCAGGGCCGTCATTTCCTTGAACAGGCGCACGTTCTGGAACGTCCGCACCACGCCTTTACGGGCGATCTGGTGACCTGCAAGGCCTTGAATCGGCTCGCCGTCGAGCAGGATGGTGCCCGCTGTGGGCTTGTAGAAACCGGTCAGGCAGTTGAACACCGTGGTCTTGCCAGCACCGTTGGGGCCGATCATCGACACGACTTGTTTCTCATTGACGGTCAGGCCTACGCCGTTGACCGCCAGCAGACCGCCAAAGCGCATGCTCAGGCCGCTGACTTCGAGGATAGGGCGGCTCATTTGCGCAGCTCCATGTGTGGACGTTGCATGGGCAGCAGACCTTGAGGACGCCAGATCATCATCAGCACCATCATGGCGCCGAACATCAACATGCGATACTCGCTGAACTCACGCATCAGCTCAGGCAGCAGGATCATCACGATGGCTGCGAGGATGACGCCCAGTTGCGAGCCCATACCACCCAATACGACGATGGCCAGAATGATTGCCGACTCGATGAAGGTGAACGACTCCGGCGTGATCAGCCCTTGGCGAGCGGCGAAGAAGCTGCCCGCGAAACCGGCAAATGCTGCACCCAGAGTAAAGGCCGACAGCTTGATGATGGTCGGATTCAGGCCCAGTGCACGGCAGGCGATTTCGTCTTCACGCAATGCTTCCCAGGCACGACCAATGGGCATGCGCAGCAGGCGATTGATCACGAACAGCGCAGCCAGCGCCAGCAACAGGGCAACCAGATACAGGAAGATCACCTTGTTGATGGAGTTGTATGGCAGCCCGAAATACTCGTGGAAGGTCTGCATGCCTTCAGCTGCTTTACGCTCGAACGACAGGCCGAACAGGGTCGGTTTTTCGATGTTGCTGATGCCGTTCGGGCCGCCGGTGATATCGGTCAGGTTCCGCAGCAGCAAGCGAATGATTTCACCGAAGCCCAGGGTCACGATGGCCAGATAGTCGCCGCGCAGCCGCAATACCGGGAAGCCCAGCAGGAAGCCGAACAGCGCCGCCATCATTCCCGCAATCGGCAGGCAGATCCAGAAACCCAGGCCGAAGTAGTGAGAGAGCAGGGCGTAGCTGTAGGCGCCGACGGCATAGAAGCCGACATAGCCCAGGTCCAGCAGACCGGCCAGGCCAACCACGATGTTCAGGCCCAGGCCGAGCATCACGTAGATGAGGATCAGCGTGGCGATATCCACCGCACCTCGAGAGCCGAAGAACGGCCAGACCAGTGCGACCAGTACCAGGCCGAGAATGATCCAGCGTTGAGTGGACGGCAGGCTCAGGAAGTTGCTGGCCTTGGCTGGCACCAGTGGCATGTTCGGTGAGGAGCGCCATGCCGCAGTGATCTGCTCATTGAACAGCACGCGCAGGAACATCGCGATGGCGCCCGCGATGATCACGCTGACGGTGGTGGTGCTGGCGCCAATGACGGCCAGTTTGACGCCGACGATTTCCAGCTTCAGGCCGAAAACCGGGTAGGCGACGGCGAGCACCAGCAAGGCGCTGAAAAACGCCGATTTGAGATTCCTGGTCATACTTTTTCAACCTCCGGACGGCCGAGCAGGCCGGTCGGCCGGAACAACAGCACCAATACGAGAAGACCGAACGCCACCACATCCTTGTACTGGTCGCCGAAGATATCGGCACCAAACGCTTCTGCCACGCCGAGCACCAGACCACCGAGCATCGCGCCCGGGATACTGCCGATGCCGCCCAGTACTGCTGCGGTGAAGGCTTTGATGCCGACCAGGAAACCTGCGTTGGGGTTGATCACGCCGTATTGCATGCTCAGCAAGACGGCAGCAACTGCCGCCAGCGCAGCGCCGATGACGAAGGTCAGGGCGATGATGTTGTTGGTGTTGATGCCCAAAAGATTGGCCATCTTGATGTCTTCCGCACAGGCGCGGCAGGCGCGACCCAGACGGGAGCGGGAGATGAACCAGGTCAGGCCGAGCATCGCGATCAGTGTCACGACGAAAATCAGCACCTGCATATAGGAAATCACGACTTCATGAGTGCTGGCCGAGCCAAACACGAAGTTGCCGGGAATCAGGTTGGGGATCGATTTGTCTTTGGAGTCCTGAGACAACAGAACCGAGTTCTGCAGGAAGATCGACATACCGATGGCAGAAATCAGCGGGATCAGACGGTTACTGCCACGCAGCGGTCGATAAGCCACGCGTTCGATGGAATAACCGTAGGCGCTGGTGACGACGATACTGGCGACAAAGGCTGCAGTGATGACCAGCGGCAGGCTGTCGATGCCCATCATGGTCAACCCGGCAATGGCGATAAACGCGACGTAGGAACCGATCATGTACACCTCGCCGTGGGCGAAGTTGATCATGCCGATGATGCCGTAGACCATCGTGTAACCGATGGCAATCAAGGCATAGGTGCTGCCAATGGTCAGACCATTAACCAGCTGTTGGAGGAAGTGATAGATGTCTATCTCGGGCATTACAGCGTGCTCCTAAAAACCTGCTCTATGTTTCACTGGTGAAGTCTTTGGCCGCTTGCACGTCGTGGTATGTGTCCACGTTGGATACAAGCCCAGTGAATCACTGGTGACGGTTTCAAGATGGTCAGCGACAGTTGGTCTTGTGGATCACCTGCGCTCGTAAAACAAAGCCCACTGCGGTTGCAGTGGGCTTTGGGTTCAACTTATGGCGAATGCTTACTTCACAGGCGCTTCAGTTTTGGTGCCGTCTTTGTGCCAGGTGTAGACCACGAATTTGAAGTCTTTCAGGTCACCCTTGTCATCGAACGACAGGTCGCCGGTTGGCGTCTTGAAGGTGCCAGCGTGGATAGCTTTGGCCACTTTGTCAGTGTCTTCGCTTTTCGCAGCGGTGATGCCGTCAGCGATCACTTGAACCGCAGCGTAAGCCGGGAACACAAACGGACCGCTTGGATCTTCTTTCTTGGCCTTGAACGCTTCAACCAGAGCCTTGTTGGCTGGATCCTGGTCGAACGAAGCAGGCAAGGTGACCAGCAGGCCTTCGGATGCATCCTGAGCGATCTGCGAGATCGACGCGTTACCCACGCCTTCCGGACCCATGAAGCCAGCTTTCAGGCCTTTTTCCTGAGCCTGACGCAGGATCAGACCCAGTTCCGGGTGGTAGCCGCCGTAGTAAACGAAATCGACGTTGGCTTGTTTCATCTTCGCGATCAGCGACGAGAAGTCTTTGTCGCCAGCGTTGATGCCTTCGAACAGCGCGACTTTAACGCCATCTTTTTCCAGAGTCTGCTTAACAGCGGTGGCGATACCTTCACCGTACTGTTGCTTGTCGTGGATGACGGCGACGGTTTTAGGTTTGACCTGCTTGGCGATGTAGTCGCCAGCTGCCGGGCCCTGAGCGCTGTCCAGACCGATGGTGCGGAAGATCAGTTTGTAGCCACGCGCAGTGATTTCCGGGCTGGTTGCAGCCGGAGTCACCATGATGATGCCTTCGTCTTCGTAGATGTCCGAAGCCGGTTGGGTGGAGCTGGAGCACAGGTGGCCGATCACGAACTTGACGCCGTCGTTGACGACTTTGTTGGCTACCGCGACCGCTTGTTTAGGATCGCAAGCGTCATCGTATTCAACGGCTTCGAGTTTCTTGCCATCGACGCCGCCTTTGGCGTTGATCTGCTCAATGGCCATTTTTGCGCCGCTGAACTGCATGTCGCCGTACTGGGCAACTGCGCCGGTCTTAGGACCCGCGATGCCGATCTTGATGGTGTCTGCTGCGAACGAATGGCTGGCAACCCCCGCCATAACCAATGCGGCAAACAGCTTGGAAAGCTTCTTGGTACCCTTAGTCATGATGCTCCACTCTTGTGTTTTAATTTTTATAATCCTGATGCCTAGGCAGCGGGACCGGATTTTAAACACCGATCTAACCCCCGGCAAACTGTACCGGAACAGTTTAGAGCGCCGGTCAATGGCTTGAATAGCTAGCCGCAGGGGGCAAAAACGATCGATGTCGCTTAATTGTAAGAAAGATACAGAATCATGCGGTTCGACTTGTCCAATCGACCTCTAAACCCCTGGTTTGCCTGATCTTCCCTGCAATCAATTACTTGTATCTGGGTTTGTCTTGAGCGGACTCGGCGCTATCATTTGCGTCGATTTTCTTTTCGGTGAAACCCATGAGTGAAGAACCAAGCACCCTCTATGCCAAATTGCTCGGCGAGACGGCATCAATTACCTGGACCGAGCTTCAGCCGTTCTTTGCGCGAGGTGCCCTGTTGTGGGTCGAGCCGACGCTGGATTTGATTGAGGTGGCGCAGGCGGTTGCGCAGAACGAAGCGGATAAAGTCGGTGCGTGGCTCGCCAGTGCTGAAGTCGGCAAGGTGGCTGAAGCCAAGGCGCTAGAGCTTGTGGAGCGCGATCCGGTGCTCTGGGCCGTCGTAGTGGCACCTTGGGTTCTGGTCCAGGATAGGGCGCCTGCTTAGTTCGTGATCTGCTTTGGTGCGAGCTGCAGGTTCAAGTGGGAAGTCTGGTAACTGCGCCGGGGGCTCTGGGTAGCGAAATCTCTCAATGAATTTCGCCAAATGACCCGACGTGGGACCGGCTTCAGCCGGGAAGGCAGTATCCAGGCTATGAAGATGCGCTGACTGCAATGGCCTCTTCCCGGCTAAAGCCGGTCCCACGACATGAGTAACTGAGCCTGTTTAACCCCATCATCAGCGCGCGGGGCCATGACTCCACTTTTCCGGCATGGGAGTGTGCTGAGCTGTTTTCGGGCCGGTCTGACTGGCCGTTTTACGCTGGTTCAGCTTCTGCACCAGCGGCAGGATCTGCTCAAGAGGCTGTGGTCGGCTGACCAGATAGCCCTGAATATAATCGCAGTCATATTTGCTGAGAAACTCCTTCTGCTGCGACGTTTCTACCCCTTCGGTCACGACCTTCAATCGCAAGGTATGGGCCATCACGATGATTGCCTGAACGATTTCCATGTCCTGAGCGGAGCCGGGTATATCACCAATGAAAGAGCGATCAATCTTGACCGTGTCCAGCGGCAGGCGCTTGAGGTAGGCAAGGGATGAATAACCTGTGCCAAAGTCGTCGATGGACAACGAGACACCCAGGCAGCGGATTTGCTTGAGCAGACCGATAGTGGTGCTGATATTGCCCATCAGCGCGTTCTCGGTGACCTCCAGCTCCAGACGCCGGGCGGGAACATTGGCCTGTCGCAAGGCGCGCTGGATGTCATCGATGAGATTCTCCCGGGTCAGGTTAAGCGCAGAGCAATTGACCGCGATAATCAGCTCATCCAGGCCATTGCCGGACAGTCGGCCCAGATCAAGGCATGCGCGGCGCAGCACCCAGTTATCAAGATCGGCGATCAGGCCGTTGGTCTCGGCTATCTCGATGAAGCGGTCCGGGGTCAGCAAACCATGCTGCGGGTGCTCCCAGCGCACCAGTGCTTCGAGCTTGGCCACTTGACCTGTTTTGAGATCAACGATGGGCTGGTAATAGACCTGCAGGCCGTTTTCTTCAAGCAGCGCGTTGCGCAGTTCTTCTTCCAGCTGCAGTTCCAGGCTGGCTTTGGTCTTGAGGTTAGGGCTGAAAAAATGCGCCCGGTTACGGCCGTTGCCTTTGGATTGGTAGAGCGCAAGGTCGGCGTGCTTGAGCAGTTCGTCGCACGTCTGGCCGTCCTGCGGGAAGATACTGATACCGATACTGGTGGTCATGACCATATGCCGCCCGGCCAGGGCGATCGGTTCTTTCATCTTCTGCATGACCCGATTGGCCAACTGCTCGGCCTCTTCATAGTTATGCAGACTGATCAGAATGCAGAACTCATCGCCGCCAAAGCGGGACACCACATCATCGCCCCGCGTCGCGCTGCGAATGCGCTCGGCGATCGCCTTGAGCAGGTCATCGCCAGCATCATGCCCAAGGCTGTCATTGATGCGCTTGAAATGGTCGATGTCGAGGAACATCACCGCCATCATTCCGCCGCTGGCGTAATGGTCAGTCAGCTTCTCCGCAAAGGTCTGGTTGAATCCACGGCGATTGAGCAGATTGGTCAGTGCGTCGTAATGTGCCACCTGTTGCAACGACATTCGTGCCTGATCCAGTTGGCTGAGCAGTGCATTCACGCGGCGCAGGTCGTGTTCCTTGCTTTGCAGTTTCTTGTCTGCCATCGAGGCGCTGAGGCTACCGGCAATAATCAGCAGGGCAATGATCGCAATGGTCAGGCCCAGTTGCATGGCGTTTTCCGGGGGCGCCGATTCGAGTGGGACATTCTCCGGCAGCACCAGATTCAGCGACCACATGCCGATCATGTGGGTGCCCAGCAAGCCCGCGCCGAGCAACATGCTGGCGCCATATTTGAGCATCTGGTGGAACATGCCGCTGCCCTGACGCAAATAGCTGGGCATTAGCAGGAAGACTGCGCCACACAGGATGGCCATCAGGATCGAGAGCCCGAACGGACCGGGTTGATAGTACTGAACGGCAGACGAGCGCAATGCCGACATGCCGACGTAATGCATGATGACCACGCCTAGGCCTATACCGATGGCGCTAAGCAGCCATTGACCTGGCCCGAGGACTTCCTGGCTGATGGCTTTGATCGCGAACGCGCCAGCGATGGCTGCAATAAACAGCGAAGCAATGGTCGTGGGAAGGTCGTAGCTGAGCTTCATCGGGGTTTCAAAGGCGAGCATGCCGATAAAATGCATGGCCCACGCACCGCCTGCCAGGCAGAGGGCTCCCAGCACCTGCCAGCGTTGCCGACTCTGGTGGTTTTCCGAATGGATGATGCGCTCGCCGATATCCAGCGTCGCCAGGCATGCAGCTGAGATGACGCCAAAGGACAGCGCCATGAGGAACATGTTGTGCGTACAGTCCAGCAGCAGCATCCCGTCGTGGGATTGACCGGACATCAAGTGCAAACCAAGCCATTCCATAGCGGGCCCCATGTGTTCAATACCAGGGTCGCCAGCATTCAGGAGTGGTGGCGATTCGCTGTCAGTATAGGAGTTGCGCCAAACGTGCCAACTGGAAAGGGCTGAGGGGTCCAATCAATTTGGAATTAACTCAATAGCGAAAAGTTATAACGCGATGCCGGTGTCGCCATGGCAGGTCATTTCCTCCGCGAATGTTTACAGACAGCTATTCAAAGGCCTCCTAGATCAACCAGAGTCCTTCTGCTTCAAGCGCTTGCTATAACAATAAAAAAGGAGCTCCACCATGCAAGGTACTCCGCAGCCATTGTCACCACAGGCGTCCAATGCCTGGCGCGTTCTGTTTTTGCTGTTTCTGGCTAACCTGTTCAATTTTTTTGACCGGACCATTCCCGCGATCATCATTGAGCCGATTCGCAAGGAGTGGCACTTGAGTGATTTCCAGTTGGGAATCATCGGTACCGCGTTCACGCTGGTCTATGCCATTGCGGGGCTGCCGCTGGGCCGTATGGCCGATAACGGCTCGCGCAAGAAAATCATGGGCTGGGGTCTGGCAGTGTGGAGCGGGCTGACGGCGGTCAACGGGTTGGCGGGCAGTTTCTGGACGTTTCTGTTGGTACGGATGGGCGTCGGTATTGGCGAGGCCAGCTACGCCCCGGCTGCCAACTCGCTGATCGGTGATCTGTTCCCGGCTCATCGACGCGCACGGGCCATGGGTATTTTCATGCTGGGGCTGCCGTTGGGGTTGCTGCTGGCGTTTTTCACCATCGGTGCGATGGTCACAGCCTTCGACAGCTGGCGGGCCCCGTTTTTCATTGCTGCCGTGCCGGGCCTGGTGCTGGCGGTGTTCATGTTCTTCATTCGTGAACCCAAGCGTGGCGCAGCGGAAAGTGTGCGCATGTCCGAGGAGAAAATCGACAGGCCGATTCGTCGGGTGCTCTCGGTGCCGACTTTTGGCTGGCTGGTGTTGGCTGGGCTGACCTTCAACTTTGCGACTTATGCGTGCAACTCGTTCATGGTGCCGATGCTGCAACGTTATTTTCTGCTGCCTTTGCATGATGCTGCGGTGGCGACCGGGATGATTGTCGGTGTAACGGGTTTGGTCGGGTTGACGCTCGGCGGCTGGGTCGCTGACAAATTGCATCAACGGTTCGCCAACGGTCGGTTGTTGTTCGCGGCGGGCAGCATGTTGATTGCGACGCTGGCCACGGGATATGCCTTGCATGCGGGGCGCATTGAAATCGGTGTGTTCGTCAGTGTGTTCAGCCTGGGTTGGTTGTTTGCGTACAACTTCTACACCTGCGTCTACACCGCGATTCAGGACGTGGTCGAGCCCCGGTTGCGGGCGACGGCGATGGCGTTGTTCTTCGCAGGTTTGTATTTGTTGGGCGGCGGGCTGGGGCCCGTGGTGGTGGGTTTGCTGTCAGATCACTTTGCCCACTCGGCCATGGCGGCTGCGGGTGCTGAGCAGATGAGCGAGGTGTACAAGGCGGTTGGTCTGCACGACGCCATGTACCTGATCCCGGTGGCGCTGTTCATGACACTGGTGTTTTTGTATCTGGCTTCGCGGTGTTTCAGTCGGGATGCGGCGAGGATGAAGGCGGGGATGGTGGCGGATGAGCCGGTA
>NZ_JACONW010000015.1 GCF_014357575.1 Pseudomonas folii | reverse complement strand
AATATTTTTTGATTGAAGCTACGGTGTCCATGTCACCGCGCTGTCTCGCGGTAAACATGCAGCCTGTAGGAGTGAGCTTGCTCGCGATAGCGTCAGGCCAGACGGTAATACCTCAACAGGTCTACCGCTATCGCGAGCAAGCTCACTCCTACAGAAGGCATTCCAAATCAGGTAATTGCAGGGGCCCCCACAAGTTCGGATTTCAATTCATTGATGTGCTCACCCCACCGCCAGCAACCGCTCCAGCACTGACTGATCACGCCCCGCCCGCGCCACATTGGCGTACAGCGACTCGGCGATTTCATCGGCGCGGATTGGCAGCACCGACAACAAGGTGTCGCTCAACCCGTGGCTGGATTCACAGAAACCCTGCATGTAAATCGAAGCTTTGCAGCGGCTGTCGGTCTTGATCCGATAATCGCGATTCACCTCGAAATCCCCCAGGTACTCACTCAGCGGCTCCAGCAGATGACGGTGCAACTGACGCTCGTAGCCGGTGGCAAGAACCACGGCATCGTAGGTCTGGACACTGCTCTCACCATTGGCGAGATTACCCAGCGCCACTTCAATGCCATTGGCAGTCGCCCTGGCGCTCTGAACCGAGGTCAGGTTACGGAATGCATGACGTGCAATGCCCGAGACTTTCTGGCGATATAACACGCCGTAGATGCGTTCGATCAGATCGATGTCCACCACTGAGTAATTAGTGCTGTGGTATTCGCGAATCATCTGTTCGCGCTGCTGGCCGTTCTGGCTGAACATCAAATCAGTGGATTCGGGAGAGAACACTTCGTTGACGAACGGACTGTCGTCGGCAGGCTTGAGTGCCGAGCCGCGCAGGATGATGTCCACCTGCACCGAAGGGTAGCTGTCGTTCAGGTCAATGAAAGCCTCGGCCGCACTCTGCCCGCCCCCCACAATCGCAATGCGCATCGGCTTGCCGTTGGCGCAGGCTTGCTGAGCCATGGATTGCAGATACTTTGAATGGTGAAACACTCGCGCGTCGCCCTTCAGGCTGGAGAACGCCTCGGGAATGCGCGGTGTGCCGCCGGGGCTGACCACTACCGAACGGGTGGTGCGCACGTGATTCTGGCCTTGGGTATCACAGGAAATAACCCGCAACGCCTCGACCTGCTGTTTGTGCAGTACCGGCTCGATGGCGGTGACTTCTTCGCCATAGCGGCTCTGCTCGTTGAACTGCGCAGCGACCCAGCGCAGGTAGTCGTTGTACTCCATCCGGCACGGGTAAAAGGTTCCGAGGTTGATGAAATCCACGAGGCGACCGTGCTGCTTGAGGTAGTTGACGAACGAAAACGGGCTGGTGGGATTACGCAGCGTGACCAGATCTTTGAGGAAGGAAATCTGCAATTCGCTTTGGGTCACCAGCGTGTTGCCATGCCAGCGGTAATCGGCCTGTTTGTCGAGGAACAACGCATCCAGCGCACCATCCCGTTCACCCCGCTCCTGCAGGGCAATTGCCAGTGCCAGATTGGATGGACCAAAACCGATACCGATCAAATCGTGAACCACGGCAGATGCAAGAGCCTGTGTCATTCCAGTGTCCTCGGGAGATGTTGCCCGCTCGTCAATCGATGGCCAGCAAGGTGGCCTGTTGCAGTAGGAAACGAGGACAGGGAAACAAAATTTAACGATTGGGCGGAGAACTGGCGCCAAGGGGCGGACGGGACAGCCGACCCTGCTGTTATGTGATGCATATTCTGTAGGAGCTGCCGAAGGCTGCGAATGCATCAGGCCTGACACACCGCTATCGCAGTCTTCGGCAGCTCCTACAGGAAGACGTTTCCATTCAGAGGATTGCGCTATTTTTGATCAGACGCGGCTCAACGCAACTCCCCACGCAACAACGCCACCTGCTTGCGCGCCGCTGCCTGGGTCGATGCCTCCCCGGTCAACGCGGGCCCGGCGACGACGGTCACCCTCGACCACAGGCGGCGGAACAATCTTTTGCCCGGCGCACGGCTGAAAAAACTGCCCCACAAGCCTTGCAGCGCCATCGGGATGACCGGCACAGGCGTCTGTTCAAGAATGAGCTTCATGCCACTTTTAAACTCATCAATCTCACCGTCGCGAGTCAACTTGCCTTCTGGAAAGATGCATACCAGCTCGCCTTCGCTCAGGTACTGGGCGATTTTTTTGAATGCCTGGTCGTAGATCTGCACGTCCTCACCACGCCCGGCAATGGGAATCGTCCCGGCAGTGCGGAAGATGAAGTTGAGCACCGGCAGGTTGTAGATCTTGTAGTACATGACAAAACGGATCGGCCGCCGCACCGCACCGCCGATCAACAGGGCATCAACGAAGGACACGTGATTACACACCAGCAATGCCGGACCTTCGTCTGGAATATGATCGAGATTATCGTGCTTGACGCGGTACATGGAATGGCTGAGCAGCCAGATCATGAAGCGCATGGTGAACTCTGGAACAACCTTGAAGATGTACACGTTGACCGCGATGTTCATCAACGAGATGGCCAGAAACAGCTCCGGGATCGACAGCTTGGCCACGCTGAGCAGCAAGATCGACACAATCGCCGACACCACCATGAACAGCGCATTGAGAATGTTGTTGGCGGCGATGACCCGAGAGCGTTCGCTTTCCAGGGTGCGGGACTGAATCAGCGCGTACAGCGGAACGATGTAGAAGCCACCGAAAATCCCGATGCCAAGAATGTCCAGCAGCACCCACCACGCCTGACTGAAACCCAGCACGCCCAGCCAGTCGTTGGCCATGACGTTCTGCGGCATTTGCCCGGAATGCCACCACAGCAACAGACCGAACACCGTCAGGCCCATGGAGCCAAATGGCACCAGACCGATTTCCACCTTGCGCCCCGACAAGCGCTCGCAGAGCATCGAGCCGGTCGCGATACCGATGGAGAACACGGTCAGAATCAGCGTCACCACGGTTTCGTCGCCGTACAGCCACTCTTTGGCGTAAGAAGGGATTTGCGTCAGGTAGATCGCACCGACGAACCAGAACCAAGAGTTACCGACAATCGAGCGCGACACCGCGGGCGTTTGTCCAAGACCCAGGCGCAAGGTGGCCCAGGTCTGAGTAAAAATATTCCATTCGATTTTCATCTGCGGCGTAACCGCAGCGGCTCGGGGGATGCTGTGGCTGGCGATGAAACCCAGGCACGCCGTCAACACCATCACACTGGCGACAAACATCTCGTAATGAGCGGTAGACATGATGATGCCGGCACAAATGGTCCCGGCCAGAATCGCCAGAAAGGTGCCCATTTCTACCAGTCCATTGCCGCCGACCAGTTCTTCTTCGCGCAGGTGTTGCGGCAGGATCGAATACTTCACGGGCCCGAACAGCGCCGAGTGGGTGCCCATGGCAAACAACGCCACCAGCATCAGCCACAGGTGCCCGAACAGGAACCCCACCGATCCCACCAGCATGATGCCGATCTCGGCCAGCTTGATCACGCGGATCAACTTGTCCTTGGCGTATTTCTCACCAAACTGCCCGGCCAGTGCGGAAAACAGGAAGAACGGCAGGATGAACAGCAAGGCACACAGATTCACCCAGATCGAGCGATCACCGTCGATGTTCAGTTTGTAGAGAATGGCCAGAATCAGCGATTGCTTGAGGATGTTGTCGTTGAATGCCCCGAGGGACTGAGTGATGAAAAACGGCAGAAAACGACGCTTTCCAAGCAAATTGAACTGTGACTGATGGCTCATCGTCCGCGATCCTGAATGGCAACGGGCACATTGAAGACGTTACAGGACGTAATGTCGATAGGATGTTTCGGAATGTTGTGGATTTGGAGGTCAATTCAAGTTGCCACGCAAACAGAGGGAGATTTTATTTTTGCTCGCAAGCTCACGTGGGACCGGCTTTAGCCGGGAAGGCGATATGTCTGACGATAAAAATGTAGAGCCTGTACTGGCCTCTTCCCGGCTGAAGCCGGTTCCACGTCCATAAACAAATTCCGTGTGCGAGGCTTGGTCTGGGCGGCATTCCGACAATTCAGGCGCTGTGGTTGCCCGCGATAAGCGCCACAAGTGCACACATCCACCCACTCTTCTCTTTCACGACTAAAGTCGCTCCTACTCTCCCGAACCTTCATGCGAGACTAGCCAGCTTGTTCCTGAGGCTCTGAATGTCTATGTCGCTGTCCACCGGGCTGATTGCGGCCGTCGCCCTGGCTTATATGGCCGTCATGTTTGCCATCGCCTTTTACGGAGACCGGCGCAGCACTTCGCTGCCGCCCCGGCTGCGGGCGTGGGTGTATAGCCTGTCGCTGGCGGTGTATTGCACCAGTTGGACGTTCTTTGGCGCGGTCGGTCAGGCCGCCGAGCAGTTATGGTCGTTCCTGCCGATCTACCTGGGGCCTGTGGTACTGATGCTGCTGGCACCCTGGGTGCTGCAGAAAATGGTGCTGATCAGCAAACAGGAAAACATCACCTCGATTGCCGACTTCATCGCCGCCCGATACGGCAAGTCGCAGTCCCTGGCAGTAGTCGTTGCGCTGATCTGTCTGGTTGGAGTTTTGCCCTACATCGCCCTGCAACTCAAAGGCATCGTGCTCGGGGTGAACATCCTTATTGGTGCCGTCGCGGACGCCGCCGGAACCCGAGCGCAGGACACAGCGCTGATCGTTTCGCTGGTCCTCGCGCTGTTCACGATTGTCTTCGGCACGCGCAATCTGGACGTTACCGAGCACCACCGCGGCATGGTCATGGCGATTGCCTTCGAGGCGCTGGTCAAGCTGTTTGCTTTCATGGCAGTGGGCGCGTTCGTGACGTATGGCCTCTATGACGGCTTCGACGACCTGTTCAATCAGGCCCTGATCGCGCCAAGGCTTGAGGAATACTGGAAGGAAACCATCAACTGGCCATCGATGGTGGTGCAAACCGGCGTGGCGATGATGGCGATTGTCTGCCTGCCCCGACAGTTTCACGTCACTGTCGTAGAAAACATCGATCCGCAAGACCTGCGGCTGGCCAAGTGGGTGTTCCCGGCCTATCTGGTTCTCGCGGCACTGTTTGTTGTGCCCATCGCTCTCGCCGGGCAAATGCTCCTGCCCGACTCAGTGCTGCCGGACTCGTTCGTGATCAGCCTGCCACTGGCGACCACGCACCCTTCGCTGGCCTTGCTGGCGTTCATCGGCGGCGCCTCGGCGGCCACGGGCATGGTGATTGTGGCGAGTGTCGCGCTGTCGACGATGATCTCCAACGACATGCTGCTGCCGTGGCTGCTGAGCCGCAAAACCGCTGAGCGCCCGTTTGAGGCGTTCCGCCACTGGATGCTGTCGGTGCGCCGGGTCAGCATCGTGGTCATTCTGCTGCTCGCCTACGTTTGCTATCGGCTACTGGGTTCGACTGCCAGTCTGGCAACCATAGGCCAGATCGCCTTTGCCGCCATCACACAGTTATCGCCCGCGATGTTTGGCGCACTGTGGTGGAAGCAGGCCAACCGTCGGGGTGTTTTTGCCGGGTTGGGGGCCGGGATTTTCCTGTGGTTTTATACCCTGGTGCTGCCGATTTCTGCCGAAAGCCTCGGCTGGTCTCTAGACAGCTTTCCACTCCTGGCCTGGCTGCACAGCAATCCACTGGGGCTGCCGATTACGCCGCTGACCCAAGGCGTGGTGCTGTCGCTGGCGGGCAACTTCATTCTGTTTGGCTGGGTGTCGGTGATCTCCAAGACACGGGTTTCCGAGCACTGGCAGGCCGGGCGTTTCATCGGTCAGGACGCCAGCGTCAGCACCGGCAACCGGCCGCTGCTGGCAGTACAGGTCGAGGACTTGTTGAACCTGTCCGCGCGTTTCGTGGGTGAAGAACGCGCCCGACAAAGCTTCATCCGCTTCGCCTATCGACAGGGCAAAGGCTTCAACCCAAACCAGAACGCCAACGGTGACTGGATCGCCCACACTGAGCGCCTGTTGGCCGGTGTGCTGGGTGCGTCATCGACCCGCGCCGTGGTGAAAGCCGCCATCGAAGGCCGCGACATGCAGCTCGAAGACGTGGTGCGCATCGCTGACGAAGCCTCCGAGGTGCTGCAGTTCAACCGCGCCCTGCTTCAAGGGGCCATCGAGAACATCACCCAGGGCATCAGCGTGGTCGATCAATCGCTGAAGCTGGTGGCGTGGAATCACCGGTATCTGGAGCTGTTCAATTATCCCGAGGGGCTGATCAGCATTGGCCGCCCGATTGCCGACATCATTCGCTACAACGCCGAACGCGGTCTGCTTGGCCCCGGCGAGGCGGAAGTTCACGTGGCCCGGCGTCTGCACTGGATGCGTCAGGGGCGCGCCCACACCTCGGAGCGGATGTTCCCCAATGGCCGGGTGATCGAGTTGATCGGCAACCCGATGCCAGGCGGCGGCTTTGTAATGAGCTTCACCGACATTACCGCCTTCCGAGATGCCGAGCATGCACTCAAGGGCGCGAATGAAAGCCTTGAACAACGGGTCGCCGAGCGTACCCATGAGCTGTCGCAACTGAACCTCGCCCTGACCGAAGCCAAGGGCACGGCAGAAGCGGCGAACCAGTCGAAAACCCGTTTTCTGGCAGCGGTCAGCCATGACCTGATGCAACCACTGAACGCCGCCCGCCTGTTTTCTGCGGCGCTGTCCCATCAGGACGACGGTATGTCCGCCGACGCTCAGCAACTGGTGCAGCATCTGGACAGCTCGCTGCGCTCGGCAGAAGACCTGATCAGCGACCTGCTGGACATTTCCCGCCTGGAAAACGGCAAGATCACCCCGGATCGTCAGCCTTTCGCGCTGAACACGTTGTTCGACACGTTGGGCGCAGAGTTCAAGGCGCTGGCTCAGGAACAAGGCCTGGAATTCCGGGTAAGCGGTACCGCGCTGCGGGTCGACAGCGACATCAAGTTGCTGCGCCGCATCTTGCAGAACTTCCTGACCAATGCCTTCCGTTACGGCAAGGGCCCGATATTGTTGGGCGTACGCCGCCGTGGCACCTACCTGAGTCTGGAGGTCTGGGATCGTGGGCCGGGTATTCCGGAAGACAAGCGACGGGTGATTTTCGAAGAGTTCAAACGTCTGGACAGTCACCAGACCCGCGCCGAAAAAGGACTGGGACTGGGCCTGGCGATTGCTGATGGTCTGTGTCGCGTACTGGGCCACACCTTGCAAGTACGTTCATGGCCGGGCAAAGGCAGTGTGTTCAGTGTGTGCGTGCCACTGGCTCAGCATCAGACGGTTCCGGCCAGCATTGTCCCCGATGCGAACCGCACTGCGCTGACCGGGACACAGGTGTTGTGCATTGATAATGAGGACAGCATTTTGATCGGCATGAACAGCTTGCTGACTCGCTGGGGATGTCAGGTCTGGACCGCCCGCAGCCGTGAGGAATGTCAGGCACTGCTGGATGAGGGCGTACGTCCGCAGCTGGCGCTGGTGGATTACCACCTGGACAATGGCGAGACCGGCACCGAGCTGATGGCCTGGTTGCGGACGCGCCTCGGCAAGCCGGTACCGGGCGTGGTGATCAGCGCCGACGGCCGCCCCGAACTGATCGCTCAAGTGCATGCTGCCGGGCTGGATTACCTGCCCAAGCCGGTCAAGCCCGCGGCGTTGCGGGCGCTGTTGAGTCGGCATGTGATGTTGGGATAAACGCGAAGCCCTGTAGGAGCTGCCGAAGGCTGCGATAGCGGTGTGTCATAGGCATCCATTCGCAGCCTTCGGCAGCGCCTACAGAAATGGACAACAGGGTTTAGATCCTTTCCACCGCGGCAGCCAATGCCCTGGCAAACCTTCTTGCGACCTCATCAACTTGCTCGGCGGTAATAATCAGCGGCGGCAGGAAGCGTACGACGCCGCCGGGCCGGCTGTGGCCGACGCGAACAGACACAGCGGCGGGACATCCAGCGCCAGCAACCCATAAGCCAGTTCATAACCGAGCAAACCGCCCAGACTATGACCGAACAACGCATAAGGCTGGCCAGGGCTCTGTCGCAACTGGCGAGCAACCTCACCGGCCAACTGCGCGGCAAGCTGGCGCATAGCCGGGGCTGTCACCCAAGAAAACGGACGGAGGCGAGAAATAATTAGTAACGGCTAAACGGGCTGATCGCCAGACAGGGCAAGCGATGAAGCAAAAAGCTATGAGAAAGGAATACCGATAGATATTTTTCTCATTTGACAATCATTATCATCCAGCCTAATTTGTTGCCCGGTGTGTAGGGGGCTTCCCTACGAAAGCTGCATCTGCCCAACTGCTGCAAGGTGATTTCCATGCCGGAACAACTATCCACAAGTACGTGCGATTCACCGCTACTCCAGGCGTTCGTCGAAAACCGCCTGATTCTGGTCAAGATTGCCGCCCGCATTACCGGCTGCCGATCACGGGCCGAAGACGTCGTACAGGACGCTTTCTTTCGATTGCAGTCCGCGCCGCAGATCACCTCGTCGATCAAGGCCCAGCTCAGTTACCTGTTTCAGATCGTGCGCAATCTGGCGATCGATCATTACCGCAAACAGGCGCTTGAGCAGAAGTACTCGGGCTCCGAGGAAGAAGGACTCAATGTGGTTATCCACGGCGCGTCCCCTGAAACCTCGCACATGAATTTCACCACCCTGGAAACCATTGCCGACGCCCTGACCGAACTGCCTAGCCGCACGCGCTATGCATTCGAGATGTACCGGCTGCACGGCGTCCCGCAGAAGGACATTGCCAAGGAGCTCGGTGTTTCGCCGACGCTGGTGAACTTCATGATCCGCGATGCCTTGGTGCATTGCCGCAAGGTTTCCCTTCAGGAAGCGCGCGCTGTCAGGCGCTAAACACTGAACCTGTAGGAGCTGCCGAAGGCTGCGAAAGCGTCTTCACTGACAACCTTCAATCGCAGCCTTCGGCAACTCCTACAGGTAAGGTGATCGACGCAACCCCGCGTTAAAGCCACTCACACCGCTCAAAAAACCGCTGCCGATCCAGGGTCATCAGCGCTGCCCGCTTATGGGGAAAATCGAATTCCTTTTCCTTCTCAAACCCCTGCCCTTGCATGTAGGCAATCATCTTCCCGTTGTCGGCGCGCGGTTCTGATACCAGTCGCTGGGTGCGCTCATCATCGAGGAAAAGGTAATGCACCAGTGCGGAAAGCCAACTGGCGACTTTATGCGGACCCCGATGGCCTTCTTCGCCAACCAGCATGTGGATCCCGCGGTCGTAATCGCCTGGATTGCAGAACGGGGCGATGCGATCTTCCAGCGCCCAGTAGGCTTCAAAATAGGCAAATGGCTGGTCGTCGAAGCAGCCGATCAAGGTCAGGGTGTGAGGGTCGGCAGCCTGTTTTTCCAGGTACTCCCGGTGCTGCTCCAGCGACCCGCCCTCCTGCCAGAATTGCAGAACGCGGGGGTTGTTTTGCCAGCGATTGAAGCGTTCAAGGTCCAGATCGATGTCCAGGGCGCGCAGTGAAATCGAGGCGCCGAGACGGGCATCAAAACGTCGATAGACTTCGCCAACAGGCTTGGCCGGGCGAATCAACGGCATCGCCGTCGCGGATAATGACTGGGGCATGTTTGGGGCTCACGAATTAGGGCTGATTCAATGAGAAAACGTGCCCCGGGCGGGAAAATTTAATGCAGGGTTTCAATCAAGCACCTCAGGTTGAAACATGAAACGGTAGGAGGCAACTTGTTGGCGAGAAGGACCACGCGGTGTGTCAGTTGAATCGTCTCGCGAACGAGTTCGCTCCTACCGGATAGCGCGGTGTTCACGCCGTTCGGGTAGGAGCCAACTTGTTGGCGAGAAGAGCTACGCGGTGTGTCAGTTGAATTTTCTCGCGAACAAGTTCGCTCCTACCGGGTGGCGCGGTGTTCACGCCGTTCGGGTAGGAGCAACTTGTTGGCGAGAAGGGTTACGCGGTGTATCTGTTGAATCGTCTCGCGAACAAGTTCGCTCCTACCGGCTGGCGCGGTGTTCACGCCGTTCGGGTAGGAGGCAACTTGTTGGCGAGAGGAGCTACGCGGTGTGTCAGTTGAATTTTCTCGCGAACACGTTCGCTCCTACCGGGTGGCGCGGTGTTCATGCCGTTCGGGTAGGAGGCAACTTGTTGGCGAGAAGGGCCACGCGGTGTGTCTGTTGAATCGTCTCGCGAACGAGTTCGCTCCTACCGGGGGGCGCGGTGTTCATGCCGTTCGGGTAGGAGGCAACTTTTTGGCGAGAAGGGCTACGCGGTGTGTCAGGTGAATTTTCTCGCGAACAAGTTCGCTCCTACCGGGTGGCACGGTGTTCACGCCGTTCGGGTAGGAGGCAACTTGTTGGCGAGAAGGACCACGCGGTGTGTCTGTTGAATCGTCTCGCGAACGAGTTCGCTCCTACCGGGTGGCGCGGTGTTCATGCCGCTCGGGTAGGAGGCAACTTGTTGGCGAGAAGGACCACGCGGTGTGTCAGTTGAATTGTCTCGCGAACAAGTTCGCTCCTACCGGTTGGCGCGACCTCTAAGGAAATTTACGATCCGCACGCCCCTCATCCATGTAAAAATGTCGACCAACATATCAAGGCCCAGTGTCAGGAGGATTGCATGCGGTACGCGCACGACCACAAAGCCCAGACTCACGAACGCATTCTTCACGAAGCCTCGGCACGCTTTCGTCGCGACGGTATTGGTGCCACCGGGCTGCAGCCGCTGATGAAAGCATTGGGGCTGACCCATGGCGGCTTCTACGCGCACTTCAAATCCAAGGATGACCTGGTCGAAAACGCGATGCGCTGTGCGGCGGACGAAGCCAACGAACGCACCAGACAAGCCTTCGAACAAGAGAATGGCCTGAGCGCATTTATCGATATGTATTTGTCCGAAGGACATCGCAATGCGCCCGAGAAAGGCTGCCCAATGCCGACCATGGCGTCGGAGCTCGGTCAGCGCGGTCAGCCCAGTCCGATCGCCGATGAACTGATCGAGTCGCGACTCGCCGCCCTGCAACACGCACTCGGCGGGCCGGATGCCGACGCGCAAAGCGTGGTGATGCTGTCCACTCTGGTTGGCGCTTTGATGCTGTCGCGCAGCACACAGGATCCGGCTCTTTCAGCGCGAATCCTGCACACCACCCGTGAATGGTTGAAACAGCAGAACACCGAGTCCTGATCAATCCTGCCAGCGCTTGAACAACACGCTGGCATTGACGCCACCGAAGCCAAAACCGTTCGACAACGCGTATTCGATGGCCATGGTCCGCGCTGCGCCGTGGACAATATCGAGACCGGCTGCGGCTTCATCAGGATTGTCGAAATTGAGGGTCGCCGGAGCGATCTGATCGCGAATCGCCAACGCGGTGAAAATGGCCTCGATCCCACCCGCAGCGCCCAACAAATGCCCGGTCGCCGATTTGGTCGAAGTCACTGCGATGGAGTGTTGATCGCCAAACAGTGCCTTGATGGCCGCCATCTCCCCTTTGTCGCCGACCGGCGTGGAAGTGGCATGAGCATTCAGGTGCTGAATGTGTTCTGGCTGGATCCCCGCCTGGCGAATCGCCGCGCCCATGGCCCGCTGAGCACCACTGCCGTCTTCCGGCCCAGCCGTCAGGTGATAAGCATCGGCACTGGTGCCATAACCCACCAGTTCGACGATGGGTTTCGCGCCCCGGGCAAGGGCATGTTCCAGCGATTCAATCACCAGAATCCCGGCGCCCTCGCCCATCACAAAACCGTCGCGATCACGATCAAAGGGACGCGAAGCACGCTCGGGCGTTTCATTGAAGCCACTGGACAGGGCACGAGCGGCAGCGAACCCCCCCAGGCTAACCCGATCGATTGCCGCCTCCGCCCCGCCGCAAATAGCAATATCCGCTTCACCACAACGGATCATTCGCGCTGCATCGCCAATGGCTTGCACACCCGCGGCACAGGCCGTCACCGGCGCCCCCAGCGGCCCTTTGAAACCATGTTGAATGGAAACATGACCCGCTGCCAGATTGACCAGAAACGAGGGAATCGTGAACGGGGACAAACGCCGCGGTCCACGGCTGTCGGTGGTGCGAACAGCATCGGCAATCGCCCCGAAACCACCAATCCCCGAGCCAATTATCGTCGCCGTTCGCTCCCTGGCCTCTTCGTTATCAGCTACCCAGCCAGCCTGCGCAATCGCCTCCTGGGCGGCAGCGAGGGCAAACAGGATGAAGCGATCCATTTTCTTTTGCTCTTTGGCGGGCACCGCGCTGTCCGCATCGAAACCGGCTTCAGGATCGTCAGCCATGAGTGGTACGCGCCCCCCGACCTTACCCGGCAGATCGGCAACGATTTCTTCACTCAACCGAACAATGCCGGAGCGCCCGGCCAGCAGGCGCTGCCACACGGCTTCGACGCCAGTGCCCAGAGGCGTAACCAGCCCCATCCCGGTCACGACAATTCGTGGACCATTCCTGGTGATCTGTGCCTCAGCGCTCACGACTTGACGCCTTTCGCATGGGTAATGCTCATTTTTGAAATCTCCAGTCCACATTCCGGCTTTATATTAAACATGTAATTCAAAGCATTGTATGTCGACCAGCATTTGATGTGTCAAGAGGCCCAAATCAAGCGCAAGGATGTCGTGTGCCAGGTCTGGCAGCAGGAGGAGATGAAGCGGGGATGACAGGAAGGCCGGTCCTGGACCGGCCTGATCAGAAGGAATTAAAGGCGGTTACTCGACTGCGAGTCTGTCCCGATTCTTGTCCAGAAGGGCTTTGCCAATGCCTTTGACTTCAATCAACTCGTCCACCGAGGTGAACTCACCGTTGGCCTCGCGATAGGCGACGATGGCTTCAGCCTTACCCTTTCCGATGCCTGAGAGTTGCTTCTGCAGGGTTTCCGCTTCAGCGGTATTGATGTTGACCTTGGGTGCCATTTGATCCTGCATGACGACCGCGGCCATGGGGGTATTCTTTTCCGAAGGCGTAACCGGCGCGGCGGTTACAGCAACCGAAGCACTGGTTAAAAACGCGAATAACAACGAGGAAAGAAAAGCTTTACGCATGTGGAACACTCCGTAACATCATGATTGAGTGCGACATTCCTTGAGTCGCCACTCAAACTTAGTTCAGGGTGTTGGGGTGTCAATCGAGGCAAGGGTGACCAGTTATTACACGAGCGAGCTGATAAGGTTTTCATTACACCCGCCACGCTAATCGGGTAACACGAGGCGACAAACTGCCTTTTTCGAACGCAACATAATTCACTGGATAAATGGTTTTTTGCAGGACTGGCCGGGCGGCGTTCCGCTTTAGCCGGGAGGAAGCCAGTACATTCGCCAGGTACCCTTCGCCAGACATAATCTCTTCCCGGCTAAAGCCGGTCTTACGGGTCTATGCCTGCGGGACGCAATGGAGGATTTTTCAAGGCCGAAAGCACAATCACGGTGGGACAAAAGTTGGCGACCATGCAGAGTGCGATATGCTCTACTTCATCGCATTGGCACCCATGACGATCTGATCGCAAATGACTGCGCAATCAAATGTCAGGCCGAACACATCCAAGACTTCTTTTCAGGATAGATAGATGTTCAACGATAAGACCATTCTCATCACCGGTGGCACGGGGTCGTTCGGCAAAAAGTACGTTCAGACTATTTTGAGCCGCTACACGCCTAAGAAGTTGATCATATTTTCTCGCGACGAACTCAAGCAGTACGAAATGCAGCAGACCTTCAATGCTCCGTGCATGCGCTATTTCATTGGTGACGTGCGTGATAAGGAGCGCATGGTGCAAGCGATGCGGGGTGTTGATTTCGTTATTCATGCCGCGGCACTCAAGCAGGTGCCTGCCGCAGAATACAACCCGATGGAATGCATCAAGACCAACATTCATGGTGCTGAAAACGTCATTCATGCAGCGCTGGAGAATAATGTAGAGCGGGTGATTGCGTTATCCACCGACAAGGCTGCCAACCCGATCAATCTTTACGGTGCGACCAAGCTGGCGTCTGACAAACTTTTTGTCGCCGCCAACAATATGTCCGGGGGGCATCGCTGCCAGTTTTCAGTAGTCCGCTACGGCAACGTCGTCGGGTCGCGGGGTTCAGTTGTACCGTTCTTTGAGAAACTCATCGCTTCCGGCGCTGATTCTTTGCCGATTACCGACGCACGCATGACGCGCTTCTGGATCACGTTGCAACAGGGCGTGGATTTTGTGCTGAAGAACTTTGAACGCATGTATGGCGGTGAGATTTTTGTACCCAAGATCCCATCGGTACGCATTACTGACCTCGCTGAAGCCATGGCGCCGGGTATGCCGCAAAAGGTTATCGGAATCCGTCCCGGCGAGAAGCTGCATGAAATCATGTGCCCTTCCGATGACTCGCACCTGACTCTGGAATTCGAAGATCATTACGTGCTGCGCCCGACCATCACATTCTACAGTCGCACTAACGACTTCACAGTTAACCAGTTGGGTGAAACCGGTGTGCCTGTGCAGCAAGGGTTTGAATACAATTCCGGGACAAATCCGCAGTTTCTCGATGTGGCTCAAGTTGCTCAGTTCAACAAGTCCGCCGAGGCCTGAATATGATTCCCTATGGCCGCCAGGACATTACCCAGGCCGATATTGACGCAGTGGTGGGCGTTTTACAGTCCGACTTTCTGACCCAGGGGCCGATGGTCCCGCGGTTTGAGGGCCTGATTGCCAACTACTGCGGCGCCAGACATGCGCTCGCAGTCAACAGCGCGACGTCCGCGCTGCACATTGCCTGTCTTGCGCTGGGGCTTGGGCCCGGCGATCTGTTGTGGACGACACCGGTTACATTCGTCGCTTCTGCCAACTGCGGACTGTATTGCGGTGCGCAGGTTGATTTCGTGGACATCGATCCGCGCACTTACAACCTTGACGTCGTAGCGCTTGAGGATAAGTTGCTGGAAGCTCAACGAACCGGGCAGTTGCCGAAGGTATTGGTTGCGGTACATCTCTGCGGCCAGCCTTGTGACATGGAGCGCATCCATGCACTGTCGCAGCAATTCGGGTTTCGGGTTATCGAAGATGCATCCCATGCCATTGGCGGCAAGTACCAGGGTCTACCCATTGGTAACTGCCAATATAGCGATATCACGGTTTTCAGCTTTCACCCGGTAAAGATCATTACCACCGCAGAAGGCGGGATGGTCACCACCAATGATGCGCAACTGGCCCGGAAGTTGGCATTGCTGCGCAGCCATGGCATTACCCGCGATCCGGAGCAAATGACCCACGACGCCGATGGCCCGTGGTACTACCAACAAATCGATCTCGGCTTCAATTATCGGATGACCGAGTTGCAGGCGGCGTTGGGTGTCAGCCAGATGGACCGGCTTGATGATTACGTTACGCGGCGACACCTGTTGGCAGCACGTTATCAAGAGCTGCTGGCTCACTTGCCGATCACCCTCCCATGGCAGCACCCGGAAGGCTACTCAGGCCTGCACTTGTTCGTCATCCGCTTGCAGCTCGACAAACTGGCGGTGACGCATCGCCAAGTGTTCGAATCCATGCGTGCTCAGGGTATCGGCGTAAACCTGCATTACATTCCGGTGCACACGCAGCCGTACTTCCAGCAAATGGGTTTTGCGCCGGACGCCTTTCCGGAAAGCCAGAAATACTATCGTGAAGCCCTCAGTATTCCGATGTTCCAGACCATGACCCTCGACCACCAGGATGAGGTTGTCGCGGCCCTGAGCAAGGCCCTCATCCCATGAAACTGGCGGTGATCCCTGCTCGCGGTGGCAGCAAGCGTATAACCCGCAAGAACATCAAGATGTTTTGCGGCAAGCCAATCATTGCCTGGTCGATTGAGGCAGCACTTCAGAGTGGCTGCTTTGATCGCGTAGTCGTCTCCACCGACGATGAAGAGATCGCGGAAGTGGCGCGCGAATACGGCGCAACCACGCCGTTCATGCGCCCGGATACCTTGTCGGACGATTACACCGGCACCATCCCGGTGGTGGCCCACGCCGTGCAGTGGCATCTGGATAGCGGGATTGCCGCGACGCATGTGTGCTGCGTCTATGCGACGGCGCCTTTCGTCAGGGCTGAGGATCTGCAGGCAGGTCTGAATGTGCTGGAAGAGACCGGCAGTGATTATGCGTTCTCAGTAACCAGCTACCCCTTCCCTATCCAGCGCGCCATACGCCTTGATGAAGCTGATCGCGTAAGCATGTTCAGCCCGGAACATTTCAATACCCGCTCGCAGGAACTGGAAGAGGCTTTTCACGACGCAGGCCAATTCTATTGGGGCAAGGCGAGTGCCTGGCTGCAGGGCAAAATCATGTTCAGTCGGTATTCGGCAGCCGTAAAGCTGGCGCGGCATCGCGTGCAAGACATCGATACCCTTGATGACTGGGTACGTGCGGAATGGATGTTCAAGGCAATGAATGCTGCGGATGCGGCAAAGTGAAGCCGATGAGGGTCGTTTTCAGGGTCGATGCCTCACTTGAGATGGGCAGCGGTCATGTCATGCGCTGCCTCACATTGGCTCATGCCCTCACGGAAAGAGGCTCTGTCTGTGAGTTTTTGTGCAGAGAGCACCCTGGCAACCTGATTGGGTTTATTCGCAATCAAGGGTTTGCAGTCCTCAGTCTGGGAGCGCCTTGCGCCGACATATCTGCTTATTCCAGCGCTCACTACCTGCAATGGTTGGGGGCCACTCAGGAGAGTGATGCATTAACTTGCGAACGGGCTCTTGGTGATCATCAATATGATTGGATGATCGTAGATCACTACGGGATCGACTATCGCTGGCAAGAACTATTGGGATCTCATTACTCAAGGTTGGCTGTGATCGATGACCTGGCCACTCGCAGCCACTGCTGCGATGTGCTGCTGGACCAGACTTACGGACGCCCCGAGTCTGACTATCAGAGACTAGTGCCTGAGGGATGCGAAATACTGACTGGCAGTGAATACGCCCTGCTTCGCCCTGACTTTTCAAGGCTGCGAGAAATGTCACTCGAGCGGCGTAAAAACAGCGGACTGAAACGTATCCTGATCAGTCTCGGTGGAGTAGACAGCAACAATGTCACGGAGCGGGTTCTGGATGGCTTGTGCGAAAGCCCGCTCCCCAAGGATTCTGAAATCGTTGTCGTGATGGGAACGACTGCGCCGTGGCTGGAAGCTGTTCGCCAGCGGGCAGCAGGCATGCCGTGGAGAACCAGTGTTATTGAGAATGTTTCGGATATGGCAAGTCAGATGTGCGCTGCCGATCTGGCCATAGGCGCTGCTGGATCTACGTCCTGGGAACGATGCTGTCTTGGCTTGCCTACGCTGATGTTGATATTGGCCGATAACCAACGATATGCCGCATCGTTGCTGTCATCTGCGGGTGCGGCTCACGTGCTGTCCTCTGAAGAAGCACTTGGTGATCAATTATCGCAGTGCATCGAGCGTGCGCTCAGTGACCCTGGTTTTCTGAATAATATGACCACCGCCTCTTCAGGGATTACCGACGGTGCAGGAGCAAACAGGGTCAGCAGTATTCTGAAGCGATTGGCGGGTATGGAGATGGCGCAGTGAGCAGCTTGGGGTTGTTAAGAGCTATCCGTGAGGACGAACTTGAGCGCGTGCTGACGTGGCGCAATGCCGAAAGCGTTCGGAGCAATATGTACTCCAGGCATGTTATTTCCCCCTCCGAACACAGGAAGTGGTGGAACTCGCTTCAGGGGCGAACGGACCGACGTTACTTCATGTATGAGTGCTCGGGTATTGCTCTCGGCGTGGTGGGCTTTAGCGATCTTGACAGGGTTGATGCCGTGGGCACATGGGCGTTTTATGCCGATCCGGAATCGCCAAAAGGAACGGGCAGTAAAATGGAGTTTCTGGCATTAGATATGGCCTTTGGCGAACTCGCCCTGCACAAGCTGCGATGCGAAGTGCTGGAATTCAATCATGCCGTGCTCAAGCTGCATCAGAAATTCGGATTCACGATTGAAGAGGTGCCGCCCAAGCAGCATCTGTACGAGGGTGAGCAAGTGGGTATCGTTCAGTTCGGTTTGTTGTCGTCAGAGTGGCAGGAAAAACGTCCGGCCATTCTGGATAAGCTGGTCAAGGTGTTTGGGGAAAGATCATGAGTCCATCGATATCCATAGCAGGCCGTACCATTGGTGTGGAGTCGTCTCCCTATATCATTGCCGAGCTTTCCGCCAATCATAATGGCAAGCTGGAAACCGCACTGAAAATCATTGAAGCAGCCAAGCTGGCTGGCGCTGATGCTGTCAAGTTACAGACCTATACGGCTGATACCATCACCCTTGATAGCGATGCCGATGAATTCAAAATTCACGGTGGATTGTGGGACGGTGAGACTCTGCATGGGCTGTATCTTCGCGCCCAGATGCCTTGGGAGTGGCACGCGCCGCTGTTCGAGCATGCCCGTAAAGTAGGCATCACGCTGTTCAGCTCGCCGTTCGATTCAACGGCTGTGGATTTGCTTGAGGACCTCGGCGCGCCCGCTTACAAGATCGCTTCATTTGAAGCTGTAGATCTGCCGCTGATCAAATACGTCGCCAGCACCGGCAAACCCATGATCATTTCCACCGGAATGGCGGATGAGCAGGAGATTGCCGAAGCCATTGACGCAGCGCGTGCCGGCGGCTGTAAAGAACTCGCGATTCTGCACTGTGTCAGTGGTTATCCAGCGCCTGCGGAAGACTACAACCTGCGTACCCTCCCCGACATGATGAAGCGCTTCGGGCTGGTAACCGGTCTGTCGGACCATACCCTCGATAACACCACCGCCATCACCAGTGTTGCGCTGGGCGCATCCATCATCGAAAAGCACTTCACCCTCGACCGCAGTGGCGGTGGTCCGGACGACAGCTTCTCGCTGGAACCCCATGAGTTGAAGGCATTGTGTCGGGACAGTAAAACGGCCTGGGCCGCGCTAGGTCGTGTGGACTATGGCCGTAAAGCCAGCGAGCAAGGGAACGTGAAGTTTCGACGTTCGTTGTATTTCGTGAAAGATCTCAAGGCCGGCGAGATGATCAGTGCAGATGCTGTGCGCAGCGTGCGGCCGGGCTTTGGGATGGCACCGAAGTATCTGGATCAGGTGATTGGTTCGTTGGCCGCAACGGATATCGCCATGAATACCCCGGTACGAGCCGAGAATGTGAAGCTCAAACAGTGATCGCTTTTGCCGACGCTTCAGACGGGTCTGGTGAGTCGCGGTACAACCGCATGCCGTTATACTGACAAAGTCATGCGCTCGCCGGACTACACTCAAGGATTTCGGTGTCGCTGCTGATAACTCCAATCCACGATTTCGCCGTCAGGAGCGTACCCGTTCACCGTTTCCATGAGTATTTTCCTGACCCGCGCATAGTCATCTTCCGCAACGGCAATGAGCAACTGGTCCAGATAGCCCTTCATTCTTTCCCATGAAAGATAATCTTCATTAGCACTCATGATCATTGGATGCTGCGTGGAGACAACGTTATCGCCAATAAGTAACTCTTCGTAAAGTTTCTCACCGGGGCGCAAACCCGTGAACTCGATGGAAATATCACCGTGGGGATTCTTTTCGGACCGAATGCTCAGGCCGGACAGATGCACCATCTTTTCCGCCAGGTCGACAATTTTGACGGGCTCGCCCATGTCCAGCACAAAGACATCTCCGCCCATGCCCATCGAGCCAGCTTGAATCACCAGTTGCGCAGCTTCAGGAATGGTCATGAAGTACCGGGTGATTTTCGGGTGGGTAACAGTAAGCGGGCCGCCCGACTGAATCTGTTTATGGAATAGCGGGATAACAGATCCGGACGAGCCCAGCACATTGCCAAACCGAACCATGATGAATCGGGTCTTGTTGACCTGACGAATATTTGAGGTATCACCAAACATGACCGGTGAAACCTCTCGACTCAACGCTTGCAGCGTCAGTTCGGCAAGACGCTTTGTTCCCCCCATAACATTGGTAGGACGCACAGCCTTGTCAGTCGAAATCAGCACGAAGTTGGCCACCCCGGCCTGAAGCGCGGCTTGAGCCGTATTAACCGTGCCCAGCACATTGTTGATCACACCCTCGGCAATATTGTGTTCAACCATCGGTACATGTTTATACGCAGCCGCATGGTAAACCGTGGTCACATTCCAGGTTTTCATCGTGTCGTATAGCTTGGATTGGCTGCGCACCGATCCAAGAATCGGCAGCAGCTTTACCGGCAACGTCTTGCTTTGAACAAAGGCCTCTAACTCGGAAAAAATCGTGTAGAGATTAAACTCGCTATGATCGAACAGCAGAAGAGTCGTGGGTTCCAGTAATACGATCTGGCGGCACAGTTCCGAACCAATTGATCCTCCAGCCCCTGTGACCAGAACCGTCTGCCTCTTGATGCAGCGCTCCAGCAGGTGATCCTGAGCAGGCACCGGGTCACGCCCCAGAAGGTCAGCAATATCCACTTCCTGAAGATCATCGACTTTTACTCGCCCCGCCGCCAGATCCATGAACCCTGGAACGCTCCTGACGTGCAGAGGGAAGCCTTCGAGAAATCCTAGAATTTCACGCCGACGCCCACGTGTGGAAGATGGAATGGCGAGCAGGATTTCCTGAGCCCCGGTCATTTCCATCATTCGCTGAATATGTTGAGGCTTGTAAACCTGGAGCCCGGAGATAATTCGATTGGTGATGGACGCGTCATCATCGATGAAGGCTACGGGGCGCATGAGACGTCCCATTCTTAAAGCCGCCACTAACTGATTGCCCGCTGAACCCGCACCGTAGATAGCAACTTTGAGAATGCCATCTTCCCGATTAGCGAACGGTACATGCTGCGACGCTGCAAACCAGTCGCCGAGAAAGTACTGGCGCATGGCAAGACGTAAACCGCCGATCATGACCAGACTCAACCACCAGTAGTTGAACATGATGGACCGTGGAACCAGCGGCTTATGATTGCTGTAGACATAAACCAGGCAGCCGAGAATCAACGCAGAGAGGCTGACCGCTTTGATGATAGCGATGAGGGCATCATTACCGAAGTAACGCATGACAGCCCGGTAAAGGCCCATTCGAATGAAAAGCGGGATGGCGACAATAGGAGCGCTGATGAACAGCCAGGTGTGTGATTGCAGGGGGTTAATCAAATCGTCGGCGCCCAGCCGGACGAAGAACGCCATCCACAGCGCGGCCCACACCAGAACAATATCAGTGGCTACCTGAATGATTCGTTTTTGACGGCGAGGCAGCGCTAACAAGAACGCCCTAAGTTTTTCCATGATTCCTTCAGTCCCCTTGATCAGCATCCTGGGTCATCTACGCAACCTGCAGAACATCAGGCGAGGATGAAGTCATGACGAGTTATCTCAAAAACAATGCAACAACGCCATCGATTATAGAGCCACGCCGTTAAATTTCATGTTGAGACAAGACTACTTGTTCAGCTGTTCGGCAAATGATCCAGGCATAGCCTAAAGCCATGTTTGTCGATAATCCAATACACGCGCCAACGCGTGGCACTTATTGGGGATCAGCACGCGTCTCAAGGTAGTTCCAGTCAACAATGTCTCCCTCTGGGGCGTAACCCACAACCATCTCGCCTAATACGCGCCTTACATCGGGATAGTCATCTCTGGAAACAGCATCCAGCAGCAACTCCAGTTGCTCCTTGAGCTGGCTCCAGGGCAAGAAATCTTCCTGAGCACTCATGATCATGGGGTGGCGTGTCGAGACGACGTTATCGCCGATCAACAACTCTTCATAGAGCTTTTCACCCGGCCGCAATCCGGTGAACTCGATAGCGATATCACCGTGAGGGTTTCGCTCGGATCGAATACTGAGCCCGGACAGATTGATCATTCGCTCGGCGAGTTCAATGATCTTCACCGGGGCGCCCATGTCCAGCACGAAGACGTCCCCGCCCCGCCCCATGGAGCCTGCCTGTATCACCAACTGAGCGGCTTCAGGGATGGTCATGAAATATCGGGTAATTGCCGGGTGCGTCACGGTCAACGGACCACCACTCTTGATCTGTTGATGAAACAGTGGAATGACTGAACCTGACGAGCCAAGCACGTTACCGAAGCGCACCATGGTGAATCGTGTCTTATTGACCTGGGAAACATTGCTGCTGCCACGAAACAGTACAGGCGCAACTTCACGACTGAGTGCCTGCAGGACCATTTCCGCAAGCCGCTTGGTACTGCCCATAACGTTGGTCGGGCGCACAGCCTTGTCAGTAGAGATCAACACAAAGTTGGTGACTCCAGCCTGCAAGGCAGCCTGTGCCGTATGCAACGTGCCCATCACATTGTTGAGTACGCCTTCAGCGATGTTGTGCTCAACCATAGGCACATGTTTATACGCTGCGGCGTGGTAAACCGTGTCCACGCCCCACGTGTGCATGACATCGACCATTTTGCCGAAGTAACGAACCGAGCCGAGAATGGGCAGCACTTCGACGTCCAGCGAGCCCCTTTGAACCTGCTGTTCCAACTCGCCGAGTATCGTGTAAAGGTTGAACTCGCCGTGATCCAGCAGCAGAAGTTTGGTGGGCTTGAGCATCAGGATCTGGCGACACAACTCAGAGCCGATTGAGCCGCCGGCCCCGGTGACCATCACGACTTTGCCAGTGATGCAGTGCTCCAGCAGATCGTCCTGCGCAGGCACCGGATCACGACCGAGCAAATCTGCGATGTCGACTTCCTGAATGTCATCCACCTTTACCCTGCCGCTGGCCAGATCCGCGAGGGCTGGAACACTACGTACGTGAAGCGCATAGCCTTCCAGATACTCGAGAATCTCACGACGCCGCACTCGGGTGGTTGATGGCAAGGCCAAGAGGACCTCTCCAGCGCCTGTAGCGTCGATCATCTGCTGAATGTGCCTGGGTTTATAAACCTGCAACCCCGCAATAGTGCGTTTGGTGATCGTTTCATCGTCGTCGATAAACGCCACGGGACGCATGGAGCGCCCCATGCGCAAGGCCGCGACCAACTGGTTACCCGCCGATCCCGCGCCGTAGATCGCAACTTTAGGCAGAGCATCATTGCGTGAAGCAAAAGGCACATGCTGAACCGCCATGAACCAGTCGCCCATGAAGTACTGACGCATGAACAGGCGTAGACCGCCCACCATGACCAGGCTCAACCACCAGTAATTGAACACGATGGAGCGCGGGACAATTATCTTGTGGTCGCTGTACCAGTACACAAAAAAGCCTACCAGCAACGCCGAAAGGGTTACTGCCTTGCATATGGTAATGAGCGCATCATTGCCGAAAAAGCGCATCACCGCTCTGTACATGCCAAAGCGGATGAAGATGGGAATGGTCAGTAAGGGGGTCGCAATAAAAAGCCACAAATGCGCGGTGAGGGCCGAATAAGCAACCTCAAGCCCGAGCCGCACAAAAAAAGCGAGAGCGAGGGCCGCCCAGATAATGGCGACGTCGGCACCGACTTGCAGCATTCGTTTGTTTTGGCGCGAAAGACCGAGCATTCGCGAGCGCAACGACATTTTCATCCCTCAACCACACCAAATCCATACGCTATTGTACGGACTGTCGTTGGACAGCGCTTAGTTGAAAACGACCTTTGTAGCATTTTTATTACAGACGGTTGGCATCATTGGATTCAAGCCCCCCCGCCCCTAGCACTAAAGCCAGTACCAACAACGGTACATATGCAATGACCAACAGGGTAGCGCCATCAAATCCCCAGACGCCTGTCGCCATGGCCAGCGGCAGCAGCCAGAGCACGTTGATAGCCATCACCCCCAAGGTCACCGGCAGATGCCTACCAAAACGACGTGACGCAAACTGGTAAGCATGGGAGCGATGCGCCTCATACACCTTGTCACCGCGTACGAGTCGGCGAATGAGTGTTGCAGTTGCATCGACAATGAATACGCCCAGCAAAATCAGCCAGCTCCATAACAAGGACGGCTCAGCCCATGCGGCTTGCAGCGAAAGCAGCCCGATGATGACGCCGAGAAAGCCGCTACCGGCATCGCCCATGAAAATACGCGCGGGCGGGAAATTCCAGAACAGAAAGCCTGCCACCGCAGCCGCCAGCAACAGCGGTGAAGCGATCAACGACCCATGACCTGAAAGCACATAGATCAGACAGGCGCCCAGGCACACGCAAATCGCCTCGACACTGGCGATACCGTCGATGCCATCCATGAAGTTATAAAGGTTGAGCATCCAGACCAGATAGAACAACGTCAGGACATGCCCTATCCAACCGAGGTCGAACGTGGCGCCGAACAGGCTGAACGGTGGCAGGCCGCCCAACCAGAAAAGCCCCCAGACAGCAGCACTGAAATGCCCAAGCAACCGCCAGCGCGCCGCAATGTGGCCGTGGTCATCGAGGAAACCCAGAATTGCAACGGCCAGGCCGGCACCGCCCAAGGCCAGCGTCGCATGCCAGGCCCCGGGGCTTTCAATCTGCATAACCAGCAGCGCCAATAGAAAGCTCAGGACAATGGCGACGCCCCCGCCCCGAGGCGTAGGCAAACTATGGGAGCTTCGCGCATTGGGAATGTCCATGAGGCTACGTGCCAATGCGTAACGCCGTAATACCCAGGTAAGCCCCGCCGATAACAAAATGATCGCAGGCACCCACCAGAAACTCAAATCCATCAAGCGGCTACATCCTTCGAAAAACGGCCATTCTATACCGTTCGCACTCAGGAGCGGGACTGCAGCCATTGCCTGGCACTGTCGCGCAATGCATCGGCCGCGCTAATCTCAGGCTGCCACCCCAACAAGTGACGTGCCTTACTGGCGTCTACCTGCAACGACCCGCACAGTTGCTGGCCCAGCCCTTTGCGGCCAAGCAAAGCAAGACCGCTACGCAATGCCGAGACCGGAACAGGAAGAAGCTTTGCGCGATGCCCCATGCCCTGCGCCAGCAACTCAACCAACTGGGTCGTCGAAACATCCTGCCCATCGGCGATCACAAACGTCTCATTGGCAGCCGCCGGATGCGTAAGGCAAAGCTCAAGAAACCCCACCAGATTTTGTAGGGCTATCATGCTCCGGGCATTGCGAATGCGGCCCAGGGGCAGCGGAAACCGCTTGCCAACAAGTCCCAACAGGCGGGCGAAGTTACCGGGCGCATGAGCCGCGTAGACCAGCGGCGGACGAACTATTACCAATTCCATGGATTGCCCTGCCACCAGATCACGCAATGCCAGCTCGGCTTCAAGCTTCGACTGGGCATAAGCCTGCTGCGGGTCCGGAGTGGAAAGCTCAGTGAAAGGCTGACCCAGTGGGGTTTCAGGACCGTTAACACCAATGGAACTGATGAATACAAATCGTCGAACACCCGCGTCCATTGCCTGACGGGCCAAGGCCAAACTGCCTTCGACGTTGACCTTGCGAAATTGCTCAAGCGGGTTCGCTTCTTGCTCGCGCAGAACGTGCGCTCTGCCTGCGGTGTGAATCACCACGTCACAATGGGTTAGCGCGCTAGACCAGTTGGTGTTGCGATCGATACTGGCAACTTGTATCCAGCCTTCAGCGCCGTTATCTGCGCGACGTGATGTACCGCGCACCGCCGCGCCTTTGTTACACAAGTAATCGAACAGAGCTCGGCCAATGAAACCGGTGGCGCCAGTGATGAGGTAAACGGGAGATTTCAAGGTAAGCCCGGTGACTGTGTGAGTATTTGCAACAACAAAAGCACCCGCCTGCGCAGGGGGGAATTGGCTGTCAGTGAAGTACTCAGAATACACAGCGTATCCGTAAAAAACTTCTATCTGTTTGGCCTGCCGGTTAACATTGGCCGCATCACGCCAAAGACAGCGTTGGCACAAGCCGCGGTGATTAGTTAAAGGACCGTTCAAGGCATGCCCCGCAGAGGGAATCGTGGACGCGACGACCATCTAATCCGACTGACGGAGACGGAGACGGAGACGGAGACGGAGACGGAGATGTCGACCTCTTCGAACCTTAGGGTAGTGCCCTGAATTCATGATGCGCATGGGAGTACTGATGGAAGTTGCGGAAATAGCAGAGATCATAGTCAAACGACTGGACAGCCTCAGCGATCAAATTCAGCTGCAATGGGATAATCCTGAAGGCACGCCCACGCGTCATTTTGTTGTTGATGACCTTCTGCCGAAGGAGACGGTGCAAGCTATTTATGCAGCCTTCCCACGCAATACCGAAGCTTTTCTGGATCGCGCGACTTTTCGCGAACAGAAGAAGACGCTGACGGATCTTTCCCAGCTCCCGCCGATTCTCGCGGCAATCACCTACGCAATGCAGCATCCGTCGGTCGTTTCAAAAGTCGCGGAGCTGACCCGATTCGAGCACATCGAGCCTGACCCGAGCCTGTACGCGGGCGGGTTGTCCATGATGTTCAAAGGCGGCTTTCTGAACCCGCACATTGACAACAGCCATGGCGCAGATCGTGACCTGTACCGACGCCTCAACCTTCTCTACTACGTGACCCCAGACTGGGCGATGGAAAACGGTGGGAATTTTGAGCTGTGGGACGAGAACGTGAAAACACCCAAGACCATCGTCTCGGCCTGCAACCGAATGGTGGTCATGGAAACCAACAAAGCGTCCTGGCATTCAGTCAGCGGGGTTGTCACGGACGACGTGCGCTGCTGCGTCTCGAACTACTATTTTTCCAAACAATCGCCAGACCACACTGACTATTTTCACGTCACCTCGTTCAGTGGCAGACCGGAAGAAACAGGACGACGCGTACTGGGCTTCTTCGACAACAGACTGCGCAACTTTGTCGCCAAGACACTGCGTATCGGGCGTAACCGGTCACTTGTGAACAAGCAACCGTTAAAGAAGTGACGGCTAGCGCGTAGGAAAAGGCGACTGTAGGGGTAGGAAAGTGATGAAAATTGATCGAGCTCACCCTTAGTCGGTATCGCAAGGATAATATTGCCAGTGCACCTGTCGGCACCTGATGGGATTAACGCCACCGGCAGCGGTCAAAGCCCCCTATACGCGCACCGCATCGTTGCCTGGAACGGACACGATACCCACAATAGCCTTCATTTATAACGGCAGCATTGGTAACCATGGTAGATCAGTCACCTCCTCACTCAATAAAAGATCATCGCACCGCGCCATCCGATCTACTGAAGCCTCCAATGGTTGGCATATTGCTCTGCACCTACAACGGTGAAACTTACTTGAAGGGGCAAATTGAATCTTTTATTGCCCAAAGCTATGAGCATTGGCAATTGTTCGTGTCGGATGACGGCTCTACAGATGGTACGGGCAAAATTCTGCAGGACTACCAGGCGCTGCTGGGCGAGAACATGTTCGTTTTCAATGGCCCTAAAGAGGGTTTTGCGCAGAACTTCATGTCTTTGATTCGCAATAAAACGATCAATTGCGACTACTACGCCTTCAGCGATCAAGACGATATCTGGCTGCCAGACAAGCTGGAAAGAAGCCTGGCTGCGCTGGCAAATAATGAGCAGAACGCTCCTTCTTTGTACTGCTCTAGAACACAGCACATCGACTCAGAAGGAAATTTGACGAGCGTAAGCCCTTCGTTCATTAAGCCCCCAAGCTTTAGCAATGCGTTGGTGCAAAGCCTTGCTGGCGCAAACACAATGTTAATCAACGAGTCGGCCCGAAAACTACTGGCACGAACAGATTTACAAGCCACCGTTATCGCCCATGACTGGCTCGCCTACTTAATCGTGAGTGGCTGCGGCGGGCTCATAGTTTTCGATCAGGAACCGACCCTGCTTTACCGTCAGCACGGCGCCAATATAATTGGTGCAAACACCGGCATCCAAAATCGTATCCGCCGTGTACGCGACATGCTAGGTGGCATGTCCAAATACTGGAATGAAAAAAACCTGCTTATCCTGAGAGAATACACATCCGAACTGACACCTCACAATCGCCTGCTTCTGGGCTATTTCGAGCAACTGCGGAAAAGTAATCTCTGGACGAGACTGTTCCTGGTTAAAAAGGCGCGTCTTTACAGGCAGACGCTAGCGGGGACCATTAGTCTTTACGTTGCGGTAGCACTGAATCAGCTCTGACAGAGCGATTGAATTCTCATCTTTATTTCGACGCAGAGGCAAGATGCCAGCCCCCCAAATTAAGATAGCAGTGCTGCTCGCAGCGTATAACGGCATGCAGTGGATCGAGGAGCAGATTGCCAGCATTCAGGCCCAAACGGGCGTCAAGGTCCATATCTTCATCAGCGTCGATGCCTCATCGGATGCTACACAGGCTTGGTGTGCCGACTATGCAGCAGCTCATGCGAATGCCTCATTGCTACCACCGGCTGAAGGAAGGGGTGGAGCAAGCCGGAATTTCTTTCATCTCCTTCGTACTGTTGACATAGAAGATTTCGACTTCGTAGCACTTGCAGATCAGGATGATCGGTGGCATCCCGATAAACTTTTGCGCGCGGCTTATTATCTGTCCACATACCCGGTGAATTGTTATTCAGGCAACGTCACCGCTTTTTGGCCGGACGGCAATAGGCAGCTTCTCGATAAAGCGCAGCCGCAAGTCCGTTGGGATCACTACTTTGAAGCAGCAGGGCCTGGTTGCACCTACGTCATGCAAAAGGCATTCGTTCTCCACTTGCAGAGCCAAATTCGTCGCCAGTGGGACGCACTACAAAACGTTACGCTACATGACTGGTACATCTATGCATTTGCGCGTAGCAACGGATATCGCTGGTACATCGACCCCGCCCCCGGGATGGACTACCGGCAACATCAAGATAACCAGGTGGGTGCGAACGTAGGGGTACAGGCGCTGTTCGTGCGGTATCGGATGATTCGTAACGGCTGGTGGTTTGGGCAGGTAAAGCTGATTGAAGCACTGGTTAACGACCAAAAAGAATCGTCGACCAGACCCCATTGGCGAGCGCTCAATCGTATTGATTTGATGGCACTGGGGCTGGGCCCAAGTCAATGCCGACGACGTCTACGCGACCGATGCCTGTTCAGAATACTGTGCATCATCACCGCGATCATAGGTGCGCCAATCAAATGAATGAGCTCCTGCTATCTAGCGCATATGGCGACGAAGTAGCGTTTACACGTGGCCTCTCCATGATCGAAAGGGTGACGGGGCGAAAGAGCTCATGGCGACACCTCGGCCCCATGCCCTTAAACGCCTTAACCAAGGTGACGCCGTGCCGCGGGCATACATGGCTCATTCACCGGAATTCGATCAAATTCACCACTTCTTAGGCCTCGCCAGCATATGCCACGCTTTCGAAACATCCCCTGCAGGCATCCCTATCCAAGCTTTATCAGGTATTTCAAAACGACCGAAATCCACCTTTTGTGATAAGGTTGGCCGCTAATTTTTCGGTGGTCGAAATGCTCCTCCAGCGCGCTGCTTGTCAGCTCTCGCCGCTCCCAATACCTGGTGCTGGTCGTAATTGAATAACAAGAGTCCTGAATGAACGCGATACCCAGCCAGGCTTACTCGTCACAAACCAACTGCGGTGCTCCGTCAAAACCATCGACAGGGAACCCATTGAACATGACGTACCTGCCAACAACCAGGGCATGGGCGATAAGCCTTGACACCGCGACCATAGCGAAGCGTCGAGCTGCAGCCTTTGACGAATAATCTGAAAAATCGTCTGTCACCCCTGTGCTCCCTACCGCGTGGATTCGCGCCAACCACTCTGAATTTTTTCGTGGAGACAATGCGTTAATGAATGCGACACCTCTTGCGATACCTGAAGTCATTCTCTTCGAACCAAAGATTTTTGGCGATGACCGAGGGTTCTTCTACGAAAGCTTCAATCAGAAAGTATTTGAAGAAGCGGTGGGACGACCAATCAACTTCGTCCAGGACAACCACTCGAGCTCAATGCGTGGGGTGCTGCGAGGACTGCATTACCAGATCAAGCAGCCGCAGGGGAAACTCGTTCGGGTTTCCCAAGGTGAAGTCCTTGATGTCGCTGTAGACCTCAGAAAAAAATCACCTACCTTTGGCAAATGGGTCGCGGCGAAGCTCAGCGCGGCCAATCGACACCAGCTTTGGGTACCAGAGGGGTTTGCACACGGTTTTCTGGTGTTGTCCGAAAAAGCCGAATTCTTATACAAGACGACCGATTATTATGCCCCACAGTTTGAGCGAAGCCTGGCTTGGAATGATCCGGAATTGGGTATCGACTGGCAGCTTGACGGGCTGCCGACGTTATCGTCCAAGGACCAACTGGCCAGTTTGCTGAGTGACGCGGAGGTATTCGATCAGTGAATCCGCATTTGGCACCTTCTGCTGGCCCTCTGAGCATGGTCCGCAGCCTTTGGCACAATAAACAATTAATTGTTCAGATGACCAAAAGAGAAGTGATCGGCCGTTATCGCGGTTCGGTCATGGGTCTTGCGTGGTCATTTTTCAATCCGGTCCTGATGCTGGCGGTTTACACTTTTGTTTTTTCTGAAATTTTCAAAGCAAGGTGGGTGGGGCAGGACTTGGGGAAAGGTGGTTTCGCGATTCAGTTATTCGTCGGAATGATCGTCCACGGGATTTTCGCCGAGTGCGCAAACAGAGCCCCATCATTAATCATGTCCAACGCGAACTACGTTAAGAAGGTTCTTTTTCCGGTAGAAATCCTCCCTGCTATCTCGCTCGGCTCGGCGATTTTTCACGGGATCATAAGCCTGATTGTACTGCTACTCGCGCAATTGCTTCTTACCCACACGCTGTATTGGTCGGCGATTTTTTTCCCGTTGATAATGGTGCCGATGATTTTGGGAACCCTGGGGATCAGTTGGCTACTTGCGTCGCTGGGTGTCTACCTCCGTGACGTAGGTCAGATAATTGGTGTGCTTACCACGGTCTTGATGTTCCTTTCTCCCGTTCTTTACCCCACGGCAGCGTTGCCGGAAATCTACCGTCCCTGGATACAACTCAATCCACTGACATACATTATTGAGGAAAGCCGCAGCGTGTTGCTTATGGGGAATATGCCTCAGTGGGATCACCTCGGGATTGCCATGATCGTAGGGGTACTGATTGCGACATCAGGCTTCTGGCTTTTCCAAAAAACTCGTAAGGGATTTGCTGATGTCCTCTGATGAAATTGCAATCAGCGTGCAGGACGTCTCCAAGTGTTTTTACACTTACGAGAAGCCCTCGGACCGTCTGAAACAGTCATTTGTCCCTCGGCTACAGCGCCTTGTGGGCGACAGGATATCCACCTATGGGAAGGAGTTCTGGGCACTCAACAACGTCAGCTTCAGTGTCAAAAAAGGCGAGACCGTCGGGATTGTCGGACGCAATGGTTCAGGCAAATCGACGTTGCTGCAAATTATTTGCGGCACACTGATGCCTACGTCAGGGCAAATCGAAACCCAAGGCCGTATCGCCGCCCTGCTCGAACTGGGTTCAGGCTTCAATCCTGAGTTCTCCGGCCGAGAGAATGTCTACCTGAATGGCGCGGTGCTGGGATTGAGCAAAGACGAAATTGACGATCGGTTCGACGCCATCGCAGGATTCGCCGATATAGGTGAGTTTATCGATCAACCCGTCAAATTGTATTCCAGTGGTATGGCCGTTCGGTTAGCGTTTGCAGTACAGGCACAAGTAGACCCCGATATCCTCATTGTCGATGAGGCCTTATCGGTAGGCGATGCCCGGTTTCAAGCCAAATGCTTCGAACGGCTACGCCAACTGAAAGAAAATGGAACCAGTATTTTGCTGGTGACACATGCCAGTGAACAAGTCGTGACTCATTGCAACCGAGCGATCTTGCTGGAGCGCAGTCGTGTCGAGATGATCGGCAGCTCCCGGCCTGTTGTTAACCGTTATCTCGATATTCTGTTCGGCCGTGAAAAGCGGCCTGAAGAATCTGCCGCCCCGGATACAGCCCAATTGCCTGCCAATGTTCAGGAACCAGCTGCTGATGAGCTGCTGGATTTTGGGTCAGAAATGTTCCATACCCGCATCGGATACAACCCCCATGAGTACCGCTGGGGGGACGGCGGCGCTACGTTGCTCGACTACCACTTCGCCGCTGGAGGAAAGGCGTTCCCCAATAGCGTCGAATCTGGGGAGGAAGTGGTGCTCAATGTTGCAGTGCGTTTTAACCGCCTGATTGTCAATCCAATTCTGGGCTTTACCATCAAGACAAAAGAAGGGGTGACCGTTTATGGCACCAACTCCTTCATGCTTGAGTGCGAGGGTATGCAGAGCGTAGGTGGCGCTGGCACATTCGCGCGCGGCAGTCTCAAATTCATCGCTCGCCTCGCGGCTGGCGACTATTTTATATCTCTGGGCATCGCGTCCCGTGAAGGTGAAGAAATTTTGCCCCATGACCGTCGTTATGACTCATTACATCTTGTAGTAGCCCCTACTCCGAAACTGCTTGGCCTGATTGATCTGGCTGTTTCAATGGAAATTGATCAGGTAAATAAAAATGTTTGATCTTGAACAGCAAGGTTATGCCCTTGATGAATCCACGAAGGTCTGGGGTCGCCCCAACTTTGCAGGAATCGCATACAGCGACGGCGATGCATCAGAAGTCAAGTTGGCCAAAATAATTCGTGAAGCCAATGATGTTTCGGTCTTGTCTCAAGAGCTGAGCCAGCACTGCACCGACTGGGCTACGCTTTACCACCTGAGTTCATCACGTGGCAACATCCTGCGCCCGTTCGAGTCTTACCTCGGCGGTAGCACCCTCGAAATCGGCGCCGGTTGTGGCGCAATTTCTCGTTATCTGGGTGAATGCGGTGGACAAGTCCTGAGTTTGGAAGGAAGCCCCAGGCGCGCGAAAATGGCCGCCAGCCGCACTCGAGATCTCGATAACGTTGTAGTGCTCGCCGAACGCTTCGATGATTTCAAAACTGAGCACAAGTTCGATGTCATAACCTTGATCGGCGTCCTTGAGTACGCGAGCATGTTTAGCTCGGCTGAAGACCCGGCACTTGGGATGCTGCAACGGATTCGAAGCCTGCTGAAGCCTGGCGGTCACCTGTTCATCGCCATCGAGAACCAGCTGGGTCTGAAATATTTTGCCGGTGCGCCCGAGGATCATTTGGGCGTCCCCATGTACGGGATTGAAGGCCGCTACATCAAAGGGCAGCCAAAAACGTTCGGCCGTCTGGAAATTGCTGCGCTAATCAAAAAGGCAGGGTTCAGCAGAACTGACTTTCTGTCACCAAGCCCCGACTACAAACTGCCCAACTCGATTACCACCGAGCGCGGACTCGCGTCCAAGTCTTTCGATGCGTCTGCGCTGGCATGGCAGAATGTCAAAAAAGATCCACAACTACCTGCCGAAACTTTCTTCAAGCTTGAACAGGCCTGGCCAGTCGTTATCGATAATGGTCTTGGCATGGACATGGCCAACTCATTTTTGATTTCGGCCGCGCTGGATGATAAACCAGCTTTACCCGCTGAAATATTGGCTTTTCATTACAGTACCGGCAGGAAGCCTGCGTACTGTAAGGAATCCTCGTTCGTCGAAACAGCTTCGGGTATTGAAGTTCAATATAGTCGCATACAACGCGCCTCCGCCGAGAAAGAGACAGGCGAGTTCAGATACATTCTCCCGGAGCGAGCATCTTATATTCGTGGTCACGTATTAAGTGGAGACTTTCTGAAAGTCGCGGCGACGCCTGACTGGACAATCCAGGATTTTGGAGAGTTCCTCAAGCGCTACGTTGATTGCTTGCAAGCATTACTGCTTGAACAGGGTATCGATACGCCGCTAGATAACGTATCCCAAATACTTCCAGGGTATTTTCTCGATGCAGTTCCGCAAAACATCGTCATCCAGGAAGATCAGACGCCGGCACTGATTGATATAGAGTGGGAGATGACCTCGGGATTACCTCTGGGTCACCTGCTCATGAGAGCGCTGCTACTTCTGATCGCTTCGGCAACCCCAGAGGTTACAAGCTCAGTGCCTTACAGCCGTCGTCAATTCATCATCGAAATTTTTGGCAGCGGTGGTCTACAGGTTACGAGCACCGAGCTCGATGGTTACATTGCCACAGAAGCTCAATTCCAAGAGCAAGTGACAGGCAGATCTGCCGAAACATTTCTGAACTGGGCGCCTGATGAGCCTATCAACCAGAAAAAACAGTCCGGTCGCGCTGATATGCAGGCGAAAATTTACTATAGTGATGAGCACGGTAATTTTTCTGAAGAATCTACTGAAGCAATAAAAATTGCTCCTGGAGTTCAGACTATCAGTTTTGACTTCCCGGACTTTGAGCAGGTGCCGAAGCATATCAGGATAGATCCGGTCGATACCCGCATATCTTTTTCCATCAATCATATGCGTTTGTTAAGCAATGGCCAGGTAGTCTGGACATGGAGCGGGCGATTGGATGAGCTGCGTAATACCTCCGGCCTGCTGCAGTTAGCTCGTCCTGATTGCTCCGGTTTTTTGCTGAGCATGGACGACGATCCTAGCTTTCAGCTGCCGGTAGATTTGACGAATCTGCAAACCAATGCGCAGTTTGCACTGGAGCTGGAGATCGTACTTCATACTGACGAGCGTGTAGCTCAGGAACTGAAGCTGGATAGCCAGATTGCCCCCCAAGAAATTATGCATGAGCCTCTGCAACTTCTACTGGGCATCAACAAGAAGCTCAACCACCTTCTCACAGACAAAGAGGCACGACTCAAGGAAGCGGCAGAAGAGATTGAAGCTTGCAGAGAGCATAATGACCAAGCGCTTAAAATGCAGGAAGAGCTGAATCTAAAAGCCACGCAACTGGAGCAGGCTCTTCAGAAAAAAATCATGGAAGACCAGGTGCTAAGCATCAGTGAGACTCACCTAGGCCAGTTGAATGATAAGGAGGTGCACATACAGAACCTTATCAGTGACCACGCCAGGCAATTGGCCGAGAAAGACACGCACATCCATAATCTGAATTTGCAGGCCATCGCGTGGCATTCATCCCTGAGTTTCAAGATAACCCGGCCGCTACGCTCTGCAGCTCGGGCTTTGCGAATGGCGAAACGCGCTACAACATTGCTAAGAAGCATAGTTCAGCGTAATGGTGGCCTAAGTAACGCGCTGAAAAAAGCCCTGAAGACACTTCGGTCTGGTGGGATTTCAGAGCTTAAAGCCAGAATTCTGAATTCACGCATCGGCTACGGTCAGACTGCGACAGCCAACAACCTGGACGAAACGCCAGAAGAAGGCTACGCCGCATGGGTGAGGGCTTTTGACACCCTTACAAATGAAGACAGAGACAAAGCGCGTACTGATATTGCGCAATGGCATAATGCACCACTGATTTCAATTTTGATGCCTGTCTACAACCCACCACTTGAGATGCTCGAAGAAGCAGTCAAGAGTGTGCAGACCCAGCTTTATACCAACTGGCAGTTGTGCATCGCAGACGACGCTTCGACCAACCCGCAAGTGAAGGCTTGTCTTAAACGCCTGAGCAAGACGGACAAACGCATCAACGTTGTGTACCGTGAAAAGAACGGTCATATCTGCAACGCTACCAACTCCACCCTTGATATTGCCAAAGGGGAGTATGTGGCACTTATGGATAACGATGACCTTCTGCCCGAGCATGCCCTCTACTGGATAGCCCGCACAGTCGTGGAAAATCCGGGGGTGGCGCTGATTTACTCCGACGAAGATAAAATCGACGTTCACGGCAACCGGTCCGCGCCTTATTTCAAAACAGACTGGAATATGTACCTCTTCCGCTCTCACAATATGATCAGCCACCTGGGCGCTTATCGCCGTGATCTGGTTGAACAGGTTGGGCGCTTCCGCTTAGGTATGGAGGGTTCTCAGGACTACGACCTCGCACTGCGTTGCGTCGAAAAGGTCAAAGACGAACAAATTGTACATATCCCCCGCGTCCTTTATCACTGGCGCATTCACGCTGGTAGCACTGCCCTGTCACCGGGTGAGAAACCCTACGCGCAGCTGGCAGGCCAAAAGGCACTGGACGAGCATCTGCAACGTATTGGCGTAGCTGGAAATACTGAACTTCTGGACTTCGGCATGTACCGCGTCCACTACGACCTGCCACCGGCCGAACCGCTGGTAAGTCTGATTATTCCGACGCGCAATGCGCACGGGCTGGTCAAGCAATGCATCGACAGCATTGTTCAAAAAACCGCCTATAAGAACTATGAAATTATTCTCGTTGACAATGGTTCGGACGAAGTAGAAAGCCTCAACTATTTCAGTGAATTGGATCAGCAATCTAACATTCGGGTGATTCGTGACGATGGCCCATTCAATTACTCGGCACTGAATAACCGGGCAGTTGCAGTAGCCAACGGCGAACTGATTGGCTTGGTCAACAACGATATCGAGGTAATCAACGCTGAATGGCTCGGTGAAATGGTCTCCCTTGCGCTACAGCCCGGTGCAGGTGCTGTAGGCGCACGTCTATGGTATCCGGATGATACTCTGCAACACGGCGGCATTATTATGGGTCCGCTGACCCTCGCGGGGCACGCTCACAAACACATGCCTCGGGGACACCACGGATATTTCGGTCGTGCCTCTCTCATACAAGGCATGTCTGCCGTGACCGCTGCGTGCCTGGTCGTTCGCAAGGCAGTGTTCCAAGAGGTTGGCGGGCTAAATGAAAACGAGCTGAAAATCGCGTTCAACGACGTGGACCTTTGCCTCAAGATCAAAGGGGCTGGTTACCAGAACATCTGGACGCCCAATGCCGACCTCTATCATCATGAATCCGCGACGAGAGGGGTAGAAGACACTCCGGATAAACGCGAGCGGTTTATGAGTGAGGTGCATTACATGCAGCAAAAGTGGAAGGACATCATTGCATGGGATCCGGTTTATAATCCGAACTTGAGCTTTGAGACAGAGGATTTTGGCATAGCCTCGGTTCCTCGGATCAGCAGGGTTTGAAGCGCCGCTACGGGGGGCAGTGCATACGCAGCCGCCCGTAGTGCACCCTGATGAGTTATAGGACTGAAAATCAGAAATTGCGAAACGGAATTAGTCAGTGAACGATACTATTAGCCATAAAGAAAATAACCGCAGAAGCGTAGTCCTTAGACTCGTAACTATATTTTTAATCGCTATACCGGTTATAAGTCTGGCATTGAACATTGGCTCGTGGCTGAAGTATGGTATGGACATCCCCCTCTACGACGACTGGCGCCAGTACGATCACAACGACATGGGCCGCCTCGCCATTGGTTATCTCTTTACACCTGTAAATGACACCATTTACGCCGTGGGCCTCTTTCTAGACTCACTAAATTTCAGATTATTTAACGGCAACACCGTTGTTTATCAGCTTTTATCACTTACTGCCGTGTTGGGAAGCGTACTAACCCTGCAATGGAAGCTAATTAAAAAAAGTACTGACAACCCAACCATAATTGCCGCATCATTTGCAATAACCATATTTTTTGTGCAGCCAGACACTTACTGGGGATGGTCAAACCTTGCGTACCACCAAGGCTTACCTATTGTATTTTCTCTCGCAATCTTAATGATTACCTTTTCAGAAAACCTGCGATTAAAGCGAGCAATTCCTTTGGTTGTGGCGATGACATTTTTGTCAGGCTTTTCATATATCAGCGGGGCATTCGCTAATCTGACAGTGCTTTTAACCTTTACACTAATGCAATACCTTATATCCACCCCCTTAAAAGTAAGACTTAGGTGGATGATAATAGCCATGCTTCCAGGCACCGCTATAACGACGGCGGCGCAGGCGTGGGTTATCATAGGAATACAGCATGGTACACATCGAGCCGATGCGCCGATGGCTTTCCCATGGCAGATAGATTTCTGGTTATTTTTCCTTGGCAAAATTGCAAGATCATTAATGTTACCTGCGGGACATCTGAAGCTGTCCTTGGTTATCACTGTGCTGGTCGTTTTGTTGACGGGCATCATGGCAGTTCGCGGACTTGTGAAAGTTTACAAGAATGAGACGACCGACCAGGAAAACAAAAATATCGCTATTTTTGTGGCGTTGATTACAACCGTCTTCGTGTACCTTTTGCTGATCTCAGCAGGCCGAACCAATTTACGGCCAGATAACATGAATGAACCATTGGATATTTTCGCAGCGGGATTTCAGCGATTTCATTTCATCTGGGTGACTTTATTATGGCCTTGGCTAGCACTCTCAATCATGAAGGCAATTCCAGATCAGTGGAGCCATAAAGGTACCGCGATTTTTTCTGCGATGATAGCCGCTTTGTTAGTGGGTGCGATCATGTATACACCCTTGATGGCCCACCCTGCGTTTTACCGAGCGACTCTAAACTACAGAACCACCGGTCTAACCTGCATCCTTCCGAAATTTCAAACGGGGGAAGCTATAAATTGTGAAACAATATACTTATCGGATCTCAGAAAGGGCTTGCATAACGGTCTCTCTGCTGGAGCGTCCTTCTCGCGCATCATACCGTTCCTTCCTATTGCTCTTGGCACGGATAACCCGGCTCCCCTCTTCAGGTTAAGCAATCAGTTAGCAAATATTAAACTCGTCAACATGTCCACCATACCAGGAACGGGCACCGAACTTTCCTATCTTTCAGGCAATGATCCAATGATGATTTTACCGCTAACAGGTAATTCCAGCATTGAAAACTGCAGCCACTTGACAGTGGTGGCAAAAATTCGAAGCACGACAGATAGTTTGGCCCAAGTGTTTTTTCTAACAAAAGAATCAAGTGGCTACGCGCAGGAGAACTCGCAAACCGTGGCTATCCATAATCAGGCTACATCACAGTTACTCCAATTTGATTTAAATAGCTCCAGCGGCTTCAAGAACGAAATAAGGTTCGACCCAGTCACTGAGCCTCAGAAATTCACAATAGATGATCTAGAAATTAGATGCCGGGCAGCGACAGCACGTTAATTTTTCAGGAGATGAACATGAACACTACAATTCCACTTTTTTCGGCTGTCAAGGTCAATCATGGTATTGACTTGATGAGCGCAATTGGCAATGTTTTGTCGCGCCACTGGTATGTGATGGGTGAAGAAGTAAACGGCTTTGAAACTGAGTTTGCCGAATACTTGAACGCCAAACACTGCGTGTCAGTGGCCAATGGTTCCGATGCACTTGAGCTTGCGCTCAAAGCCTTGGGCATCGACGAGACGTCCAAAGTAGTGGCCGTAGCCAACGCAGGATTTTATGGGAGCACCGCTATTCATGCCTTGGGTGCGTCTCCCATCTACGTTGATATTGACCCCCAATCACTAACAATGTGTCCTGTAGCGTTGAGCGAAGCTATAAGTCAGAAACCTGATGCAATTATTGTTACTCACTTGTACGGCCAATTGGCGAACATTGAAGAGATTGTCAGAATAAGCACCGCCGCGAACATACCGGTATTAGAAGACTGCGCTCAGTCTCACGGGGCCCGTAAGGACGGAAAACAAGCAGGCAGCTTCGGCACAGTCGCATGCTTTAGTTTCTATCCGACCAAAAATCTGGGAGCCTTAGGCGACGGAGGCGCGATCGTGACTGACGATGAGCAGTTAGCCTCAACCATACGTCAATTGCGCCAGTACGGTTGGTCTTCGAAGTACACCGTGGCAATCCCAGGAGGACGAAATAGCCGTCTGGACGAGATTCAGGCCGCCGTACTTCGGCTTAAGTTGCCACTGCTAGACAAGTGCAACGAGCAACGTCGCTCAATAGCGCAGCGTTACAATAATGCGTTTTCCAAGCTGCCTTTGCAGCTCCCACACTCAGTAGATGTGGACTACGTGGCCCACCTGTATGTGGTGCGCACCGATGATCGCGCAAAATTTTCAGCGTTCCTGAAAGATCAAGGGGTAACTACCGACATACACTACCCCATTTCGGACCATCATCAGCCTGCGTATCCAGTTAGCTTTGATCTGCCTGTTACCGAAAAAGCGTGTGATCAGGTAATATCGCTGCCTTGCTTCCCTGGCCTCACTGATGAGGAAGTGGACCGAGTTATCGCTGCGGTCACAAAGTATTTTTCATAAGGAGATAAGCTTGCTCACCCTCGTCATACCGGTATACAAAAATGAAGGATCAATCCCGGACCTGCTTAAGGCGGTTACGGGGCTGAACACCCAACTCGACGGTGAGCTTGAGGTAGTGTTTGTCGTGGACGGCAGTCCCGACCGGTGTTTTGAGCTGCTGAGCAGCGCCTTACCCACGCAGAGCTTTGTATCAAAGCTCATACTGCTTTCGCGCAATTTTGGCTCGTTCATGGCGATCCGTACTGGCCTTCAACATGGGACCGGTAGCCGTTTCGCTGTGATGGCCGCGGATCTGCAAGAACCTCCGTCGCTCGTCGCAGAGATGGATCGAATCCTGCGCACTGAACCTGTAGACGTAGTCGTTGGCGCTCGTGAAGGCCGCAAAGACCCTTTATTATCGCGAACTGCATCGCGCATTTTCTGGGGCTTTTATCGCCGCTATGTCGTCCCTGAGATTCCTCCTGGGGGCGTCGATATGTTCGGCTGCAATGTCGCGTTCCGGGACACTCTGCTAACGCTGGACGAACGTCATAGTTCATTGATTGCTCAGATCTTCTGGCTGGGTTATCGGCGCAAATGCATCACCTATTCGCGCAATGAGCGCGAACATGGCACATCCGCGTGGACCTTCCGCAAGAAGGTTAATTATTTGATGGACAGTGTCTTCTCATTCACCGACCTCCCGATTCGTCTTCTGATCCGTGTAGGCGGCGTAGGTGCAGGTTTGGCAGCAATGATGGGGATAATTGTGGCCATCGCGAAATTAAACGGAATGATCGAAGTGCCGGGTTATGCAATGATCATGCTGACCACTACCTTCCTGGGGTGTGCAAACCTCATGGGGCTGGGAATCGTAGGGTCGTATGCTTGGCGGACTTACGAGAATACTAAAAATCGCCCATTGGCTATTCCAATGCGCGTAGAGAGTTATGGGGTTAAGCAATGACTGAGTTGGCGCGTGATTTTTTCGTCCATTCCCATGCTCTGTGTGAGAGCAAGAATATTGGCAAGGGAACACGAGTCTGGGCGTTCGCTCATATTTTGCCGTCTGCAAAGCTAGGCGAAGAGTGCAATGTCTGTGATCAGGTCTTCATCGAGAACGACGTGATCATTGGCAATCGTGTAACCATCAAGTGCGGTGTGCAGATCTGGGACGGGATTGAAATCGAAGACGATGTCTTCATCGGTCCGAACGTCACATTCACCAATGATCGCTTTCCGAGAAGCAAGGTATACCCGGAAACCTTCTCAAGAACAGTGATACGCAAAGGCGCTTCGCTTGGCGCTAATTGCACTATCTTGCCCGGGATCACCATTGATACCAACGCGATGGTGGGCGCAGGTGCGGTAGTAACCCGGTCAGTACCCCCTAACGCGATTGTGGTGGGGAACCCCGCAAAAATCATAGGCTACGTTAATGCCAAGCCTGGCACTACCAAACAAGACACTTCCGCGCCAGCTAATCAGTCGTCACAGAACACCTCTGTTTCGGGTGTGACACTGAACTCACTGACGGAAGTCACCGATATACGCGGCAGCTTGTCTGTGGGTGAATTTGACCGCTCAATACCTTTCAAGGCTGAACGATATTTTCTCGTGTATGACGTACCCACTGCGGAAACACGTGGAGAGCATGCTCATCGTGTTTGCCACCAATTTCTCATCGCGGTTAAGGGAACAGTCCACGTAGTCGCAGACGACGGCACCAATCGGGAGGAGTTCATTCTGGATAAACCCAACGTCGGCATCCACCTGCCGCCGATGACTTGGGGCATCCAGTATCGATATTCAAGTGATGCCGTGCTTCTAGTCTTCGCATCCCACTACTACGACTCGTCAGACTATATACGCAACTATGACGAGTTCGTTGCATTGAAAAAATACCAATTGTGAAGATCAGCGGTGCTTTCGGGAAGCTGAGTCAGATCAGCTTCCTCCGTTTTTTGATGTCTGGCGGAGTTAATACCGCCGTAACCTACCTCGTCTACCTTTTAATGCTTCAGATGTTTAGTTATGCCGTAGCGTATAGCATTGCTTATGGCTTCGGTATCCTGCTCGCATTTGTACTGAACCGCTACTTTGTTTTTCAAAGTCACAGAGGTGCGAAAGCAGCTATCCTGTTTCCTTTCATATATCTGATTCAATACCTCGCGAGCCTTATGATTATCTGGCTGTGGGTTGAGAAGCTTGATCTAAATGCAATGCTGGCCCCCTTGGCATCAATTATTCTAACGATCCCAATCACGTACTCCCTTTCAAAGCTGCTATTCTCGCCCAAAAAAGTGGAGCGCATCTGAATAACTCGGAAAAGGAAGTATGTAGCTCGCGGGGGAGTTTGGGGCCTTGCTACTATGTTCTTACGTTCACGAATTCATGAATTCTTGCAACGTATCAGTTCATGCGAAAGAGAGACGCTCCCCCTTGCAGAGATGATAGAGGCTAAAGAATCAGCGGGGCGAGAGCCAGAAACTTAACGAGATGGTACACTAAATGATTGCAACCCCACATAGAACAGACAATGCCATCCTGACGAGTGTGGCAGCTACACAACAGGATGCGCGTTACAAGATAATGCTGGGGGTGAGCTACATATTACTGGTGATTATCTGGTCTTTCACTATTCCATTCAGTGGGGCACCTGATGAGTCCACCCACTTTTATCTTCTGGACTACATTTTCACGCTGCATGAATTCCCAACCACTATAAACACACCACAAGCCTTTTCAGGCGAATTGACACATCACACATGGCGAGCCGGTTCGTTCTGGTATCACGGCTTACCTTTCCCACATGTTGTTGGCGGTTTGATCACAACGACAATTGCTTCATATCTGTTACCTGAGAATCTACTGTATCTTGGTGCGAGAATATTTAACTGGACTTTGGCTGGACTGTTCATCACCGCACTTTACAGAATAGCGCGCGCCCACGAACTCCTGCCGCGCACGTCCGCTCTAATTGCTGTTGTAGTATCGTTAATACCACAAGTTAGCTTTATTTTTTCTTACTTTAATAGTGACGCATATGGCATCACCGTAATAGCTATGAGTTTGGCGGCACTTTTAGATCTAAATAGCAGGCCAACACTCAATAATGCGATACAGCTAGGAGCTTGCGTTGGCCTACTTTTACTTGCCAAGCTATATTTTTTACCGAGCATTGTCTTTATCGTCGCCATTATAATTTCCAGGCTATATTTTAAGGGGATCAATTTAAAATTAATGGCCGCTTTGCTGGCATCAGCCCTAATAGTAGCGGCGCCGATGCTCATATTTACCTATAGCACTTTTGGTGAAATCACTGGAGTATCAGGTCAAGTTGCATTTGTCGAAATGCATCGAAACGATCCGGGCTCAACTGCCGGCACATGCTATCTGATATGCGGTGATAAACTGATCAACTTTCAAACGCTCGCCCCTTGGCTTCGTATGTCCGCGATGAGCTATTTCTCCGTCACGGGATGGATGAATATCTATATTCAGTCATGGCAATATATGATCGCCGAGGTGGTTGGCTGCACGGCAATCGCAACAGCGCTTCTCTCTACTATCTTCAGCTATAAAAAACTTGAAAAGAAAGATTTTTATCTGGAGCATGCATTACCTTTAATAATGATACTAGGCATGATACCTTCGATAGTGATCTTAAGCATTATAGGTTCTCAGCTCGCAATGCCTCAGCCGCAGGGCAGATATCTATTCGTGACTATTCCCTTTATGGCTTACATGCTAGCTCTGACGTGTAGGGCATTTACTATGAAGTCAAAACTATCCGTCTCGGAGCATGCATAATGAATGCTCCAAAAATTGTGAATATTTTTCTAGTGGTTATAACGACATGGTTGCTAACAGCAAACATCATGGCAGTTAGCAAAAACCTTAAAGAAAATAACAATTTTATCGTTACCCCCTTGGTTACCGCTATTGATAACATTACTGAGGGAGCTTTAACTCAAGCTTATACTGCTACTACAGGACTAAGTGTAGCAGTAATCAAAAAAAGCCTACAGATGACCAACGATGGCGGTGCTCTACGTCTCTCGGGAGCTTTAACTCAGGCTCATGGCTATATTGATTCTTTTTCTGCGCAGGGTTCAACCACTATTGTCTCAGGCTGGGGATATGTAGACGAAAAATCTGAACAATCTCAGCAGTATCTGCTAATCGTTAAGTCCGGTGAAGTTATATCGGTAACACGTATTGACGGCCTGCGGTCTGATGTAAAGAAGATACTTGGCTTGCCACGCTCTGAACGCTCCGGGTTTAGCTTAATTCTAGATAACCCTGACAACTTATCCAAATGCGATTACAAGTATTATATACTCTCTGAGAGCATGCAAATTTACCCCTTTGAAGCGGCCTGCAGCTGATTTTGCCCAAGGATCAGCGAGCCACTGGCTATACTTGGCAAGTGTATTATCGGCGGCATCTCAAACTATCCGTAACGGCTTTCGGTTTGAGATGCCGATCTTTTCAGCCGCAGGATATGATCCTTAAGCCAAAGTTGCAAAAACTTTTACCATACAGCAAATAAACGCGGTCGGACAATCACGTTTGAATCGATCAAATGAGATCATCCCCCTTAACTTTAAGCGAACATTGCCTTTATTAATATTTGAATAACCTTCCCTGAATTTCGAGCTTATATCGCTCTCAACACTATTTCCCCCGAATGTCATAGTGGCCGTCACGCCACTTGGATAGCCAACAACAACAGCAGCAGCGCAACTACAATACTTTATCTGAATCGCACATATCTAAGATTATGCCTCATATTCACACGATAAAGTTAATACTTGATGCCTTATTAGCCAATCCGTAACTTTGCATCAAGTCACATAAGTCTTCCAATCCCATAATCGCCGCATGCACCGCGACTTCACTTACACTAACGTTATCTTGATTTATGCTCGACTGCGAGACGTTGATTGAAAACACCCACACGCCAATGTGTAGAGCGATCGGTTGGAAGTGGCTACTCACTTACACCTTTTTGTCTGGCATTAGCTGATAAAATGGCTGGTGGTTGGCGGGCACGTTGCTCTATTAGTAGAACATCCACTTTTAGTATTCGCTAAGCAAAATTTAGTTCTCAGATTTATGCAAGTCAACTTCCATAAATCGTTTGAATGCTAAACGCTTTGGTCTACTGATTATCGGTGTCCCTGCCTTCTATACGAGCCGTCCGAGCCGTTTCCGGCCCTAACATTCAGTCTCGCAACTTTAAATCATTTTCACTCGGGCGAGTTGATGGGTACTATCAAATAGGATTCTGGTCGCTGGTAGATAGGACTTTTGATCGAGTGCTGGACAAATGCATATACAGGAATAACAAACAGCACTACGACTAGCATTTGCAAAATAAATTTTGACCTAACAATATTTTCTAACGAGATGGCACAATAAGCTAAACAATATACAGGAAAGAAAAATCTGGTTTCAATAGCCCCTGGAATTATCGCCACACTGGGAAGCAGAAGGACTATTCCAAATAAAAACTTTCTCACAAAGTTATTATAACCTTTGAATATAAAAGAAATCGCTAGCTGAGAAAGACCAAAAATAACAATAAACAAATACATTAATGATCGCGTAGACTTTTCAGCAGAAGGTCGTTGTGTATAGACTTCCCCATCTCGGGCATCGAGACCTGATGCTATGTGACGGACATAAATCCCAGAAAATACCAATGGATGCTCAATCATCATTTCAAGAAATCGGGAAATCGACAAAGAATCAAAACCGCCATGATTCCGAAGTATCTCTGCCCCAGCCTTATTTGCGTAGAACACAGGAGTACCCCGCACAGCTCCTGGCTCGATGTAGGTCTCGTACCTATCCACTATCATGCCCCAAGCCAACTGATGGACGAAGAGAGAGCCACCACCGAGGTCGGTTTCAACAAATGGGGAAAACGTCTTACTGTATCTGTAGTTTATTGCCATCTGAGGAGCAGACCCCAGCGACACACCTGCAAAAAATATGAACACAGCGATAAGTTTATACAGGGGGCCTCTTATAAAAAACACCAAAACTAACAGCGCTAAAGCGATGACCGAGAAGATATATATAGTTCGAGTGTTGTAAGAAAAATACGAAAGCAGCCCGGCTATCAGAATATATGAGAACGACCTCATGATCGATTGGGAAGCTAATGCCTTTACAACCATTACGGCCGATGCCACCAACATCCCGAATGCGGGAGCATCACTTAGTGGATAGGAGACAAGCCCGGGAAATATCAAAGCTACCAAAATTGGTGGGATTATTCGCCGTAGCGTAGATAAAGTGCCTCCAAAGACCGAATGATACAAATTCGGTAAAGCTATGGAAAATAAGTATCCATACGCGACCGATTGTCCAATCTTTAGCGAAAATAGCCCGACTGATTCGGAAAAATCGAATAGGAAGCGGAACGGCACAAGCACCAAGGGGTAAAAATATCCCCTGATAGTCTGTGGATAGTCAAACTGCAGCAAATCGGCACTCAGAGACCAGTAAAGTCTTGCGTCACCTCTAAAATCGCGAGCATCTAATATCAGTTGAGCACAAAAGAAGATAATAAAAGCAGAGATGAAAGATACCAGCGTAGATTTTTCACCCAATAGTTTTATAACTCTAAATGGATGTGGTGTACCTACAGCTAGCATTGCGGACTACCCATTTTTGCGGTCTCATTATCAACCAAAGGACAAGAAGTGGCTCACATTGACCACTCTTACTGACGGAACCGCTGGAAACTGGCCAGCCATAATGTCAAAACACATGAAATAAAATATTAGCATCGTATGCTATCGGGCTTTTCAGAGCATCTCATTAATAAACGTGAGAGTAAAAGTGAGAGACTGCACGGTTGTTTTTCCAGCAGCGTGATTTAGTCGCTTTGCTATAGAAGCAGGGCTAGAAAATGAGGTCCCAACAAAAACTCCAAGGACTGCGATCCATACCAATGGTACTGGACCGCACGATCAATGAATATGAGTACCATTATGTGCAATCAATCAGAACAACAGCGAGACTATACTCACAGCGCCTTAACGACGATCTTCCTCTAATACCTTCAGAAGATACTGCCCATAACCCGTCTTCTTCAGCTTCTCACCTTGAGCGCGGAGCTGATCAGCGCTGATCCAGCCTGCGTGGAAAGCGATCTCTTCAAGGCATGCTACTTTCAGCCCTTGACGGTGCTCGATGGTATGCACGAAATGACTGGCCTCCAGCAAGGACTCATGGGTACCGGTATCCAGCCAAGCGAAACCACGGCCCAGCATCTGTACCGTCAGGGTTTTCTGTTCAAGGTAAGCACGGTTGACGTCAGTAATTTCAAGCTCCCCACGCTCGGAAGGCTTGATGTTCTTAGCAATATCCACAACGGTGTTGTCGTAGAAATACAAACCGGTCACGGCGTAGCTGGACTTCGGATTGGCAGGCTTTTCTTCGATACTCAGTGCGCGTCCGGTCGAATCAAATTCAACGACACCAAAACGCTCGGGGTCCGCTACGTGGTAGCCGAACACAGTGGCGCCTGTGGTTTGCTCGCTGGCGGCGCGCAGGTTGTCTGAGAAGTGCTGACCATAAAAAATGTTGTCGCCCAGAATCAGGCAGCAAGGATCGCTGCCGATGAATTCTTCACCGATGATAAATGCCTGGGCCAGGCCATCTGGCGTGGGCTGCTCCGCGTACGTGAGCTTAATGCCGTAAAGGCTGCCATCACCCAGCAACTTGCGAAAGCTCGGCAGATCCTCTGGTGTGGATATGATCAGGATTTCGCGCATGCCGGCCAGCATCAGCACTGACAACGGATAAAAAATCATCGGTTTATCGTAGATAGGCAGCATCTGCTTGGATACGCCTAAAGTCAGTGGATGCAGGCGCGTGCCTGAACCGCCAGCGAGGATGATGCCTTTACGGTTGATCGTGGTCATTATCGTAGATTCCCTAAAAATTCGGATCACCCCACGCTGCTGCTCTGGCAACGCTTCCATGACAACTGACCGTGATTCAGAAGTGGATAATTAACTTCTAAAATCAGAGGGCAGAAGGGAGTGCGGTGCTGCTGCCCATCAGGGCGCGGCGTGGAGTATAGGAGCAGTCAAGAAGCCAAACGTTCCGGCGTTGGATAGCATTAAGCCTTTGCGGAACGTTCCGCGTAGTTCTGATCGATCCATAGCTGGTAGCTGCCGCTCTTCACGTGCGCTACCCACTCAGAGTTGCCCAGATACCATTCGACCGTTTTACGGATGCCGGACTCGAATGTCTCCTCGGGAGTCCATCCCAGTTCACGCTGGATCTTGCTGGCGTCAATCGCATAGCGTTGGTCGTGACCAGGACGATCCTGCACGTAGGTAATGAGGCTCGCATGAGGGCGGTAGGCCGAATCAGGGCACAGCTCATCCAACAGCGCACAGAGGGTATGTACGACCTCCAGGTTCTGCTTCTCGTTGTGCCCCCCAATGTTGTAAGTCTCGCCAACAACGCCTTGCGTCACAACCTTGTACAGCGCCCGCGCATGATCTTCGACGTAGAGCCAGTCACGCACCTGATTGCCTTTACCGTACACAGGCAGCGGCTTCCCTTCGAGTGCATTGAGAATGACCAACGGGATCAGTTTCTCCGGGAAATGACATGGCCCGTAGTTGTTCGAACAGTTGGTTATCAATGTCGGCAAACCGTAGGTTCTGCTCCATGCCCGAACCAGGTGATCGGAGCTAGCCTTACTAGCTGAATACGGCGAGCTCGGCTGATAAGGCGTGGTTTCAGTGAACAGGTCTTCAGGCCCTTCAAGATCGCCATAGACTTCATCAGTAGAGATATGATGGAAGCGGAAATCAGCTTTGCGCCCCTCCTCCATGTTCAACCAGTAGTGGCGTGCAGCTTCCAGCAGCGTGTATGTACCGATGATGTTGGTCTGCACGAATTCGGAGGGGCCAGAAATCGAACGATCAACGTGAGATTCCGCTGCGAGGTGCATGATTGCATCAGGCTGGTGCTCATTGAGCACACGCTCCACCTCTACTCGATCACAGATATCTACGCGCTCGAAGGTGTAGCGTGGGTCATTAGCAACTTCCGCCAACGACTCCAGGTTGCCAGCGTAAGTGAGCTTATCAACGTTAATAACGGAATCAGCGGTGTTGGAAATGATATGGCGAATAACGGCTGAGCCTATAAAACCAGCGCCGCCGGTGACTAGAATTTTCACGCGAATTCGTATCCTGAGTGTTCGACAGCCTCGCCCCGTGCGTGCTATCCGATCCATGAAATAACGCTGCCTGATTACACGAACTTTGGCCAGTTCAAAACAGTATCTGTGCCAAATGCCTGAAATGCCCGAGCCGCGTATATAACGCCCGGACAAATCTCTGACGTCGATATGAGGTTTCGCAGCCAACGGCCGCGAGTACGCACGTCGCAGACTCAACGTAAGCGCTCAAAATACGATCAGATCGCTAATTAGGGCGGCAGAATACCTTTCGACTGGCCAGTCAGCAACCTTGAGCAAGGTTCGTAAAGTCAAACATGCATACCTGCGTTACACAGACGGATCGGGGTTGCCCCACCACCACTAGCGTGGAACATGCACTTTGATAGTCTTCTTCATAAGCGAATACTTCCTTTCCAGCACATCACCCAGCGTCTTTTTCGCGTTCGCGTCTCCGTGAACGAGGGTTATTTGCTCAGGCCACTCCTTCATTCCAGTCACAAAGCTGACCAACTCTGACTGATCAGCATGAGCCGAGTAACCACCAACTGTGGTGATGCCGGCCTTTATCTCGAATCGCTCCTTGTCCAGCTCTACATAACCCTCTACCGGTCCGTATTTCTGTATCGCGGCGCCGGGCGTCCCTTTGGCCTGATAACCGACGAATACGACATTGTGACGAGGGTCGCCCAGCATGGCCTTCAGGTAGTTGACGATCCGCCCACCTGAGCACATTCCGCTGCCTGCGATGACGATTGCCGGTCTGCCTGTGCTGGACAGGTAGTTCACGACCATCTGGTGCTTGTCATGACTATCGACTGTGATGAGTTGCTTGAACCCCAAAGGGTTGCGGCCTTCACTCAGGCGCTCTTGAGCTGCGGTATTCCAGTAGCCATTGAAGTCCTGGTAGACCTTGGTAAACCGGCTGGCCAGCGGTGAATCGAGGATGACGGGCAATTGCGGCCAATCAATGGGCAGGCCATCAGCATCAACGGCGTCAAACGCGGGATCGCGGTCTTCGATCAGTGCTTTGCGGCGCAAGATGTCTTCTATCTCAAACAGCAGCTCCTGGGTGCGACCGATGCTGAACGCTGGAATGAGGATCGTGCCGTGATCAGCTAGCGCCTTGTCGATGATCTTTTCCAGGCGCGTCTGACGGCTACCGCGGTCCTCGTGCAGACGATCACCATAGGTGCTTTCAAGAACCAGCAGATCTGCCCGCTCGGGTGACTCAGGGCTGATTAACAGAGGATTGAGACGAGAGCCCAGATCGCCGGAGAATACGATGCGCTTCTGTCGCGACTCCGTAGGGTACTGAACATCGCACTCGATATAAGCAGAGCCAAGTATGTGACCCGCGCGCTGCAGCCTGACCTTCACAACCAGTTCCGGGGTATCGGTCAGTACATGCCAGGTATTGAAGGGCAACGGGATGGTCCGCTTCTGGACAATAGCCAGATACCGCTCAATCTGTTTGCTGTCATGAGCAAACTGATACTTCCAGGCATCCTCAAGGGTGAGCGGCAACATTTTTGCCGAGGGCTCGCTGCAGATTATCGGACCGGTGTAACCCGCGGCCAGCAGATCAGGGATACGCCCAACGTGATCCACATGGACATGAGTCAGCAACAAGGCTTTTATCGTGTCTATGGGGAAATCAATCTTCGCATCCCGCCCCGGCCCGGCGACCTCCGAAGATTCGACACGCAAACCGCAGTCAACCAGCACGCTGTGATGCTCGTCAAAGCTCACCTGATGGCACGAACCCGTAACACTCTGGACGCCGCCATGATGGACAACTTTTGGATAACTCATGAATACCCTCTGACTCAAACGCAGCTAATGCTTGAACTCGAAATACATGCGTTCCGGCGTGTAATGTCGAATCCCAACCGATTAAACGGCCGCATTCTGCCGCGCTGAGAGTCCTTTGCAAGGGCGCAAATGGGTAACGGTTTGGCGTGAAAATATCCCCAGCAGCCTGCAGCGCGAGGCCATTACCTAGCAAATGCAGGCTTTAGAGCTTGGGCGACTGTAATCAGTGGATTTTTCCGACGGCACTAGGTAACGACTCCCACAAAACTTGATGGGGAGGACTACGAGCAGTGTCAGCAGGAATAAACGGAATGAACAAAGCTTCCAGCTGAGTACGACGTTCGTAGATTCAGCGCTGAAGAGCTTTGTTGATGATGATCAAGAGTAGCTACAGGGTTGCAGATAGCCTTGGATCAGATTGAGCGACGGTCCAGTTTCCGCTTTTTACGCAGTACGACGACCCACCCCAGGAGGGGTCCGATCAGCATGCCCGCGAGCAGCGCAATAATGACGGGTACCGCGAGAAACAGCTCAGGCGAAGACCAACCCAAAAAGACCAGTGAGACTTTCTGCTGGTTCTCCAGAATAAAAACGATCGTCGACACGATAAGCGCCAGCGCGACCAGGGCCGCAATTACTCGTGTGAACATCCGCATCTGTTACTCCTATCGGGAGGCCAGGAGGCCCTCTTCTTCGTCTTCGTTTACGCGATCACGCAGCTCTTTACCCGGCTTGAAATGCGGCACGAACTTGCCGTCAAGGCTGACCGACTGACCGGTCTTGGGGTTACGCCCAACTCGTGGAGCACGGTAATGCAGGGAGAAGCTGCCAAAGCCCCGTATCTCAATGCGATCACCTGTCGCCAGGCACTGGGACATTTGCTCAAGCATGGTCTTGATAGCCAACTCTACATCTTTGGATGAGAGCAGCCCTTGATGGGTGACAATTCGTTCGATCAACTCCGACTTCGTCATATTTTTCCCTTCTTTTTCAAGCAGCTAGATAAGCGCTCCGAAGGTTTTAGCATGACCAGATGAATTTGAACAGCCCGAGTATTGACTTATGTGAGTTGGTCACAACTGAGGGGTATTAACCGCCGAGCGCCAGGCCGCGGAATACAAGTGATGCGGCCAGTACAAGGGTCTTGAGGATATTTGCCTTGATGCGTTATTGAGCGAACCAGTACACCCTGAAACGAAGCGCAGTCATTGCGAGCGGCCTTAGACACATATACTGCTCTATTCCACAGGACCGGGTTTAGCCGAGAGCAGTCCATTACATTCAACATGAATGGGTCGTCAGAAATAACGCCTTCCCGGCTAAAGCCGGTCCCACGTCGTTGGTCAGCTTGCGGGGAAACATCGAATTCCCCGCAGGCCTGCGCAATCCCGGATATTGGTGTGAAGTCGTGGGACTGGCTTTAGCCGGGAAGAGGCCGTTGCAGTCAATAAGAATGGATCGTCGGAAATAACGCCTTCCCGGCTAAAGCCGGTCCCACGTCGTTGGTAGGCTTGTGGAAACATGGAATTTCCCGCAGGGCATGCGCAATACTGGGTATTGGTGTGAAGTCGTAGGACTGGCTTTAGCCGGGAAGAGGCCGTTGCAGTCAATAAGAATGGATCGTCGGAAATAACGCTTTCCCGGCTAAAGCCGGTCCCACGTCGTTGGTCAGCTTGTGGGAAACATCGACAGCATCGGTGCTGGAGCTTGTATCCCCTCAAATCGCGCCCACAAAAAAGGGCGACCGAAGTCGCCCTTTTTCTAATGGTTAACCAGAACTTAGTTCTGCTTTTCCATTTGAGCACGCAACAGGTCACCAAGAGTGGTAGGACCAGTGTTTTCTGCGGTCTCAGGCTTGCTACGCAGGCTTTGGATCGCTTCTTTCTCGTCTTCAACGTCTTTCGACTTGATGGACAAGCTGATCACGCGGCTCTTGCGGTCAACGCTGATGATCTTGGCTTCGATCTCTTCGCCTTCTTTCAGAACGTTACGCGCGTCTTCAACGCGGTCACGGCTGATTTCGGAGGCTTTCAGGGAAGCTTCGATGTCGTCGGCCAGGGTGATGATGGCGCCTTTGGCGTCAACTTCTTTAACGATACCGCGAACGATTGCGCCTTTGTCATTGACAGTGACGTACTCGGAGAACGGATCGCTTTCCAGCTGCTTGATACCCAGCGAGATACGCTCACGCTCTGGATCAACAGACAGGATCACGGTGTCGAGCTCGTCGCCCTTCTTGAAGCGACGTACGGCTTCTTCGCCCACTTCGTTCCAGGAGATGTCGGACAGGTGAACCAGGCCGTCGATGCCGCCGTCCAGACCAATGAAGATACCGAAATCGGTGATCGACTTGATGGTGCCGGAGATTTTATCGCCCTTGTTGAACTGGCCAGAGAAATCTTCCCATGGGTTAGATTTGCACTGCTTGATGCCGAGGGAGATACGACGACGCTCTTCGTCGATGTCCAGAACCATAACTTCCACTTCGTCGCCGACTTGTACGACTTTCGAAGGGTGGATGTTTTTGTTGGTCCAGTCCATTTCGGAAACGTGTACCAAGCCTTCCACGCCTTCTTCCAGCTCTGCGAAGCAGCCGTAGTCGGTCAGGTTGGTAACACGCGCAGTTACGCGAGTGCTTTCCGGGTAACGAGCTTTGATAGCAACCCATGGGTCTTCGCCCAGTTGCTTCAGACCCAGGGAAACACGATTGCGCTCGCGATCGTACTTCAGCACTTTTACATCAATCTCATCGCCAACATTGACGATTTCCGATGGATGCTTGATGCGCTTCCAGGCCATGTCGGTGATGTGCAGCAGGCCATCGACGCCACCCAGATCGACGAATGCGCCGTAATCGGTGAGGTTCTTGACGATACCTTTGACTTGTTGACCTTCCTGCAGGGACTCGAGCAGAGCTTCGCGCTCGGCACTGTTCTCGGCTTCCAGCACGCTGCGACGCGAAACAACAACGTTGTTGCGCTTCTGGTCCAGCTTGATGACCTTGAACTCGAGCTCTTTGCCTTCCAGGTGAGTCGTGTCGCGCACTGGGCGGACGTCGACCAAAGAACCAGGCAGGAACGCACGGATGCCGTTAACGTCGACAGTGAAGCCGCCTTTAACCTTACCGTTGATAACGCCCTTGACCACTTCTTCAGCTGCGAAAGCCGCTTCCAGAACAATCCAGCACTCGGCACGCTTGGCTTTTTCGCGGGACAGCTTGGTTTCGCCAAAGCCGTCTTCTACCGCGTCCAGAGCAACGTGAACTTCGTCGCCGATCTTGATGGTCAGATCGCCAGCGTCGTTGTGGAACTGTTCCAGCGGGATCAGGCCTTCAGATTTCAGACCGGCGTGAACCGTCACCCAGCCTGCCTGGTAATCGATATCAACGATGATAGCGGTGATGATCGAACCGGCCTGAAGGTTGAGGGTCTTTAGGCTTTCTTCAAAAAGTTCTGCAAAGCTTTCGCTCATTTTAATTCCTGTTGATCAAGGGCGAAGGATACGCCCATCTGCCACGTTCCAGACAACGTGGGTTACGTTCAAGTAAAAGAAAGCCTGCGGGACTATTTCTGGTCTCCCACATGCTTCTTTGTCACCCGGCAATATCGCGAAGCGCGATTTCACTCAGAATGCGTTCCAGCACCTGCTCGATGGACAATTCGGTGGAATCCAGCTGAATAGCGTCGTGCGCTGGCTTGAGCGGGGCTACCGCTCGCTGGGTGTCACGCTCGTCGCGTGCACTTATCTCATCTAGCAGACTCGACAGACTAACATCATCCCCCTTGGCCTTCAACTGCAAGTAACGTCGACGGGCACGTTCCTCGGCGCTGGCGGTCAGGAAAATCTTCAGCGGAGCGTCCGGAAACACGACGGTTCCCATGTCGCGACCGTCTGCGACAAGGCCTGGCTCCTCCTGAAAAGCACGTTGGCGTTGCAGCAATGCATCACGCACCGCAGGCAATGAAGCCACCTGCGAAGCGCCGCTGCCGACCTGCTCATTGCGAATGGAGTGAGTGACGTCCTCACCTTCCAGAATGATCCGCTGCTCCTGCCCTGCCGTTCCGCTTACGAACTGCACATCCAGATGCGCAGCCAGCAGCTTCAAGGCCTCTTCGTTGGTCAGGTCCACGCCGTGGTTGCGGGCGGCGAACGCCAGCAAGCGATAAAGCGCGCCGGAATCGAGCAGGCTCCAGCCGAGGCGTTTAGCCAGCAGCCCTGCAACTGTGCCCTTCCCGGAACCGCTAGGTCCATCAATGGTAATTACCGGTGCTTGAATTTTCACAACTGCCCCTCTTGCGCTACACGCATGCCGACTTGAGCGCTAAGCGCGAGAAAATTTGGGAACGACGTAGCGACGTTCGCACAATCATGGATCTGAATCGGCGCCTGTGCACGCAGCGCCGCAACACTGAAAGCCATGGCAATACGATGATCGCCCTGGGCATCAACCACACCACCACCTATCTGACCGCCGTCAATGATAATGCCGTCCGGCGTAGGCTCGACACTGACGCCCAGCTTTAACAGACCGTCGGCCATGGCTTGAATACGATCCGACTCCTTGACGCGTAACTCTTGAGCGCCCCGCAACACCGTACGCCCCTGCGCACAGGCGGCGGCCACGAAGATGACCGGGAACTCGTCGATGGCCAGCGGCACCAACGCTTCCGGGATCTCGATACCTTTGAGTGACGCCGAGCGTACCCGCACGTCAGCCACAGGCTCGCCACCCGCCTCGCGCTGATTATCCAGCGTGATGTCCGCCCCCATCAGGCGCAGGATGTCGATGACACCTGTGCGCGTGGGATTGATGCCGACATGTTCGAGCACCAGGTCAGAGCCTTCGGCAATAGACGCAGCCACCATAAAGAATGCAGCAGACGAAATGTCGGCAGGTACTTCAATGCGCGCAGCCTTCAATCCAGAATCAGACGTCACCGAAACCTTCGCCCCATCAACCGATACCGGATGACCGAAGCCACGCAGCATACGCTCGGTGTGGTCCCGGGTCGGAGCAGGCTCGATCACGGTCGTAGTGCCCTGCGCGTAAAGGCCGGCCAGCAACAGCGACGATTTGACCTGTGCGCTGGCAACTGGCATTTCGTAGTTCATGCCGTTGAGCGTTCGCCCACCCTTGATCTTCAAAGGCGGACGTCCCTCGGCGGCGGTTTCAATCACTGCGCCCATTGCCCGCAACGGCTCAGCCACTCGGCCCATCGGGCGTCGGGAAAGCGAAGCATCGCCGGTCAATGTGCTGTCGAAACTCTGCGCAGCCAGCAATCCTGCCAGCAAGCGCATGGACGTGCCGGAGTTGCCCAGATAAATCGGTCCGGGCGCAGATTTGAGCCCGTGCAGCCCGACACCGTGAATCGTCAGGCGACCATGATGCGGGCCTTCGATCACGACGCCCATGTCACGGAACGCTTGCAGCGTCGCCAGCGCGTCCTCACCCTCAAGGAAGCCTTCAACTTCCGTGATGCCCTCGGCCAACGAGCCGAGCATGATGGAGCGATGGGAGATGGATTTGTCGCCCGGCACGCGAATGCGACCTGTAACGCTGCCGCCAGGACTGGCGAGAAATACCAGGTCCTCAGCTTCCACGGGCTCTACGTAGGCACGCTGAGCAAGGATCTTGCCGAAATGCTCACGGGCCATCCGCGCACGAGTGAACACACCTAACAGCTGATGACCATCACCCGCGACCATCGCGTCACGCAGCGCATCCAGATCCGTTCGAAAGGTATCCAGTGTGCGCAGCACAGCCTCACGGTTGGCCAGAAAGATGTCGTGCCACATCACCGGATCGCTGCCCGCAATCCGCGTGAAATCGCGAAAGCCACCGGCCGCGTATCTGAAGATGTCGAGATTTTCGTTACGCTTGGCCAACGAGTCCACCAGACCAAATGCCAATAGATGAGGCAAATGGCTGGTTGCGGCCAGCACCTCATCGTGACGTTCGACCTCCATGTGTTCCACGTCAGCACCCAGTTCGGACCAGAGTCGATCGACCACCGCCAGAGCTTCAGGATCAGTCTCGGGCAATGGGGTAAGGATTACTTTGTGTCGTTTGAACAACTGCGCATTGGAGGCTTCGACACCGCTCTGTTCAGAGCCCGCAATCGGATGGCCCGGCACAAATCGCGCAGGCATTGCGCCGAAAGCCAGACGCGCGGCGTTGACTACGTTGCCTTTGGCACTGCCGACATCCGTCAGCACGGCATCGCCCAGGTCGAAGGTTGCCAGCAGCGCCAGCACTTTTTCCATCGCGAGAATCGGCACAGCGAGCTGAATCACATCAGCATCACGGCACGCCACAGCCAGATCAGCTTCACAGCGATCTACGACACCCAGCTCAACGGCCAGCTTGCGGGACTGGGGATCGAGATCAACGCCAACCACCTCGCCACACAAGCCACTTTCACGAATGCCTTTGGCAAAAGACCCGCCAATCAGGCCAAGCCCGACTACCACCAAGCGCCGAATCATAGGTGGGTTTGGTTTCACTGAGATGACATCAATCACGCGCCAGAACCCTGGCCAATGCCTCAAGGAAACGAGTGTTTTCTTCCAACAAACCGATACTCACACGCAAATGATTGGGCATACCGTAGCCAGCGACGGGGCGAACAATCACCCCCTCGCGCAGCAAACCTTGATAAACCGGACCGCTGTCACGCCCCAGGTCTACCGCAATGAAATTGCCTTTGGAGGGAATCCAGCTCAGACCAAGCAAGCGCAAGCCACCCTCAAGCTGCTCCATGCCGACTTCATTCAGCTGGCGACTTTTAGTCAGGTATTCAACGTCATCCAGCGCCGCACATGCGGCGGCCAAGGCAAGACTGTTGACGTTGAACGGCTGACGAACGCGGTTCAGCACGTCTGCCACAGCCGGAGACGACAAGCCGTAACCCACGCGCAATGACGCGAGACCGTAGGCCTTGGAGAAGGTGCGCGACACCAGCAGGTTCGGGTACTCAGCCAGATAATCGAGGCCATCGGGCAAATCGCCGCCCTGGGCGTATTCGATATAGGCTTCGTCCAGCACTACCAGCACGTGTTCAGGCACAGCGGCAAGAAAGCGGCTCAATGCATCCGGCCCAAACCAGGCCCCGGTCGGGTTGTTCGGATTGGCGATGAACACCACACGGGTGTCGGCATCAATCGCCGCCAGCATTGCAGGCAGATCATGCCCCCACTCTCTGGCGGGCGTGACGCGCGCAGTAGCGCCGATAGCCTGGGTAACAATTGGATAAACCGCAAAAGCGAATTCGCTGAATACCGCGTTCAGGCCGGGTGCCAGGTATGCCCGGGCGACCAACTCAAGAATGTCGTTGGAGCCATTGCCCAGCGTCACTTGATCGATCTGCACACCACAACGTTCTGCAAGGCGCTTTTTCAGCTCGAAGCCATTGCCATCCGGGTAGCGCGTCAGTTCGGCCAACTCTTCGCGAATCGCAGTCAGCGCCTTGGGGCTGGGGCCCAGCGGGTTTTCGTTGCTCGCCAGCTTGATGATCTTTGCGGGATCGATGCCCAACTCACGCGCCAACTCGTTCACAGGCTTACCCGGAACATAAGGCGAAAGTTTTTGCACACCCGGCTGAGCCAGTGCGAGGAAGTCGCCAGTCATGTGTCGCTACCTCCTATCAACAAGATGCAAATTACTGAATTGAACTGCATTTCTGTAGGAGTGAGCTTGCTCGCGATTCGGTATCCTGGTCGACGAATTTGTCGTCTGAACTGACGCTATCGCGAGCAAGCTCACTCCTACAGTTCAAATGTTTGCAATAAGACAGCGCCGTGTCAGGAACGCGAGCCAATAAGTACTTCTGTAGCTGCTCTTTTAAAGAACCGCTTTCGGGTAAGAACCCAGCACCTTGAGCGCCACCGCTTCCTGACTGATCCGCTCCAGCACCGCTTTGACCAGTGGGTCGCGATGGTGGCCAACGAAGTCGATAAAGAACACGTAGGTCCATTTACCGCTGCGCGACGGTCGGGTCTCGATACGCGTCAGGTCCAGTCCGTTCTCATGGAATGGCACCAGCAATTCATGCAGAGCGCCCGGCTTGTTGCTCATGGATACGATGATTGAAGTCTTGTCGTCGCCAGTTGGCGGCACTTCCTGACTGCCGATGATCAGGAACCGGGTTGAGTTGTCCGGACGGTCTTCGATTTTTTCCGCGATGCGCGTCAAACCGTACAGGTTTGCACTCATATCACCGGCAATCGCTGCGGAGTTCCACTCACCTTTCACGCGCTTGGCGGCTTCGGCGTTGCTCGCAACGGCGATCCGCTCGACATTCGGGTAATGCGCATCCAGCCACTTGCGGCACTGAGCCAGCGACTGAGCGTGGGAGTAGATGCGGCTGATGCTTTCAGTCTTGGTGTTTTCACCGATCAACAGATGATGGTGAATACGCAGCTCAACTTCGCCACAGATCACCATGTCATGCTCAAGGAAGCTGTCCAGCGTGTGATTGACCGCGCCTTCGGTGGAGTTTTCCACCGGCACGACGCCAAAGTTCACAGCACCGGCCGCCACTTCACGGAACACTTCATCAATCGCGGCCATCGGCAGACTGATAACTGCATTACCAAAGTGCTTGATGGCTGCAGCCTGAGTGAAAGTCCCTTCAGGACCGAGGTAAGCAACCTTCAGCGGCTGCTCCAGCGCCAGGCACGAAGACATGATTTCGCGAAACAGACGCGCCATCTCTTCGTTGCTCAATGGGCCACGATTGCGTTCCATAACCCGCTTGAGCACTTGGGCTTCACGCTCAGGGCGATAAAACACCGGCACTTCGCCTTCAGCCAGATTGGCCATTTTTACCCGTGCTACTTCCTGGGCACAGCGTGCACGCTCGCTGATCAATTCCAGGACTTTTTCGTCCAGGCTGTCGATGCGGACGCGCAGCGCCTTGAGTTCTTGCTCGGACATTAGCCGTGTTCCTTCTCGAACTCTGCCATGTACGCCACCAGCGCGTTGATCGCGTTGATGTCCACGGCATTATAGATAGAGGCACGCATGCCACCGACCGAACGGTGACCTTTGAGATTGAGCAACCCGCGCGCATCAGCGCCCGCCAGGAATGGCTTGTCCAGACGATCATCAGCAAGGCGGAACGGCACGTTCATCCACGAGCGGTCAGACTTGTTGATCGGGTTGCTGTACAGGCCGCTGGCATCGATGAAGTCGTAAAGCGTGCGCTTTTTGACCTCATTGAGCTTGCCGATAGCTTCAACACCGCCCTGCTCTTTCAGCCACTCGAAGACCAGACCGGACAGGTACCAGGCCAGGGTCGGCGGCGTGTTGTACATCGAGCTGTTATCGGCCGCGACCTTGTAGTTGAGCATGGTCGGGCACAGCGAACGGGCACGACCCAGCAGGTCTTCGCGGATGATCACGACGACGATACCGCTTGGGCCGATGTTTTTCTGGGCGCCCGCGTAGATCATGCCAAAGCGCGAGACGTCCACCGGACGGGACAGGATGTCCGAAGACATGTCCGCCACCAGTGGTACATCACCGGTCTGAGGAATCCAGTCGAATTCCAGACCGCCAATGGTTTCATTCGGGGCGTAATGAACGTAGGCAGCGTCTGCAGACAGCTTCCACTCGTTCTGGCCCGGAATGGCGAAGTAATCGTAAGGCTTGGCGCTGGCAGCCACATTGACGTGACCATAACGCGAAGCTTCTTCAATGGCTTTCTGCGACCAGATACCGGTATCGATATAGTCGGCAGAGCCGTTTTCAGGCAGCAAATTCAGAGGGATCTGGGCAAACTGCTGGCTTGCGCCGCCTTGCAGAAACAACACTTTGTAGTTCGAGGGGATGGTCAGCAGGTCACGCAGATCCTGCTCGGCCTTGTTGGCGATGGACGTGAACTCATCACTGCGATGGCTCATTTCCATGACGGACAGGCCTTTGCCATGCCAGTCCAGAAGTTCCGCCTGGGCACGCAGCAGAACAGCTTCAGGAAGCGCAGCAGGACCTGCGCAGAAGTTAAAGGCTCGCTTGCTCATATCCACTCTCACTACGCTCTGATTTTCTCAGGCTTGGGTCATCTGGAGTCGAAGATGGCAAAGGCCGCGACACAGTTCAGAACCGTTCGCAGCCTTTGGCTACTTCTGTCAAACAACGCAGGGTTGTCTGATGTACGTGATCCTTGTAGGAGCGACCACCTCGTCTTCAATGCCGCGCTGTGGCGCAGCAAACTCGGTTCC
>NZ_JACONW010000149.1 GCF_014357575.1 Pseudomonas folii | reverse complement strand
CGCTTTAACTCGTTAATAACATCCGAATGCTCCTGCAATTGAACTGCCGCAATCGAGATCCCGGTAGGAGCCAACTTGTTGGCGAGAGGGGCTGACGCGGTAGTTCTGGCACACCGCCTCGCGAACAAGTTCGCTCCTACCGGGATCACCTTTTACATTCAATAGACATCCCTTCTATAACGCCCCTGCTCAATTAACTCCTCCACTGCCTGCGCACCGAGGATTTCAATCAGCGCCGCATCCACTCCTGCCGCCATGCCTTCAAGGCTGCCGCAGATGTAAATCGCTGCCCCTTCGGCGAGCCACGCTTTTAACTCGTCAGCGGCCTGAAGCAAGCGATCCTGCACGTAGATTTTCTCAGCCTGATCGCGAGAAAACGCCAGGTCCAGCCGTGTGAGTTTTCCTGCCGCCAGCCACGCCTGTAGCTCACTGCCACAGTGAAAGTCATGGGCATGATTCCGCTCGCCAAACAGCAGCCAGTTGCGGGTATGCCCCTGCGCGATGCGCGCCTTGAGCAAGCTGCGTAAACCTGCCAGCCCGGTGCCATTACCTAACAGGATCAAAGGACGCGAATCACCCGGCAGATGAAAGCTGCTGTTGCGCCGAACCCGCAGGCTGACTGCCTGGCCGAGCGCTACGTGCTCGGTCAACCAGCCAGAACCCAGCCCGAGGGTGCCATCGGGATGCAGCTCCTGACGCACGATCAACTCCAGCACCCCATCCTCGGTAATTGACGCGATGGAGTACTCACGCGGGGTCAACGGCACCAGCGCATCGATCAATGCCTGCGCATGCAGCCCGACCAGATGTGCCCGATGATGAGGCAACTGTCGGCTCGCCAGTGCCACTTCAATGGGTTCTTCCAACCCGCCGATATTCACGTGTGTACTCACCACAATACCCAGCCCGGCGAGGAAATCTGCGACGGCCTTTGGGCTGTTGCGAGGCATCACCTCCACCAGATCGCCCGCCTCCCACATGATCGACGGCGGCGGTGTCAGGCCAAGCAGAAACACTTTCGAACCGCTGCTACCCGGGTTGAGCCATTCGCGCTGTGACAGCGTCCAGTTGTCATAAGTCGGAGCCTGCCAGAGCGCAGCCGGTGTATTGCCAGTGAGCTGCGCCAACTGCTGCTGCCAATGCTGCAAGGCCAGTGGGTCTGCGCTGTCCACTTCAACAGACGGGAACAGCGACCGGCCGCCCCGCTCTTTCAACCAGTCCTGCAAGCGATGAGCAAACGCACAGAAATGTTGATACTGCCGATCGCCAAGCCCCAGCACGGCGTAATTGAGGTTGTTCAGTGAGAGCCCTGCGCCGAGCAGCTTGCGCTCGAACCCCCGAGCGCTGTCCGGCGCTTCACCGTCGCCGAACGTGCTGACCACAAATAGCGCGTTGCGGCTTTGGCTCAGGTCCTGTTCGGTGACATCAGCCAGGCGCTGAACATTCACCGGCATCCCGGCCGCCTGCAATTGCCCGGCCGTCTGCCAGGCCAACTGTTCGGCGAAACCGCTTTGACTGGCAAAACCGATCAGCCACGCAGGCCCCTCTGCATGACTGGCGACACCCGCACGCGCATTACGAACTTCACGTTTTTTACGCCGACGATCCAGATACAACAACCAGCCCGTGACGAAGAAGAGCGGCATCATCAGCGATGCCACGGTCATGATGATGCGCCCGGGCATGCCGAAATAACTGCCCACATGCAGGCTGTAATTGCTGACCAGCAACTGCGCACCCAAGCTCTTTTCGCTGTAACGGGACACTGCACTGACGTTGCCTGTCGCAGGATCGAGAGTGATCTGGTTGAGCGCTCGGGGATGTGGCGAATCCTTGAGCAGGTAGAAAATCGTTGCGGGCTGACCCGCGATGTTAGGCAAACGGATATTGTATGCAGCCAATCCTGGACCGGCCGCCGACTGAATGCTGTTCCAGATCGCGACATAATCCGCTTTCGGTGCCGGTTCGTTTGTCCCCGTAGGACGGATGCCACCACCCCGCCGCTGCTCGCCTACAGGCGCATCACCGAGCAAGGCTTGCATGCCATTGCTGAACCAGTCGTAAGACCAGTTCAACCCGGTAATGGCGAACAACAGATAGAACAGCAGGCACCAGGTACCGAACACCGAATGCAGATCCCAGTTGAAGCTGCGACCTTTTTTGGCCCAGTCCATGGTCAGCCAGATGCGCCAGTTCAGAGCCTTGCGCGGCCAGCGCAGATAGAGCCCGGACAGGCAGAAGAAAATCAGAATCAGCGTACAGGCTGCCGTCACCTGTTTGCCGTATTCACCCATGGCCAGAAAGCGATGCAGCCGCAAAACGAAGTCAAAAAAACCGGCACCCGCAGCTTCGCCCGTCACTTCGCCGGTGTACGGATTGAAATTGCGCATGGGCCCACGTCGCTCACCGGGCAGCGGGGTGAAATAAACCTGTGCAGCTTTGTCACCGACGGTCTGCACACGCAGGATCGCCACAGTCAGCCCCGAGTCGGCTTCTAGCTTGCGTACCAGTTCAACCGGCGGCAAGGGCGTTCCGCGTGCCTCAATGATCAGCGCGTCCGGATTGATCCACTCAAGAATCTCATCCTCGAAGGAATAGATAGCCCCGGTGATGCCCATCAACGCTAGAACCAGCCCGGCCGTGATGCCGAAGAACCAGTGGACTTGAAACAGAATCTTCTTCAACACCCCTACGACCTCATGGACCCGCACTGCGGCGCATTATGCGCCTAAAAGGGATGAATTCTCATCTGTATCCGGTTCTTGAAGAGTGCTAGATATGCGGACGTCCACGGTAAGAGCGACTTTAGCTGCAAGGGCATTATTTCTGACGCTGGACAGGTGACGAGCCTACTAACGACCGCTCGGCTAAAGCAGGTCCTACGATTCGGTTTAATCTGTAGGGCTGGACATACTTAATATATTCAGCACCTAATAAATCCTGTCTTCGGATACTGTAAAAACCAAGTGACGACATCGAAGTACACACAAAAAATGGAAGAACTTAACGCGGTAGTGTCCGTGAAAATCTAAATACACTAGCGTTGCATGCGGAGCCGTTTAATATGATCGGCAAACCAGGTATCAGCCCTTCCAGTCAAACATACGATGTCACGTATGCCCTCTCGCAAAGCTCACTCACTTTGAAAACCTGCTTTATAAGATTGTTAAAGACATGGAGCTGATTCAGAAAAGTGCCACTGATATTATTCCGCGTACAACTGACTTCATGAAGGCTGGCATCGCAGGCCTGACTCGACATTTTCCGCGCCAGTGCAAAAGCAACTTGAGCTCGCCAATGGCAGTCTTGAATCATTGAGAACAGAATATCCCGAGGCTTTGCCGGCGGCGAGCAACCTGCTTGCTTACTGCACCCGCCTGCGCGAAATCCTGGACGACGCGAGGAACCAGCTACTAAGAATCAGCGACGGGGGCTACTTTGAAGCGCCAAGTACGCTAAGGCCATAATAAAAACGTCTTCAGATAAACCAGCGTCCACAAAAAACCCGCGATCACTCGCGGGTTTTCCATTCGCCAAGCTTACTCAGCTAAAAACGCTTAAACGTAGAACGACTTCAGCGGCGGGAAGCCATTGAATTCTACGGCGCTGTAGCTGGTGGTGTATGCACCGGTGGACAGCCAGTACAGGCGGTCACCGATAGCCAGGTTCAGCGGCAGGCCATACTTGTAGTTTTCGTACATGATGTCGGCGCTGTCGCAGGTCGGACCGGCGATAACCACTTCTTCCATCTCGCCTTTCTTCTCGGTCCAGATCGGGAACTTGATGGCTTCGTCCATGGTTTCGATCAGGCCGGAGAACTTACCCACATCCGTATACACCCATCGCTCTACCGCAGTGCGGGATTTACGCGACACCAGCACCACTTCGCTGACCAGAATACCGGCGTTGGCGATCAACGAACGACCTGGTTCCAGAATGATTTCCGGCAGATCATCGCCGAAGTCTTCTTTCAGGTAGCGAATGATTTCTTGAGCGTAGGTTTCCAGGCTGTTGGTGCGGGTGATGTAGTTAGCCGGGAAGCCGCCGCCCATGTTGATCAGCTTGAGGACGATGCCGTCTTCCTCTTTCAGGCGCTCGAAGATCACTTTGACCTTGGCGATCGCTGCGTCCCAGACGCTGATGTCGCGCTGTTGCGAACCGACGTGGAACGACAGGCCGTAAGGCACCAGACCCAGATCACGAGCCAGGATCAGCAGATCCATCGCCATGTCGGTCTGGCAGCCAAATTTACGCGATAAAGGCCAGTCAGCCGTGGTCGAGCCTTCGGTCAGGATACGCACATAGACTTTCGAGCCCGGCGCGGCCTTGGCGATGTTGCGCAGGTCAGCTTCGGAGTCGGTGGAGAACAGACGCACGCCCTTCTCGTAGAAGTAGCGAATGTCTTTGGATTTCTTGATGGTGTTGCCGTAGCTGATACGGTCGGCGCTGACGCCACGGTCCATGACCTTGTCCAGCTCATAGATCGAGGCGATGTCGAAGCTCGAGCCTTTTTCCTTGAGCAGGTCGATGATTTCGACCGCAGGGTTGGCTTTGACGGCGTAGTACACCTTGGCGAATTCGAAACCTGCGCGCAGGTCATCGTAGGCCTGACTGATCATCGCGGTATCGATGACCACGAACGGGGTTTCTTGCTTGTCGGCAAACGCCTTCATTTTGTTGAAGGTGTCGCGCTGGAAATAGTCTTCGACCTGGATCGGCATGCGGAAACTCCTACTGGCAAACTGCATTAATCAATGGGTGCAAATGAACGTCCTCCGTATCCCCACTTTGGTTCGCCTACTTCCCAAGGCATGTCCGCCGAAAGCAAAAAGGCCACCAGGAAGCGCATTCCCTATGGCCTTGCTGTCTCGTCGTCAGTACTTGAGCCGGATGGATCGTTTCCAGCATGGACGTTCGGCGCGAACTGTAGGACCTGAGGGGTCAGAGATCAACAAAAAATGTCGCATTTGCAGACGTTTGTGCCGGACCGGCACCCTTACCCCATTGTAGTAACGGACCTGTATGACAGCTTGATGTTCATTTTTGAGGTGAATCGAGTGGTGAGATGGCGCCTTCTCGGTATATCTATCACCGCAGAACCTGTGGGAGCCGGGCTTGCCCGCGATAAGGGCACCGCGTATATCAAGTCAATCGCGTTCAGCCTTATCGCGGGCAAGCCCAGCTCCCACAAGACGGGGATTTCCTACAAAAAATGTGACGATTACGAATGACTCGTCCCTATCTCCCGTGTGAAGTTTCCTAGAAACTCAAACCCGCTTGCGCCTGCCATTTCCCGGAACTAGCCTGCGCTCCGCCACTGAAGAATCGGTGGTCGGGTGTGAGAGCCCGGTTGTATCAGGTGCATCCGCCTGCCCGTTATGGCAGCTGTGTATGGGCAGACTTCGGTCTGGCCGGGTGCTCCTGCCGGTCTCTCACCCCGTACATAGCTGCCACCCCTTTGCTGTGTGAGAGCGGCAAATGATGGCTCCGGAATTTTCAGGAGTAACAACGTGATGAAAACCACACTCGAACAAGACCTCCAACGCGTCAGCGACCTACTCCGCTGCGCAGCCGCCACCGCCTACGAATCCAGCGACCAGCTCACCGGCCAGAAACGCGACCTGGCGTTTTCGGTGGTGCACCTGGTCGAGATTGCGCAGGGGTTGGTTGAAAGATCGTTGGTTGGCGTGGAAACAATTTAATTGCGAAGCTGCGATCCAGGTGGGAGCAGGGCTTGCCCGCGATAAACGATAACGCGGTGAGCCTGCTAAATCTGGCATCTGAATCGCGGGCAAGCCTCGCTCCCACAGGGGGATTGCGCTCATCCCGTTGAACCCGCTTTAGCCAGGAAGAGGTCGCTACAGCCGACGCATTTGTACGGTCAGAAACGCAGCCTTCCCGGCTGAAGTGGAACACCGCCCGGCCGGTCCCACGTTATCGGTTCATCCTCTGGGAGCATCGGCGCTGCGCATCCAAATACAGACAGCCGGTAATGGAATCACGGAAAACCTGTCACTTCTGACAGTAGAAAAATATCTCCCCCGCTATCACAGTATTCATAAGCCATTAAGGCTTACAGGAATCTAACTCGATACGCATCATCGCAAGATGATCCATGGACAGGGGAAGCCTCATGCACACTGCAAAATTATTTTACCTTGGTCTGGTCATGACCGTCTTACCAATACTCGCTTCTACCTCAGCCAACGCCGCTGACGCTGGAACCGAAAAGGTCGAAGAATGTGTCCAGTCGTTGAGAACTTCCCCGTCCGAAACTGCGGGACACATTGAGTTTGAGGGCGAGAGCTTCAGTCAGATCTGGATTTCAGGGAAAGAGCGTTCCGCAGCTTTTAACAGCTGTCTCGATTCGGCCGGTGCGCAGAGCACCCCTGTAATCCTGTTCGAAACCAATGATTTCATGTCCGGTCGAGATGACGACTTCCAGGGTTTTGATCTAAAGAACACCGATGGCGTACGTTATCTTTTTAGTGACAGCTACCAGAGGAAGTATTTGCTCGACATCGTTGAAAAACGCAGCTACGAACTCCTGCGCATTCCACCATCAGGCTCTATTGAGGCGTCAGGCCGCTGGGATGGTCCTCAAGAAAGCACGAGTGGATGCAGAAATTCTTATAATGACCCCTGCGGTACGCAATATAAGAAAAATGCAGCTGGAGGTTATGACAAAAAATAAAATAGCCAAATTCGTCTATAACCAAAGTGGTCTTTTAGGTCATTAGAGCAGTCGATGATATACGACGACTCTGAAGGAGCTCACGAGCCCCTCGAGGCAGCGATCGCGATCTGTCTGATACACCGCCATCGCGGCCTCGCGGGGCTCGTGCGCTACAGAGAGAGTATTTCAACTCAAGTCCGCAAGCCCCGCGCCATTGCAGCGCGAGGCTTTTACATCAGGCCTGCGTTTCAGCCGCTACTTCGGGCGGCAAAAAGACCTGTTTTGCCGCCACGAGACGGCAGAACACTCAGGATAAGAGATGACGCGACGAACTTAATCAGCAAGCAGCAAGCAGCAAGCAGCAAACCGCAGTGTAGAAAAGTACGCTAAGGGCCTTCTTCTCAGAAAAGGGAAAATGGCGCTTAGCGCAATAAACCTATCGTTTAAAATTCAAAAAATTTTATTGAAAGAAACAATATTCATCGAAGGGCAAAACTTAGAAACCCTCACAACATTAAACAAAACCCCAAAAATTTAAACAAAAGAAATACATATTGCAAAATGTAAATCCATCTTGATTTAGGGCTCACGGCCGCCTAGCGTTATGTAAGCCCAATATGGGCTAACACAAAAACCGGAGGTAAACATATGAATGAAAATACTGAAAACAAGCTTGAAGACATGGACCTCATTGAGGAAAACGCGACTCCATTACCCGCTTACAATCCCGTGATACTTACTGACTATGAAGCTGTTGCGGGAAAAACAGCACCGGAGTTTTAAATACCATGGCGGCCCGACGTCGTCGGGCCCGCTCATATCGCGGTAGTCAATTATGAGCCATCTGAAGATCAAACCTGGAATCTGGATATTAGACAATCTAGGATTACTTTTTTTTCACAATGGAAGAGGATGCTTGAAACTTAATAAAGCGTGGTATCTGTCCTCATTCTCAGATGAAGAAACTGCAATCGAGATTTTAACAAAATTCCCTGATTTCTTCGAGCCTGCCACCATCGCTGAAGGTCTTGAAAGCTATGAAAAAGGTAAAGTCAGCTTCATCACTACACCACAATCTTAGCCAAACTACCGAATCAGCAAGAATTAAATTAGCACTGGTCGCTCTTCCATACGGTGAAGGCCCCCAGAAAGTCATGCCATTAGGACTTCAAAACATTTCCGCATACCTGAACAAAAAAAATCCTAACATTGACGTAAGAATATTTGACTACTCCGAGCTATATCTGGTGGACACCAGCAGCTTATCTGGCCTGATAAGCTGGGATCCAAAAATGGTTGGGTTTTCAGTCTATAGCAGTAATGTCATAGCCGCAAAGCAATGGGCGGAAAAGGTTAAAGGATATCTACCGAATATCTTTATATTTTGCGGCGGGCCTCATATCAGCTTAGCCGCAGAAGCCTTTTTGAGGTATGCAGGCGAAACCTATCATGTCGCATTGGTGGGAGAAGGCGAATACTCCACTCTACTATTGACTGAAGAGTTCACAAGAAAACAAGCTCAAGATCTATCAAACCAACCCACGAGAGGCCACTTTTATAAATTAAACTTTGAAGCCGTTCCAAATGCTGTTTGGTTAGATGATCATGGCGAATGCCTTACCAGTCATAAATGTAAAAACCAGCTCCCTGCAAGCGAATGGGAAAATCCGCTTCTTGATTACGCAACCAGTGATATTCAGGGCCTTTATTATACTGACAGACGGGATGGTGTACGCAGAAAAGCCATAGCATTCACCAGTAGCAGAGGTTGTCCGCTGGCCTGTTCATTCTGCGCTATTATTGCAGCCGATAAAGATGGGCCCAAGTGGCGTGCCGCTGAAGCCAGCACGCTACTGAAGTGGCTTGAGGAAGCGGCCCAAACTTACAGCTTCGAACATATATACATGATGGATGCGAATTTTTTTGTTCGAAAAGATCGAGTATTAGAATTCTCCGATGGGCTAGATCGCCTATTTAAAGGACGTGTCACGTGGAGCAGCTCTTCGACTGTTGGATATCTCTTAAAAGTTAAGGATGTACTGCCTACCTTAGTCACTCAAGGGTTGAGGCTTGTGGAGTTGGGCATCGAGTCGGGCTCTCAGAGCCAATTAGACTACATGAACAAAAAAGTAACTGTCGAAAAGAACATATCCGCGGTCCGGGCGCTTCAAGAAAATGGTATTGCGCTGGGACTAGACTTTATAATGTTTTATCACGACCAAACTCCTAGAGAAATACTGGAAAACCTGTTGTTCATTCTTCGCGCCGGTCTCACAGAACACGAATCTCTAGATCACTATTTTAATATCATGATGCTTTACCCCGGCACGCCTGTGAGAGAAACGCTAGAGCAAAGGCTAGGATACACGCTACCTCTGTATGAACTGCCAGATTCGCGACGCTTCATACAAAACCATGAAGTCTCGCTAATCTATAACTCTTTCATTGATGGCTTTGCCAAAAAACACCTGACTCGGTTGGAAGCTGCGATATCAAAAAATCTTCTAAAGATCAGAAGTGGCACTGACGACTACACTCGAGCGTACTACTCGCTTCTTAATGTGTACTTACTTCACCTGCCGTTCAAGATTCTGTGGTCACTGTCGCGAAACCCAAGAGTCGCTGATCGTGATTTAGTTCCCTCAGATTACAGATATCTAATTGCTATGAGCTTGGATGAAGAACTAGAGCCTACCCCGACTGACACGACGCACAGCCATGTGACCACAGGTTCCGGTGGGCGAAGAGGTGAACTAATAGCAAGGACTCGCTGAGGCAGACGCTATGAACAGTGATATCAGAATAGGTACAAGCGGAGGTCAGGATGATCTGAGACTGCTTGTTGAAAAATTGGAAAACAACCATTTGGAATGGGAGGCTTCGGTCAGACACTTCAGTGTAGGGCTTCGTTTTTATGAGTCCTTTGATATTGAATTGGGAGAGCGAGCTCTGGCGACTGGATTGTCTCTGGCCGTTCATCCTGTTGACATCAACCTTTCGGCTGACCTGGACAAAGGAGAACTTTATACGTTAAAGAAAAACTTGGGAGGTTTTCCATTTATTTATTTGGAAGAAGATCTTGGATTATGGCGCTATAAGAATATATTTCTAGGCGCACACCAGACAGACCCGGGGTTTTCCAAAATATCACTGTACCAAGCAGCGAGCAATGCAGCCTATGTCCAAGAAAAATTGGGAATTCGAGTAATCATAGAAAGTCCTCCTGTATACAGTGGTGATGTAGGTATGGGTTTCTGGGCATACTACAAACAGGTGTGTGACTCATCGGGTTGTCAAATGGCTTTTGATGTGGGCCACTATCTGGGCTATTGCAGGGTTCACAACATCCCTTGCCGGATGCCAGACAAGAACTGCGACATCTGGAATAACATTAAAACAGTCCATCTATCAGGGATGAAGTATTGGAAATGGAATGGTGCAGCAGTTTGGTTAGACCAACACGCCGACAACTATAACCATGAAATGATCCGTATAACCCAATCCTGTATAAACAACGTGAAAAACCTACACAATGTGCTTCTAGAAATGGAAGGAGCCGACAACACCGTCCGCCATCAAAACTTTCTGTTAGTGAATTCATTAATTAAGGAGTTTCACTGATGCGAGAAATGTACGAGCGATTTGAAAGCTTTTATTCGTTCAACAATCTCTTGCGCGGCAATCCGGCAGGCGACCGACCTGATACAAACTTGAGTTTCGATTCAACACGTCGCTTTATAGATATTGTTAGATTTGTAAATCGGCGCTGGCCTTTCTCGATTCCTTTTATTTCCAGCTGCTACGGCCAATCGCTCTGGCAGCCACTATTTGATAACTTTCCTGCTGATGCAGCCCACTGCACGACCCTTTATGAAGCGTCAGTAACAAGGGCCGCGACGGTTATTAAACTGATCGATGATGATTTTTTATCAGAACTTATTCATTACGAAGATTTTAGAAACGGACTCGGCATATTCCGCTACTCGACAGACGCTGTGTGTGAGGAAACATCAGTCCAAATCCCATACGATCTGGAATCTTTTTATTTATCGCTTATGTTTTATGGTCGCGCATCGGCTCCTCCGTTTTTATATCAACAACTTGATATTGAAGCTGGGTGCACCTATAGAGTAGTCAGAAAATGAACGTAGATCTTCGTGTCAAGCGTGCGGACGCTCTTTACTTTGCGATTGCCATCACTGTGACGATTATCGAGCTTGCGATAATCGCTACCACACCACACTTGGGAGCTTTCGCTCTTGAGTATGCGCTTATCACCCAGCTCGGTCTGTCAATTCTCGTTGAATTTGGGACAGCCTACATTTTGGTGGCGAAGTTTGGGGTTATTCGCGCGACTCATGCTGGCTTCATCTTCAAGGCAATGAGCTGCTGTCTTTTCTTTGGCGGAATAGCGGTCTCAACGGGCTCATTCATTTATGGTTGGTCACTCATTATTACGTCTTTCCTATTTGACTCCATGGGGACTGGCCTTCTGAAGGCAGCATTTAGACCAGCCTATAGTGCACTGCATTATTCAAAGCTGGGCAAACCTGCTGACTTCGTGGACAGCTTGATAGGCTTTGGCGCGATTAGACTGGGGCTTCCTTGCCTGTTCTTGTTTCTGGTCGGCGTGTCCCATTTATTTGCGACACCCCAAGAGGTAATTTATGTGATGTTCATTATCGTGTTCGGATGTCGCTGTTTTCAGATCTTGCTCGCACGAGGCGACCTTCGAACGGTGATGCTTGCTCCGCCTCAAATTTCAGATTCAGTAAAACAAGGTGCCGTCTCTGTATTAAATGCGTTCAAAAAAGCCCCTGGCCTATGGGCATGTTATGTCGTAGGCACAGTGTTTGAATCGGTGATACTTATGTATGGAATCGGCTTGATTTACAAATACAAAGGGATTGCACTACTGCCCGACACTGTCACTTGGATGGGAGCCTCGGCAGCATCACTGTGGATCTATTTAATTTCCTACGCTGGCGCAGGTTACGTTGTGCGATACTGGTCTCTTCTAAAAAGCAGCACTTTGTTTTTAGTGGCCTGCGCATGCATGACCGGTGCAGTGGTCTATCTGCTTATGCTCACCCCAGGTGAAGCGGGATACTTTGCAGGGTTGCTCAGTTTCTGTTTTTTGGCGTCTTTATCAGCGCTGCTTTTGGTCAGGCACGCTTCAACGCAGATTTTGCTTATTTTCAATGAGCAGGACAGTGCGAAGATCTTCGTCTGGACGGAGTTGGCCGCCAATTTAACGCTGATTGTCTTGGTGGGTACGGCGACGACCTTGGTAGGTCCTGAAAACATACTGCGAATTTTCGGCATTTTTTTTGGGCTGTCCACCGCGATTGCCATCGCCCTTTGTATTAAAGGTCATGGTCAGGCGGCGAAGGCAAGGGCCACCAAACCTGTAGTTTCCTACAAAAAATGTGACGATTACGAATGACCCGTCCCTATCTCCCGTGTGAAGTTTCCTAGAAACTCAAACACGCTTGCGCCTGCCATTTCCCCGAACTAGCCTGCGCTCCGCCACTGTAAATCAGTGGTCGGGTGTGAGAACTCGGTTGTAATGAGGTGCATCAGTCTGTCAGTCAGATATGGCGGCTGTGTGCAGGCAGACCTAGGTCTGGCCGGACGCTCCTCACCGGTTTCTCACCCTGTTCATAGCTGCCACCCTTTCCGCGTGAGAACGGCAATCGGTGGCTCCAGAGTATTGAGGAGCTACATCTTGATAAAAAATCCCACCACCCTCGAACAAGACCTCCAACGCGCCAGCGACCTGCTGCGTTGCGCAGCCGCCACCGCCTACGAATCCAGCGACCAACTCACCGGCCAGAAACGCGACCTGGCGTTTTCGGTGGTGCACTTGGTCGAGATTGCGCAGGGGTTGGTTGAGCGGTCTTTGGTGTCAGTCGAGCCGCGATAGAGCGTACCCCCACACTGACGTGGGACCGGCTTTAGCCGG
>NZ_JACONW010000148.1 GCF_014357575.1 Pseudomonas folii | reverse complement strand
CGGCTAAAGCCGGTCCCACGTCCTGAAACGCAGTGCTCCCAAATAGGCAGGGTTCCCATTCAAGCTGGCGTCACCGGGCTGTAACTGCTTAGAAAGTCAAACCTCGAACTCAGCCTGCAACGCAGCGCGCACGCAATACAGAACACCCTCGGGGACGCGCCCGGTGAACTGTTCGGCGATGGCGGCTACCGGAGGTAACTCGCCCTCGCCATCCAGGAATGCATCCTGGATTTCGCTGAGCAAGTCTTCCGGCAAATCCAGTGCCTGCTCCAGCGAAAGCTGCTGCTTGCCGATCGCTTCGGCCAGCATGGTGTAGACATTCTTCTCGGTGCACTGCAACTGACCGGCAATCTGCGCAGGGGTCATACCGGCACGGGCCAGACTGATGAGTTCGTGGCGCACATCGGCCACGACTTTCGGCGCTTGCGCTGCACCGCCCAGTACTTCAAGGAAGGCCTCACCGTAACGCTCCAGCTTGCGTGCACCGACCCCGCTGACCTGGGCCATGTCAGACATGGTTTCCGGTTTGCTGCGCAGCATTTCCAGCAAGGTCGAATCCGGGAAAATAACGTAAGGCGGTACGCCGTGCTCTTCGGCCAGCTTGCGCCGCAGAGCGCGCAACGCTTCCCACTGCTCGCGCTCTTCACCCCGCACCAGCTGACTGGCCGGGCTGCCGGAGCTGCTTTTTGCAGCGGTCTGCGGTTTCAGATCGCGACGCAACTCCAGCGTCACCTCGCCCCGCAACAGTGGGCGACAGGTGTCACTCAGACGCAGGCCGCCGTATCCTTCCAGATCGATATCAGCCAGCCCGCGGGCAACCAGCTGGCGGAACAACGAACGCCACTCGCCCTCGGCGCGCGCCTTGCCGACGCCAAATACCGAGAGGTGTTGATGACCAAAGCTCTGCACCTTCTCGGTGGACTTACCCAGCAGCACATCGACCAGATGACCCACGCCATAACGCTGGCCGGTGCGATAGATCGCCGATAAAGCCTGACGTGCAGGCTCCGTGGCATCCCAGGTCTGTACGCCATCAACACAGTTATCGCAATGACCGCACGGTTGAGGCATATCTTCGTCGAAATAAGCCAGCAGCGTCTGACGGCGGCAGCGGGTTTCTTCGCAAAGCGCCAACATGGCATCCAGCTTGTGATGCTCCAGACGCTTGTGCCGTTCGTCGCCCTCGGAGTTTTGCAGCATCTGCTTGAGCATCAGCACGTCTTGCAGGCCGTAGGCCATCCACGCATCGGCGGGCAAACCATCACGCCCCGCCCGACCGGTTTCCTGGTAATACGCCTCGAGCGACTTGGGCAAATCCATGTGCGCAACAAAACGCACGTTGGGTTTGTCGATGCCCATGCCGAAGGCGATGGTCGCAACCATGATCAGGCCTTCCTCATTAAGGAAGCGCTTCTGGTTGGCGGCACGGGTCTCGGACGGAAGACCAGCGTGATATGGCAGCGCCGGATAACCGTTTTCACAAAGAAAGGCGGCGACTTCATCCACTTTCTTGCGCGACAGGCAATAGACGATACCGGCATCGCTGCGGCGCTCTGACAAAAACGCCAACAGCTGCTTGCGCGGCGCCTCCTTGGGCACGATGCGATAAAAAATGTTCGGCCGGTCGAAGCTGGACAGGAAACGCTCGGCGTTCTGCAGATGCAGGCGGGTAACGATTTCCTCGCGGGTACGCTTGTCTGCCGTGGCAGTCAGGGCAATACGCGGTACATCGGGGAACAGTTCGGCCAATTGGCCCAGTTGCAGGTATTCAGGGCGGAAATCATGACCCCACTGGGATACGCAGTGAGCTTCATCGATGGCAAACAGGGCAATCTGCAGATTCTGCAAAAACGCCAACATGCGCGGCTGGACCAGACGCTCCGGTGCCAGATACAGCATCTTGATTTCACCCAGACGAATCCGGTTGGCCAGTTCGCGCTGCTGATCTGCGTTCAAGGTCGAGTTCAGCGCCGCCGCCGAGACGCCCAGCTCTTCGAGGGTCGCGACCTGATCGTCCATCAAGGCGATCAACGGGGATACCACGACCGCAAGGCCGTCACGCAACAGGCCGGGCACCTGGAAGCACAGTGACTTGCCGCCGCCAGTGGGCATCAATACCAGCGCATCACCACCGCTGGCCACGCGTTCAATAATGGCACCCTGGCGACCACGGAAGCTGTCATAGCCGAAGATGTCTTTAAGTACGCGTTGCGCCTGTTCGAGCATAAAAACCCCAGAATGTCCTGCTGCACTGCTAAAGCGCGGCAGTATACCCGACGTGTCACAGGCAAGGGGGGGCATGGATATAAGCGGTCGAAATTAAGCTATAGCGTAATGCGTCTACCTCCGCGCTGGCGCCCGGGACGCTCAGGGCCTAGAATTCAGCATCGTTTATTTTCAAGGTAGCCTGTCAATGTCCTTCGCTGAGCAACTCAACCGCCTGCAAGTCTTCCTCGATGCAGATGAACTGCATGACGAGGCACTGGACTACGTGGCCGCTCATGGCTACCTGACCGCCCTTTCGATCTGTGCTGAAAGCGTGCCCGAGCGCGAGTGGATCGATGCGCTGTTCTCCGAGCCACCCCATTACGCCGATGACGCCCAGCGCGAAGAAATCGAAGGCACGCTGATTCAGTTGCAGGCGCACATCGCGCGTCAACTGGCTTCGGACGAAGAATTCGAACTGCCATGCGATCTGGATCTGGGCGACGAGCCGGACGATTCCGATCTGCGCGGCTGGTGCATTGGCTTCATGGAAGGTGTGTTCCTGCGTGAAAGCGCCTGGTTCGAAACCGCCGAGGAAGAGGTCAGCGAAATGCTGTTGCCGATCATGGTCGGCTCGGGTCTGTTCGATGAGCAGCCTGAGTTCTCCGATATCGCCGCAGATGCCAATCTGATGGACGACATGATCGTGCAGATCCCGGAAGCCCTGACGGCGCTGTACCTGCTGTGCCAGGCGCCGGATGAGAAGCCGGCAATCCTCAAACCCCGCCACCACTGAGTCTGCGCCTATGGCGCAGGCCTCACCACGCACGAGTCGTAATCGGTTCGTGCGCTATGCCTTTCTTGGCGTTGGCTGGACAAGCGTGGTGCTGGGTGTGATCGGGATTTTCCTGCCGATCATGCCCACCACGCCTTTTCTACTGCTTGCCGCCGCGTGCTTTGCTCGCAGCTCTCCACGTTTTTATAACTGGCTGGTCAATCACAAGCGACTGGGCCCGTGGATTCGTGGGTACCTGGAAGGTAACGGTATTCCGCTCAAGGGTAAGGTTTACGCAATAGTCACGATGTGGATCAGCATCGGGTTTTCCTGTTATCTCGTCTCTTTCATCTGGGCAAGAGTATTTATGGTGGCCTGTGCGGTATTGGTCACGGTTTATATCCTGCGGCAGAAGACGCTGCACAAAGCTTGAGTCAAGGCCACGTTATCCCCTCGCCCCCGTCCGACATCACGGTTTTTTTCGGTATAAGGGTTATGAGAAAAACGTCTTGGCAACTCCCAAAGTTGTTCTTAGCTGTGATGTTACAAACCTGATACGGTTTTAAACGCATCAATCGTCAGTTTTTTGGCAAACAAGAACAGACTTACTTAGGGAGAAGTATTCATGCGCGATTTGACCCCGCTCTACGGTGCCGTCGTGCTGGCGGTAGCCAGTGTTCAAGGGCAGGCCATGCCGTTGGCCGATTTGATTCAGAGCATCCCCGATAAGCAACACATAGATGTCATCGAAACCGGTTACCTGCCCGTATTTGAAGTGGCCCGTTACCGAAGTGATGAATCACAGACGCTTCAAGGGTAACCGTGGCGAGGTACGCCTCTTTCGGAGCCTGCAAGATCTGACAGGCTTTAGATGACGTGGGACCGGCTTTAGCCGGGAAGGCTGCATTTTTGACGATAAGGATGTAGCAAATTCGCCAGGCCCTTCCCGGCTAAGGCCGGTCCCACGGTTGAGTTACCTCTCAGCATCAACGACTACTTTTTCTTGTCCCGGGCGAACGCTGCTTCCAGCGCCTCATTCAACGTGCGCAACACCTTTACACGTGCCCAGCGTTTGTCATTGGCTTCCACCAGTGTCCAAGGTGCGATTTCGGTGCTGGTGCGGTCCACCATATCCCCCACTGCCTGACGGTACTGTGGCCATTTTTCGCGGTTGCGCCAGTCTTCGTCGGTGATCTTGTGGCGCTTGAACGGGATCTTCTCCCGGGCCTTGAATCGCTCCAGCTGGGTTTTATCATCGATGGCCAGCCAGAACTTGACCACGACGATGCCAGCATCGGTCAATTGCTCTTCGAAGTCATTGATCTCGCCATAGGCTCGTAACCAGTCGGTCTCGCTGCAGAAACCCTCCACACGCTCCACCAGTACCCGGCCATACCAGGAACGATCGAACACAGTGAACTTGCCCCTTGCCGGAATCTGCCGCCAGAAGCGCCAGAGGTAAGGCTGGGCGCGCTCATCTTCGCTAGGTGCCGCAATAGGCACGATGTTGTACTGGCGCGGATCGAGTGCCGCGGCTACGCGACGAATTGCGCCGCCCTTTCCGGCCGCGTCATTGCCTTCGAACACCGCGACCAGCGCATGTTTGCGCATGCGCTTGTCGCGAATATTGCCTGACAGTCGCGCCTGCTCGGTGATCAACTGCTCCTCGTAATCGTCCTTGTCCAGACTCAAGCTCATGTCGAGGCTGCCCAACAGGGTCACGTCGTCATGAACAGGCGCCAATGGTCCGATGTTCAAGGGTTGTGGCTTATTCCCGGGAACGCTCAAGGCTGCCTGCATACCCTCAAGCAGCAAGCGCCCCACGGTCAGGCTGCGGTAATACGGATCAACGCCTTCAATCACATGCCACGGCGCATACTCGCGGCTGGTGCGACGCAACACACGCTCGCCGTATCGAACGAACTTGTCGTAAGTTTTAGATTGTTGCCAATCCAGCGGGCTGATGCGCCAGCTGTGCAGCGGATCATCCTTGAGCTGCTTGAGGCGTGACTTCATCTGTTTCTTCGACAGATGAAACCAGAATTTGAAAATCAACGCACCCTCGTCGGTGAGCATTTTCTCCAGGCGTTCCGAGCCGTTGATGGCCTGATCGAGTACCGCGTCCTTGAATAATCCGTGAACGCGGCTTTGCAGCATCTGGCTGTACCAGTTACCGAAGAAAATCCCCATCCGGCCCTTGGCTGGCAATTGCCGCCAATAACGCCACGCGGCGGGATGTGCCAGTTCTTCATCGGTTTGCTGATCAAAGGTGCGTACTTCGATGAACCGCGGGTCCATCCATTCATTCAAGAGCTTGACCGTCTCGCCCTTGCCCGCGCCCTCAATGCCATTGATCAGCACGATGATCTGGCGTTTGCCCTGTTCATGAAGATCGTATTGCGCTTCCAGCAATGCTTCGCGCAAAGCGGGTACTTCAGCGTCGTAGGTTTCCTTGGCGATGGCGTGACCGATTTCAGCGGATTCGAACATGCATGACTCCTCTAGCCTAAACCCACATAAGCATCTGCAACGACGATCCCCCTGTAGGAGCCGAGCTTGCTCGCGATGAACGATAACGCGGCCTGCCTGATAGACCGCAGCGCCTGTATCGCGGGCAAGCCCGGCTCCCACAACAACGAGATATGTAATCGTCGGCAAACCTCAGACTAATCCACCCCCGGCAAAGTTGCCGGAGATGGATCAATGAATCAGAACCACTGCTGGCGCATGTTGTTGGTCAACTGCTCCAGCAAGGCCTTCTCGGCCGCGTTCAGGCTGGCAATCAAGGCCCGGCCCTGTCGGTCGTACTCATCGTTATCAATGGGCGGGTTGGCCGTCAGTTCTTCAAGCTCGACAGTTGCCCGGCCCAAGGTTTCCAGATCGGTCGTCATCTGGGCCGCCATGAGGCGGACATTGATCTCGGTACGGCGGCGCAATTCCTCGGCGGCATCTACTGGCGGGTGCTCCTCAAGGGCGTTCATCTGTTCCTTGATTGACGCCGTCACTCGCGCCAGATCCTCTTGGTGCTCGGCACGCAGGCGCTCGTTCCAGCGACGGTCAGCCAGTGCATAGTTGATGAACTCATCACCGTTTTCGTGCTCCAGCACCCGCCGGCGAGCGGTGAGAATTGCCTGTCGGTCCACTGACGCCAGTCGCCCCCAGGTCATGCTCAAGGGCTGCCCGGGCAAATTCAGATCCTGAGCCAGACCGATTCGATACGCCATGCGCACTTCGGCATGGTCGACATAAACGCCGTTGGCTTCTCGACCGGCGATTTCCAGATCGGCGATCGTCTGCACCTCATTCAGGCGAAAGAGACCCCGCATGACCCGGAACAGAGTTTCGGTATGCTGCGCCTCTGACACCCCCTCCAACGCACTCCGGGCATACACCGCAACCTGGATGTCGCTGAAAATGAGTCTCGCGCCGTCTTCACAGGTCTGGTCGGCACCAAACAGACGGTCATTGGCCATGACTTCCAGCTCAGCGCGCAGTGCCGGGTTCTCCGCCGCCGCTTCAAGCACCCTCATCACGTCATTGGCCAGCTCTTCGCGGAAACGCTGGAAGTCTGGAGTCTCTCGAAGGCGTTGCAGTAACACCAACAGATGAGGGGCATCGCCTGCCTCTTCCAGTTGATGCCAGGCGATACCCAACCGGGAATTCAGCTCAGTCCGCCCATCAACCAGCCATATTTCGAGTTCCGGCAAAGGCGGAGCCAGCGGTGTGTGACCAGCGTTATGGGTATGCCAGGCGACACCATCATCCGACGAGGACTCGTCATCGCTGGTGGTGGTATCCACGATCAGATCACGGATGTCCTCCGGAAAGTCGCACTCAAGGCGATAGGTCATATCGTAGCCCCGATCATTGATCCAGAATCTGCGCAAGTCTTCATGGTCGATGGGGTTTTCGTAAGCATGTATGACCAGTTGCGACGGCTGCCCCATGCTGTTGTCAAGGATGTGATCGGGCAAATGCACTATCTGGTTGTCGCTGATATCCAGCGACTGCAACGGCAGGTCTTCAATCCAGGATGGCCACTGAGTCAATCCCGTATCATTAAGCCAAAGCATCGAGACCCGAAGCCGGTTCACATCAGTAATCTCTCCCAGCACATTGCCGGACAGATCCAGCTCGTTCAGGGTTTGAATTCTCATGAGCAGGTCCATGGATTGCTGATCGATAGTCAGTCCCATGCCTTCCAGTGACAGGTGAGACAATTCCCGCATCCCCGTCAAGCCTTCCGGTAGCTCAGTCAAGCCACCGCCGAGTATTTCAAGCCGCCTGACGTGGGAAAAACGTCCCAGCAAGCGATTTACATCTTCGACTCCGCCGGTAACCCTGTTCAGGGTCAGGTAATGGATTTCAGCGTAATGAGCGGGCAACTCGGGCATATCTGAAAAGCCCGTAAGGTCGAGGTTTTCAAACAGCAGATTGCTTGAGTGCATCGGCGACATCGAATCACTGAAACGCCAGGCGCGTCCGATTGCTTCGGCCATGGCCTGGCGGACTGCAAAGCGTTGGCTGCTGATCGAGGGGCCTGGCCCGACCGGATTCACCCATCCTTCCAGCGCACTGCGCAGCATCTCCCAGGATTGCAATCGGGCCTGGGTCATCTCCAGTATCTGCGCAGTACTCCATCCTCGAAACATCAGGTTCTGTGCATGCATCGCAATACCCGGAGACTCAGGATACAACTCGCTCAGAGCAGCAATCACCTCATCGGAGACTGTCGGCAAATCGGGTAACGCCGTGCCGCGACCGCTCAACGCGTAGCCAAAACGACGATCCGCCAGACGTGTCGGGCCTCGAAACCCGGGAGAGATTTCCTGAAGGCCCAGCGTCTTCGCGACCCTTCTGCGCTGGCTGGTTGCATCCCTGACAATCTGCTTGCGCAGCGCGACGGGGTCATTAATGCCAAGGTCGCGCACGCTGTCGCCAGGCAGCGCGTTCAGCACAGATGCGAAAAAGTCATCTTGAGGGGCGAGCTTCTTTCCCGCCATATCACATGGCGTGTAAAGATCACCCTGCTTGATCAGCACCCTACGTTGAGTCGCCGAGCGCTCACCGATACCGTCGAGCAGCGCCCCACCGAACGCACCATCGCGCAGTTCGATACGCAGGTTCTTCGGCCATCCAGGCAGATGTTCCAGACCGTGCAATGACAGTTTCGGCGTGTCGGGACTGGCGGCCCTGGACTTCAGAAAAAAGCCTTCGAGTGCTTGATTGATACGCGTCTGATGCAAGTAACCCCGCGCCCTGCCCACGAGATTCAGCGGAAGGGATTGTGTCGTTTTCAGGCTCGCCAATTGCTCGGTACTGGCTTCGCTCAATAGTTCACGCGCGGCTGCGCACGTCATGCCTGGAAAGTCTCGTTTTATGAGCTGTATCAGCGGATCAGCGCTGGTCTCACGTAACTGATTCAGGCGATCAAACTGCAGTCCGGCGTCGGACAACTGCGACACTTGCTCATCCAACGCGAACCGTTCTATGGCGTCAGTCAGCGCGGAGGGCGGTGGTAGAGATTCCAGGTGCAGTGTTGCGAGCAAGTTCTTGTCAGTCCCTGTTACCGCAAGTATGCCCTCCACCGCCTGATCAGAAAGCGATGCAACGGAATAGCCCAGGCGCTTGAATGAGGTTTTCATGTCCCAGCTCAGGGGATTCTCACCTTCATGCCTCCAGGCCCCCGCACCGTTGTGCTCAAGTCTCGGAGAGAAACGGCTCGTGCGGGGTGCCTTGATCCGCCATCTGTTGAGTGCCGTGTCCAGCTCAATACGATAAAACCGGCCCTGCAGCCCGATGTATTTCACGCCCTGGTGATCGAATACACCATCAGCACCGGGCTTCATGCCCTGCGGCAGCGTCACGTCGGTGGCGAAGGGGGCAAGATCCGGTGACCACAATCGCATCTGACCATTTTCCAGCCTGACCGGGATCATCCTGCCCACAAACGCCGAGTCTTTGATGGCTGGCAATTCCCCCGGAGAAGCGGCTTTACCGGCAGCGGCAAACACCGCAAGCATCGCCAGGTTTTGCGCGACACTGGTCAAATGCTCAAGCGCCTCGTCCATGTCGCCCTGAGCCCAGGCTTCAACGCCCTGAAAGGTATCTACCAAGAGTTGTGCACCGGCCACCACCATCATCACTTCACCCAACACCGGTACAAACAGCGCAGCCAGATTGACCACGTTCATACCGGTCGCCAGATAGTGAGCCAGGCGCGCTCTGCGTGAAGCTTCGTCCTCATCACTGGTAGGCACGGCCAATACCCGGGCATCGTCCTTGATGCGCAGCATTCGCTGGAAATGAAAGTACTCAAGCAGCGAATAAGGGATGATTTCCGTGGCCAGTCTCAAGTCAGCATTTTCGTCCACCTCGGGGACTCTCCACTGTCTGGAAATCAACCCTGTGTCGCCTGGCACAGGACGTTCGCGCATAGGCGTCAGGCAGGCACGGAGTTTGACCAGGAATTCAGCCCTGCGGCGCTGGGCAATCAAGCCAGCGAAAAACTGCTGATACCTGACGTTTCTCAGCTTTTTGCGCAGTTCTTTCATGAACTGGTCCAACGAGTCGTATTCCTTGAGTGGCGCAACCGGGTCGCCGGGCACATACACCACGCAGCCGTTCAGGTTGCGGGGCTGGAATACCAATACGTCGCGTACGGCGAACCCCAGCAGGGTCAGACGCTGAACGTCCACCGCCTCGCTCCGGCCTTTTTCAGCCCAATGGCCGCTCGCCGCCAGGATCGAACGATAAGCATCGTGGGAGAGCACGTCACTGCCCAACATGTGCGCAACATGCGCCTCGACATAAAACGCATTGCGTACCTGATGACTGAGCACATGCTTGATCTGCGCACCGCTCAACGCGTCTGCTGGAAGCTCGCTGGCGACCGGCTCCAGCACGCTCTTCAGATGGGCCTGATATTGGCCGCCCAGGTCCAGCGCTCGACATAAGGCCATGAATTTCGCCGGGCTAACCTTCAGCGGATGAGGAAAGCTGGTGCCCGCCGCAAAAGTCGCCAGATTGGGTTGGCCCTGATAAATCACCGAGTCGGCCGTGACCTCGTCGACTTCCTCTTGATGAAAGTTCTGCAGCGCCGCCTCCAGCAATGACTGAACGGTAAAACTGCGCTCCACCAGCTTGCTCGGCAAGGGCCATATGCTGTCTGCAAAACGGACATGGCGAAAGTGATCACGATCAATGTCCAGCCCCGGCCCGAACGCCTGCTTCAGCGCTGCGGCCAGGCGCGGCCTTGCGAATGTCATGAGGTCCTGCATGCCGCTCAATGCCTTTCGTACCTGGCTTCGCAAGTGGTGACTGCGCAACATGTCGCGACGCAGCCGCTCGCGCAGCTCCGCGGTGGTGTAGATGTACCAGGACGGCAAGGTGCTTTTGACGAGGTTCTGTTGGGTCTGAATGACAGTCGGGTTCATTGCTAAACTCCTATGAAAGAAGTCTACAAGTGATCAGTTTCTACAGCGCTGGAGGGGGTAGATAGTTAATACCGGGGTTGATTTCTCGATACATGCCCAGTCATGCAGTAAACCCAGTCCTTGCAGGAGCTGCCATAGGCTGCGAAGCGTTCAACCTGACCTGCCACGATCGCAGCCTTCGGCAGTGCCTGCACAGTCTGCACAGGTCCAGTGCTTGCTGAGCTAAGATGCACGCCCCCGCACCCAAGCCGAGCCAGACTGTGACCATCACCCGCCATGCCCAGATCGACTGGGACGATCAGGGCAACCCCCACTCTCGAGAGTTTTCCGACGTCTACTTCGCGACCGGAGCGGGCCTTGAAGAAACCCGACACGTATTTCTGGTGCAAAACGACCTGCGCGATCGTTTCAGCGCATTGTCGGAAGACGGTCGGCTGGTGATTGGCGAGACGGGTTTTGGTACCGGACTGAATTTTCTCTGTGCCTGGCAGTTGTTCGCCGAGTGTGCGCCCGCCTCGGCGAGACTGCATTTTGTCAGCGTCGAGAAATTCCCCCTCAGCCAGTCAGACCTGCACCGTGCGTTGAACCTCTGGCCGGAGCTGGCGCCTTTTTCAGCCCCGCTGCTAGAGCAATATGTCGCCGTGCACGAAGGTTTTCAGCGTCTGGTATTCGACGGCGGACGCGTGACGCTGACCCTGCTGATTGGCGACGTGCTCGACATGCTGCCGCAACTGGATGCGCAGATCGATGCATGGTTTCTCGATGGCTTTGCCCCGGCAAAAAATCCGGAGATGTGGACGCCCGAGCTGTTCGCAGAACTGGCCCGACTGGCTGCGCCCAACTCGACCATCGGCACCTTCACCAGCACCGGTTGGGTCCGTCGCGCTCTGAACGCTGCAGGTTTCAAAATGAAGCGTGTGCCGGGCATCGGCCACAAGTGGGAAGTGTTGCGCGGCACCTTTCTTGGCTGGCCGGAAGCTGCAACGCCCGTCCCGATGATCAAGCCGTGGTTCGCCCGCCCTGCACCACTCACCGGCGAACGCAAAGCGATCGTGATTGGCGGCGGCATGGCCGGTTGCACCACGGCCGCAAGCCTTGCCTCACGGGGCTGGCGAGTGACGTTGATAGAGCGCCACAACGACCTTGCACAGGAAGCGTCGGGTAATCCGCAAGGCGTGCTTTATCTGAAGTTGTCGGCCCACGGCACGGCGTTGTCGCAATTGATCCTCAGCGGTTTCGGTTATACCCGTCGTATGCTGGAGCGCCTGCAGAGGGGCGTCGATTGGGATGCTTGCGGCGTTCTGCAACTGGCTTTCAACGACAAGGAGGCCCAGCGTCAGGCGCAACTGGCCGCTGCATTTCCTGAGGAGTTACTGCATCTCCTGGACAAGTCAGCGGCCGAAGCTCGTAGTGGTGTGCGCCTCGAAAACGGCGGCCTGTTCTTTCCTGAAGGCGGCTGGGTGCATCCGCCTGCGCTGTGTCGTGCGCACGTAGGTCATCCGAATGTTCGCGTGCAACTTCATCATAATGTCGTCGAGTTGCGTCGAGAGTCCGGCCAGTGGCAAGCCTGGGATGGCGATGTATTGCTGGATCACGCCGAGGTCGTGGTCCTTGCGGGTGCGGCGGATATCAAGCAATTCCCTTTGAGTGCCGGGCTACCGCTCAAGCGTATTCGCGGACAGATCACGCGTCTGGCGCAGAATGAGGCCAGCAGGACGCTGACCACGGTGGTGTGCGCCGAAGGCTATGTCGCTCCGGCACGACTGGGTGAACATACGCTGGGGGCCAGTTTCGATTTCACCAATGAGGATTTGAGTCCGAGCACATCTGATCACTTGGGTAACCTGCAACTGTTGCAGGAGATCTCTGCGGATTTGAGTGAGCGTCTCGACGTCGCCCGTTTGCCCACAGAACAGTTGCAGGGCCGGGCAGCCTTTCGCTGTACCAGTCCGGACTATCTACCGATTATCGGACCACTGGCAGACAAGGACGCGTTTGTCCGGTCCTATGCCGCACTGAGCAAGGACGCCCGACAGATTCCAGAAACGCCCTGCCCCTGGCTGGACGGTCTGTACATCAACAGCGGCCACGGTTCGCGCGGCCTGATCACCGCGCCCCTCTGCGCCGAACTGCTCGCTGCCTGGCTAGACGATGAACCGCTGCCGCTACCCCGCAGCGTGGCCGAAGCCTGCCATCCGAACCGCTTCATGCTGCGGGAGTTGATTCGCGGGAAGTAAGG
>NZ_JACONW010000147.1 GCF_014357575.1 Pseudomonas folii | reverse complement strand
AAAATCACTCACATCCTGAACCAATATTTCGTTGAATCATTGGCTTTATGTGGCCGAAGTCTGACTAAATAGCGCCCTGATAAACGTTCGTAACCAACAGGGAAATGTTATGCAACTGGGCAGTGTGGTTTTACTCTTCGTTGCGCTGGCGATCGCCATCGTATTCATGGGCTTCAAGGTTGTGCCGCAGGGCTACCAGTGGACGGTTGAGCGCTTTGGCCGTTACACCACCACCCTCAAGCCGGGCCTGAACATCATTGTGCCGGTGATGGATCGCATCGGGCGCAAGATCAATGTCATGGAAAGCGTCCTCGACATCCCGCCTCAGGAAGTCATCACGGCTGACAACGCCACAGTACAAATCGATGCGGTGTGTTTCTTTCAGGTCGTGAACACTGCGCAGGCAGCCTACGAGGTAAACAACCTCGAACATGCCATTCGCAATCTCCTGCAAACCAACATCCGCACCGTGTTGGGCTCCATGGAGCTGGACGCGATGCTCAGCCAGCGTGACAACATCAACGAGCGGCTGCTGCGTACCGTGGATGAAGCGACTGCGCCATGGGGCATCAAGATCACCCGTATCGAAATCAAGGACATCAGCCCGCCTGACGATCTGATGGCTGCGATGTCCGGTCAGATGAAAGCCGAGCGGATCAAGCGCGCGCAAATTCTTGAAGCCGAGGGCCTGCGAGCGGCCGCGATTCTGACTGCTGAAGGCAAGAAACAGGCGCAGATTCTTGAGGCTGAAGGTGGCCGCCAGGCGGCGTTCCTGGAGTCTGAAGCTCGTGAGCGTCAGGCCGAAGCAGAAGCGCGGGCTACTCAGGTGGTGTCCGAGGCCATTGCCAGCGGTAACGTCCAGGCGGTCAATTACTTCGTCGCGCAAAAGTACATCGATGCGCTGGGCAAACTGGCTTCAGCCAACAACAGCAAAGTCATCCTCATGCCTCTTGAGGCCAGTCAGGTCATCGGCGCTGTCGGCGGCATCGGCGAAATCGTCAAAGCCACCTTTGACAGCAAGAATTCCTGAGGCGCGCCCCATGGAATACCTGCAAAACCTGTCGTTCTGGGACTGGCTGGGGTTAGGCACCGTGCTACTGATTCTTGAGGTGTTCGGCGCGGGCGGCTATCTGCTGTGGATGGGCGTTGCGGCGGCAGCGGTCGGCGTGCTGACGTTCATCATCCCGGGCATGCTCTGGACCCTGCAGTTCTTGCTGTTTGCCGTCATGTCGGTGCTGACGGCCGTGTATTGGTGGCGCCGCCAGCGAACCGTTAACCGGCCTTCGGATCAGCCCGGTCTGAATATGCGCGGTCAGGAATTGATCGGTCGTGTGTTTGTTGTCCAGAACGCGATTGTCGATGGTCGGGGCAAGATCAAGGTAGGCGACAGCGTCTGGCTGGTTAATGGGCCTGATACTCCGGTCGGTAGCCAGGTCCGAGTAATCGGCCAGGATGGGGCCATATTGAGGGTTGAGGCGCTTTGAGTAACACCTGCCCCCTGTAGGAGCGCGCTTGCCCGCGATAGCGTTGAGTCAGGCACCGGTGTGCTATCTGGAAGACTGCCATCGCGGGCAAGCGCTCTCCTACAGGTGTCGTCGCCTCCGCCACGGAACTACCACATCACTCCCGCTATCCAACAGTTTCAGAACAATCATTGTTGGAGTACCCCATCATGCGTCTCAAGCTCGCTGTCGCCACGTTTGCTCTGCTTTCTCTCCCGGTTGGTTCAGCAATGGCTGACGCTGGGTTCTGGCGTGATGTTATTTCCTCTGGCGCCACTACCGGCTCCACTTACCTGACCTTCAAGGATCACAAACTGATCGTTGCTGCTCAAGACGACGCAGGCAGCTTTGTTGCCAGCGACGGTGGTATCCGTGGTCCGTTCCTGGAAGCAGCTATCCAGCAGGTTCGCAGTGAGAACCCTGGCCTGAATGCTTCGGACATGGATCTGGCCAACGCCATCCTGGCCAAGAATCTGGTTGCTGAAAACCAGTAATTCCGAGATAAAAAAATGCCGCTCAATGAGCGGCATTTTTTATGGCTGGCTGTTCGGCTTACTCGCCGATAGCAGCTTTGTAGCCTGCAGCGTCCAGCAGTTTCGCCAGATCAGCATCGGCAGCACTGGGTTTGATCTTGAAGATCCACGCGCCGTAAGAATCGTTGTTCAGTGATTCCGGAGCGTCGCCCAGCGCTTCATTGACTTCAACCACTTCGCCAGCAATCGGCGAATAGATATCGGAAGCGGCTTTCACCGATTCAACGACACCCGCAGCATCACCAGCGGCGAAGACCTTGCCAATTTCCGGCAGCTCGACGAACACCACGTCGCCCAGTGCTTCCTGAGCGTGGTCAGAAATACCCACGACAATCAGGTCACCTTCTTTCTTTGCCCATTCGTGGCTTTCAGCAAAACGCAGTTCGGCGGGGATATTGCTCATTTAGTCATCCTCAACATCGGGTCAGCGGTAAACCCGCCAGGAAAATTCAGATCAGGGCTTTGCCATGACGTACAAACGCGGGCTTTACCACGCGAACCGGGTACCATTTGCCGCGAATTTCGACTTCGGCACGGTCAGCAGTGGCCATTGGCACGCGTGCCAAGGCAATCGACTTGCTTAGCGTAGGAGAGAAACTACCACTGGTGATCTCTCCTTCGCCAATTTCTGCGATGCGCACCACTTGATGAGCGCGCAAAACGCCGCGCTCTTCCAGCACCAGACCAACCAGTTTGGAGCCGATACCCCGCGCGCGTTCGGCTTCCAGAGCGGCACGGCCAATGAACTTGCGGGAGGCAGGCTCCCAGGCGATGGTCCAGGCCATGTTGGCTACCAGCGGCGTGACTTGCTCGTCAATGTCCTGGCCGTAGAGGTTCATGCCCGCTTCAAGGCGCAGGGTATCTCGTGCGCCCAGACCGATTGGCGAAATACCAGCGCCCACCAGATCGTTGAAGAAGCCGGGCGCCTGTTCAGACGGCAGAATAATTTCCAGACCGTCTTCGCCGGTATAGCCGGTCCGTGCGATAAACCAGTTGGCGTCTGTGCGCCCTTCAAACGGCTTGAGCTGGCGGATCAGTTCGGCTCGGGATGCCGTGACCAGTTCGGCAATTCTGACACGGGCTTGTGGGCCCTGAATGGCCAGCATCGACAGATCATTACGTTTGTTCAGTTGCACATCGAAGTCATTCAGATGCACAAACATCCAGGCGAGGTCTTTGTCGCCGGTGGCCGCGTTGACCACCAGACGGTAGCCGTTGTCAGTGAGGTAGACGATCATGTCGTCGATGACCCCGCCGTCGTTGTCGAGCATCGCGCTGTACAACGCGTGCCCCACATCCTTTAACCGGTCGACATCATTGGCGAGCAAATACTGCAGCCAGGTTTTTGCCTGACTGCCGGTTACATCAATCACATGCATGTGTGAGACGTCGAACACACCGCAATCCCGGCGCACCTGATGGTGCTCCTCGACCTGCGATCCATAATGCAACGGCATGTCCCACCCACCAAAATCAACCATCTTCGCGCCCAGGGCGAGATGCAGGTCAAAAAGCGGCGTGCGCTGTCCCATGGGTTTCTCCTTCCGGGCGTGGCGGAGGTGCGGACAGGCAAAAACGCTGACATGCCCCTGTGTATTGGGTTAGGAGCAGATAGCAACATGTCGAACAGTCTGACAGACCACACCGATTGCGGCGCATTGTAGCCGTACGGAGGTAGACCCGCATCTAACTAAGTTGACGTGCGGAACGTCTGATCAAACCGATGACTGGCAACAGGCCAACCAGGACCAGCGTAAGGGCGGGCAGGGCGGCGCGGGCCCATTCGCCTTCGCTGGTCATCTCGAAGATGCGTACGGCCAGGGTGTCCCAGCCGAACGGGCGCATCAGGAGGGTGGCGGGCATTTCCTTGAGCACATCGACGAAGACCAGCAACGCTGCGCTCAACGCGCCAGGGACCAGCAGAGGTAGATACACCTTGAAAAACAATCGTGGCCCACTGACTCCCAGACTGCGTGCTGCTTCCGGGAGGGAGGGCCGGATGCGTGACAGGCTGTTTTCCAGCGGCCCGTAGGCGACGGCAATGAAACGCACCAGATAGGCCAACAGCAGCGCTGCCAGACTGCCCAGCAGCAAAGGCTTGCCTGCGCCGCCCAGCCAGCTGGAAACCGGTATCACCAACACGCGATCCAGATAACTGAACGCCAGCATGATCGAAACGGCCAACACTGAACCTGGCAGTGCATAGCCCAGATTAGCCAGCCCAACCCCGGAGTTGATCGCTGGAGTCGGTGCCAGACGTCGGGCAAACGCCAACACCAGTGCCACGCTTACGGTAATCAGCGCGGCGATGCCACCCAGATACAAAGTGTGCAGGATCAGCCCGGTATAACGCTCATCCAGATCGAAGCGTCCGCGTTGCCAGACCCAGACGATCAGTTGTAACAGCGGAACGGCAAAGGCGCAGATGAATACCAGCCCACACCAACAAGTGGCCGCGGCCGCTTTGATGCCCCGCAGATGGTAAAGCGCCTTGACCCGAGGCCTTTCGTTGGTCGCCCGGCTCGCCCCTCTGGCTCGACGCTCGCCGTAGAGCACGATCATCACCGCCAACAGCAGCAGGCTGGCCAGTTGTGCTGCGCTGGAAAGGCTGAAGAAGCCGTACCAGGTTTTATAAATGGCAGTGGTGAAGGTATCGAAGTTGAAGACCGAAACTGCGCCGAAGTCGGCGAGGGTTTCCATCAGCGCCAATGCCACACCCGCTCCAATGGCCGGACGTGCCATTGGCAATGCGACGCGCCAGAACGCTTGCCAGGGTGTTTGGCCAAGCACTCTGGCGGCTTCCATCAAGCCTTTGCCCTGGGCAAGAAACGCTGTGCGCGCGAGCAGATACACGTAAGGGTAAAACACCAACACCAGCACGATGATCACGCCGCCGGTGGAGCGCACGCGTGGCAGTCGCAGCCCGCTGCCGAACCATTCGCGAAGTAACGTCTGCACGGGACCCGCAAAATCCAGCAGCCCTACGAATACAAACGCCAGCACATAGGCGGGAATCGCAAACGGCAGCATCAACGCCCAATCCAGCCAGCGCCGACCGGGGAATTCACACAGGCTGGTGAGCCAGGCCAGACTGACGCCCAGCAGCGTGACTCCAACGCCCACGCCCAGAACCAGTGTCAGCGTATTGCCCAGCAGGCGTGGCATCTGGGTTTCCCACAGGTGGGACCAGATCTGCATGTCGATGGTCTGCCAGGACAGCAGCAAAACACTGAGCGGCAGCAGCACAAGTGCAGCGATGGCGAAGACCAGCGGGTACCAGCGGCGTTGGGCGGGATGGGCCAAGGTGGCTCTCTACAGGTGCTGGAGATTCCTGTGGGAGCGGTGCTTGCCCGCGATAAGGCTGGATGCGATCTAAAGCGAATCGCGTTCAGCCTTATCGCGGGCAAGCACCGCTCCCACAGGAAGCCCATTTCAATTCAAATAATGTGCTTGAGTGACAGAGTCAGTTCCAGCCAACCCGATCCATCATACGGATCGCTTCGGCCTGGCGCTTGCCTGCAACTTCGACCGGGATGGTATCAGCCTTGAATTGACCCCAGCTTGCGACCTCCTGGGAGGGGGCGACTTTCGGGTTGGCCGGGAACTCCTGATTCGTACCCGCGAAGATTGCTTGTGCTTCCGGACCTGTCATCCACTCGACCATGGCCTTGGCGGCTTCCGGGTGGGGAGCGTACCTGGTCAGGCCAATTCCGGACAAATTGACGTGTACGCCGCGGTCCGACTGGTTCGGCCAGAACAGCTTCACTGCCAGATCAGGATTGTCCTTGTGCAGACGGCCATAGTAGTAAGTGTTGACGATGCCGACATCGCACTGCCCGGCATTGATCGCTTCCAGGACGGCTATGTCGTCGGAGAACACGTCGGTGGACAGGTTGTTCACCCAGCCCTTGAGGATCTTCTCGGACGCTTCTGCGCCGTGGGTTTCAATCAAAGTGGCGGTCAACGACTGGTTGTAAACCTTTTTTGCCGTGCGCAGGCACAGGCGACCTTCCCAGTCCTTGCCTGCCAATGCTTCGTAGGTTGTTAGCTCTTCGGGCTTAACACGATCAGTCGAATAGGCGATGGTCCGGGCCCGCAGGCTCAGGCCGGTCCAGCTGTGGGTCGACGAGCGATACTGCGCAGGAATATTGGCGTCGATCACCGGCGAAGTGAACGGCTGCAGAATACCCATCTGCTCGGCCTGCCAGAGGTTACCCGCATCGACGGTGAGCAGCAGATCGGCAGTGGCGTTCTCGCCTTCGGCCTTGATGCGCTGCATCAGCGGCGCTTCCTTGTCAGTGATGAATTTGACCTTCACACCGGTCTTGGCCGTATACGCATCGAACACCGGCTTGATCAGTTCATCAATTCGGGAGGAATAAACCACTACCTCGTCGGCAGCCTGGGCGGTGCTGCCAAGCACTGCCAGTGTCAAAGCAGCCAGAAGACGCTTGCTTGCCTGCATGGAGAGGTCTCGCGTTCGCAAAATGAGGCGAAATGGTAGTGAATCCCATTTGCCGCGTCTGGATAGACGAGTAACAGAATGTTGCGGCTGGCGAGCAATGTGCACTACTTGTGGGAGAGTTATGTTGGCCTGCAAACCCAATCTCTGTGGGAGCGGTGCTAGCTTTACAACCGCGCCAACTCTGGCAAGTCCCCACTCAATCCCAGCGCTTGCCGCACGAAGGTGGCCTTGGCTTCCGGTATCTGGTTAACCATTTTCAGCCCCGTATTACGCAGCCAGCGAATCGGCAACTGGTCGGCCTGGAACAACCGCTCAAAACCTTCCATCGCCGCCATCAGCGCCAGATTGTGGGGCATACGGCGGCGTTCGAAGCGGCTCAGCACGCGCACGTCGGCGAGTCGCTCTCCACGCTCATTGGCATGCAGTAATACTTCGGCCAGCACTGCCGCGTCGAGAAAGCCAAGATTCACCCCTTGCCCGGCCAGCGGGTGGATGGTGTGGGCGGCGTCGCCAATCAAGGCCAGACCTTCAGCGACATAGCGTTTGGCGTGCCGCTGACGCAACGGCACGCACACCCGAGGGTCGACGGCCAGCACAGGACCCAGACGGCCTTCGAAGGCCTGTTCAAGCTCGCGACAGAACGCATCATCGTCCAGAGCCGTCAACCGCTCGGCTTCTTTTGGGGTGACCGACCATACGATGGAGCACCAATGCTCGCCCTCACGCTGCAGTGGCAAGAACGCCAACGGGCCATTATCGGTAAAACGCTGCCAGGCAGTCTTGCGGTGCGGGTTGCTGGTACGCACGCTGGTCACGATAGCGTGATGCTGGTAATCCCATTCACGGGTTTGAGTCCCGGTCAGACGCCGAACGGCAGAGTTGGCACCGTCAGCGGCAATGACCAGAGGCGCACGCAGCAGACGACCGTCAGCCAGTGTCAGCAGCCAGTCATCCCCGGAGCGCCGCATTTGCTCCAGTCGCGCGTTGGCCAGCAGACCGATATCGCAATCATGCAGACGGTCCAGCAGAGCGTCCTGCACGACCCGGTTTTCCACGATATGTCCGAGCACGTCGGCATGCACGCTGGCCGCCGAGAAGTGAATCTGCCCCGTGCCGCTGCCATCCCAAACCTGCATTTCGCCGTACGGGCTGGTGCGCCGATTGGCAATGCCTTCCCACGCGCCCAGGCGCTGCAGAATCCGCTGGCTGGCGGCAGACAACGCGCTGACCCGGGGTTCGAACATCGCCTGGGCGTCGAACGGTTTGACGCTCAGCGGGCCACCATCGACCACGATAACGTTCAAGCCGCTGCCCTGTAGGGCCAGCGCCAAGGCGCTGCCGACCATTCCGGCTCCGACAATCAGCAGATCTGCGCGGATTTCCATGCTTTAAATCGTTCCCGCTGAAGGCGTGAGCCGGTGAGTAATAAGACGTAAATCAAACATTGGGACGAGTCCCCAGGCCCATGGCCTGACGGGCGAACCAGCGCTTGGCCGGAGGCAGTAGATCAAGCCCCAGCAGACCGATGTTGCGACCGGCGGCGATAAGAGGCTCGTTATTGCCAAACAGGCGCGTGACCTGATCGGAAAAGCCGACCGTAAGTTGTTGATCCAGTCGCTGTTGCTCGCGATACAGCTGCAACGTTGGCAGATCGCCCGGCAGCTTATCGCTGGCCAGCAGCGTTTGCGCCAATGCGTTTGCATCCCGCAGCGACAGATTGAAACCCTGACCGGCAATCGGGTGCAGGCTGTGCGCTGCGTTACCCAGTACGACCAGATGTGAGCGGACTTGTTCTTCGGCTTCGATAAGGTACAGCGGATACACATGCCGCACGCCGACCTGCTGCAGCGTGCCGAGGCGATAACCGAACACGGTTTGCAGTTCGCTGAGGAAGCTGCGGTCGTCCAGTTCCAGCAAGCGCTGAGTGTCCGACCCCGTGCGCGTCCAGACCAGTGCACAACGGTTTTCCGGCAGCGGCAACAGGGCCATTGGCCCTTCATCGGTGAAGCGTTCAAACGCCTGACCGCAATGGGCTTCGCTCGGAGTGATGTTGGCGATCAGTGCGCTCTGGTTGTAAGGGCGCTGACGAACACTGATGCCCAGTTGTTCGCGCAGGCTCGAACGGCCACCGTCGGCCAATATCGCCAAATCGCATTCCAGCTCGGTTTCGTCGTCAAGCAACAGGCGATAGCCATCCGGCAGCGCTTGCATACGTTTGACTTCGGCAGGGACGCGCCAACTGACTACGTCTTTGTCCAGCCCCTGCCAAAGGCATTGGCCCAGCCAGGCGTTCTCCACCACATAACCTAGCGCGGGCACGCCTTCTTCCATGGCTGACAGGCGCGCAGACCCGAACCGGCCGCGGTCCGACACGTGAATCTGCAGGATCGGCTCGGCGCGGCGGGCGATGGCTTGCCAGAGGCCAAGGCGCTCATAGATTTGTCGTGCACCGAACGACAGCGCCGAAGAGCGGGCATCATAGCTCGGCTGATAAGTGTCACCAGGGGCGAACTGTTCGATCAGCACGATCTTCCAGCCGCGCTCCTTCGCGCCTGCCTGTAAAGCCATTGCGAGGCTGGCACCGACCAGTCCGCCGCCAACGATTGCCAGATTGAAACGGCTCATGCAGCAAATTCCGGTTGATTGCGGGCTGCGGCCATCAATGCCTCGATTTCCGTGACGGTTTTGGGTACGTCACTGGTAAGAATTTCACAGCCTTTTTTGGTCACCACGACGTCATCCTCGATTCGTACACCGATACCGCGCCATTTCTTCGCGACCTGCTGATTGTCCGGCGCAACATAGATACCCGGCTCGACCGTCAGAGTCATGCCGACTTCCAGTACCCGCCATTCGCCGCCGACCTTGTAGTCGCCGACGTCATGTACATCCATCCCCAGCCAATGCCCGGCGCGGTGCATGTAAAAAGCCTTATAGGCTTCGTTGGCGATCAGCTCATCCACATCGCCCTGGAGCAAACCCAGTTCCACGAGGCCTGCGGTAATCACCTGAACAGTCGCTTCGTGGGCCTGATTCCAGTGTTTATCCGGGCCAATGGCCGCAAACGCAGCTTCCTGAGATTTGAGCACCAGCTCATAAATTGCTTTCTGCTCAGGAGAAAACTTGCCGCTGACCGGGAAGGTCCGGGAGATATCGCTGGCGTAACAGTCAATCTCGCAACCCGCGTCGATCATCACCAGATCGCCATCCTTGAGCAGCGCATCGTTTTCCTGATAGTGCAGGATGCAGGCGTTGCGGCCCGAAGCAACGATAGAGCCGTAGGCAGGCATCTTCGCGCCGCCTTTACGGAATTCATAATCCAGCTCGGCCTCGAGGCTGAACTCATGCAACCCGGGACGACAGGCTTGCATCGCTCGGACGTGGGCGCGGGCGGAAATCCTTGCGGCTTCGCGCATCACTTTGATTTCCGCTGCCGATTTGTACAGGCGCATGTCATGCAGCAGATGATCCAGCGCAACGAATTCGTTTGGCGGCTGCGCCCCCAGATGGGCCTTGGAGCGGATCACATTGATCCACTCCATCAAGTGCCGATCAAACTCCGCGTTGCTGCCCATCGCCGAGTAAACCCGGTCACGGCCTTCAATCAGGCCGGGCAGAATGTCGTCGATATCGTTGATCGGGAACGCGTCGTCAGCGCCGAAGTCGCGGATAGCGCCTTCCTGCCCCGCGCGCAGCCCGTCCCACAGTTCACGCTGAGGATTGCGCTCACGACAGAACAGCACGTACTCGCCATGTTCACGGCCGGGTATCAGTACCACCACCGCTTCAGGTTCCGGGAAGCCGCTCAGGTACTGGAAGTCGCTGTCCTGACGATACACATGTTCGACGTCACGATTACGTATCGCCACGGCGGCAGCGGGCAGAATGGCGATGCTGTTGGGTTCCATCTGCGCCATCAAGGCCTTGCGTCGACGAGCGTATTCCGACTTCGGGATATGGATCATGGGCAGGCAGGTTCCCTTTTTAAGCGCCGCGACCAGCGTCCAGATGGGCGATGGTCGCGAAAGCGGCGATGAAGGATCAATGCAACGAAGGTTTTGGCTCGGCAGCAGCCGTAGTAGCTTTGTTTAACTCGGTAAACAACAGCAGCGGCGCGACGCGCAGGTATTCCATGACTTCCATGTAATCGCTTTCGCCGTCGTCTGACTCTTCCAGCGCGTCCTGCACCTGAGCGATGGCCGCCAGATCCTGCAACACTTCCATGGCTTCAGCGCTCAGCGCAGTGTCGCCGGCAGTCAGACCAAAACCGGTCAGGAAGCCCTGACACCACTGGCCCAGCGCAATGGCGCGCTCGGCAAGCGGCTCGTCGTCACTCGGGAGCAGCAAAACAACGGTCATGTCGTCGCTGGTGAGTTCGCCTTTGACCATTTCCTGCAAGCCGATCAGGGCCTGGCGGACATTGTCTTCAGGCACGGACTCAAGCAGTTCTGCCGCGTCGTTCAACCAGTCACCGGAATCGAAGCCGGAACCGGCACAACTGCGGCCTAGCAACAAGCCGTGCAGTTCAGCGGGAGAGACAGGATGACCGCTGCTGCTGAGCAGGGTGGCGAATGCTTTATACGGGGAATTCTGAATGGGCATGGGTAGCTAGTCGCCAATCGGCTCAGTGTCTAGAATGAAGGCTTGTATCCTAGACTATCCGGGCCACAAGATCATCTACACGGCCGTAGGCGGCGCTTCAGAGGCCGTGGCTTAAAGCCAGCTCCTGTGCCACTCATCAGAAAGTATTCAGTGGGAACCAATGGAAGACACCGACCTGCAAGCGCTGATGGCCCGACTGGAATTACTGATCACTCGAGTCGAGCAACTAAAACGCCAAAACGGACTCCTATTAGCTCAGGAAAAGTCGTGGCGCGAAGAACGCGCTCATTTGATTGAAAAAAACGAAATCGCCCGGCAGAAGGTCGAGACAATGATTTCGCGCCTCAAGGCCCTGGAGCAAGACTCATGAGCAATGGCAACAGCGTCACCGTACAGATTCTCGACAAAGAATATTCGATCATCTGCCCTCAGGAAGAGCGCACCAACCTGGTCAGCGCCGCGCGCTATCTGGATGGCAAGATGCGTGAAATCCGCAGCAGCGGCAAAGTAATCGGTGCCGACCGGATCGCTGTGATGGCCGCGTTGAACATTACTCACGATTTGCTGCATAAGCAGGATCTGCCCGACCTGCAGGCCAGTGGCTCAACTCGTGAACAGGTCCGCGACTTGCTGGATCGGGTTGATCTGGTGCTTGCCACAGACTCTGATTTGCCTCCGGATGCGCCTCGGGGCTGAAATTTCCCACAAGTTTCGATATACTTGCGCCGCTCCCTGGAGTGCTTGCCAGTCGGTCATGTCCCTGAGCCGATACGCACAACCACGGGGGTTGCACGTTGGGGTTGGTGTGCATGTCCGCTCGACGGAAAGCCTTAAAACCTCCTGCAATCTCCACCTTGAACTTTCGGGTTCAAGGGCTACACCGACAGCGGTTCGTCGGGGAGTACCCATTCTGAGTGTTGCCGGTTTTACTCGACAACACTGTCCACGAGGTCGTCGCTCTGGCGTCCTCGCTTCTGGTTCAACCGTGATGGATCAGTCTGCATGTCCCGCCGCTCATGACCAGTGAAGCACCGCTCACACGCCAGCAATTGCGCCGAAAACTACGGCAGGCTCGCCGTGCCTTGAGCGCAAGCGAACAGCGCGAAGCGGCCCGCGGCATTTATCGCCAGCTGGCTCAACATCCGCTATTCCGTCGCGCCCGGCATATCTCGCTTTACCTCCCCATGGATGGCGAGATTGATCCGCGACTGCTTCTGCGCGTCGCGCAGAAACGCGGCAAAGCCACTTACCTTCCAGTGCTCAGCGCCTGGCCACGAACCAAGATGGTGTTTCAGCGGGTCAAGCCTGGGGAGAAATTCAAACCCAATCGCTTCCGCATTCCTGAGCCGCGTATCAATCCGGCGAAACAGCGCAAGATCTGGACGCTGGATTTGATCCTGATGCCATTGGTGGGTTTCGACGATGAAGGCGGGCGCTTGGGTATGGGCGGCGGCTTCTACGACCGCAGCCTGGCGTATCGCTCACGCAGAAAAGTCTGGCAAAAGCCTGTGTTGCTTGGGCTAGCCCATGAATGTCAGAAGGTTAAGCGTCTGGCGCAAGCCAGCTGGGACGTGCCTTTGGATGGCACGGTGTCGGATCGCCGGTGGTATCAGGCCCC
>NZ_JACONW010000146.1 GCF_014357575.1 Pseudomonas folii | reverse complement strand
TCAGTCGGCTCGGGTCAGTTTTGTCCGAAAGCGCATCATTGATCCCCGCACAACGCGGGCACAAGCAGGCTTTGTTGCGCAGTTCTTCCGGCAGGGCCTGGATTACCGCGGGATCAATGCTCACCGAAAAACACCAGCAAGCCTGATCCGCTGTGCGCGGATCGGCCAGGGTGCAAGCGTTGCCTGCGCCGCAGGCCGGGCAGCGTTGCGGAGTATTGGCTGAGTTGTTCATGGTGCGCCTGGCGTCTCCGTGCAGATCTGGTTGCGGCCGTTTTGCTTGGCGCGATACAGCGCGCTGTCTGCGCGGGCGATCAGGCTTTGCAGCGTATCGTCGGGCCGCAACTGGCTCAGGCCAATGCTGACCGTCACCTGCAGCGGTTCGCCGGAGAACAGGTAAGTGTGCTGCTCGGCCAGCAGGCGAATTTTTTCCGCGACTTCATGGGCATTACTGGTATCGGTACCCTTGAGCAGGATGATGAACTCTTCGCCGCCCCAACGACAAATGATGTCCGACTGACGCAGGCAGCTTTTCAGGTCGTCGGCGAAACCGGCCAGCACTTCATCCCCGGCCAGATGCCCGTGGGTGTCGTTGAGTCGCTTGAAGTGATCCAGGTCCAGCAGCATTGCTGTGAGCGGGCGAGCATCGCGCTGAGCATCCTTGAGGGTCTTGATCGCCCACAGGTTGAAACCGCGACGGTTCGGCAGGCCGGTGAGGCTGTCGAGGGTCGCCTGGGCTTCGATCCGGTACTGGAAGCGGTTAACCACCAGATTCAGCAGGTAGACCACAATCAGCGTGATCACCAGACAGATAAACAGGTTCAGGTACAGGGAGTGGCGTATGTCACTCAGTGCAGATTCTTCTTCCTTGTCGACGAACAGGTACCAGTTCAGCTCCGGTATGTAGCGCACGTTGAGGAAGTGTTCCTTGCCGTTGACCCGATGTTCGTAAGTGCCGCTGAGCGGTTTAGGCATTTTACTCAGCAAGTCGGCCATGCTCGGCAGCTTGTTGAGTGACTCGCCGATAGCGGCACCCTGCGGACCTCCGCTTTCGCCGGTCAGTACGATACGGCCGAAGGCGTCGACAAAGAAGACGCTGCGGTCATAGCGTTGCTGATAACGGTCGATCAGTTTGATGACGGCATCCACGGTCAGCCCGACACCCGTGGCACCGATGAATTTGTTGTCGTAGTCGAAGACTTTGTAGTTGATGAAAAACGTCAGGTTGTCCTTGTTGGCCATGTCCGGATCGACGTTGATCTCATACGGCGCTTCCATGTCCCTGACGCGGTAATACCAGACATCGCGAGGCTCGCGGGCATCGATTTTCTTCAGGATGCCTTTGGCCTGGTAATACGTCAGGCTGCTGTCGGACACGAAAAACGTGGTGAACGCCCCGTAGTGGTCCATCACTTCTTTGAGGTAACGGGTGATTTGCTGAGGATTGCGTTCACCCTCGACAATCCAGTCCCGCATAAAGGTGTCGCGGGCCATCATCGAAGAGATCAGCACCGGACGGACCAGATCTTTCTGAATTTCCGAATAGACCGTATCGGAGGTCAGCGGCAGCTCGGTATTGATGATGTTGTCGCGAATGGACGTGCGCGACGCGTAATAGCTGAGCAACGATGTTGCCAGAAAGCCACAACCCAGCAGGATCACCAGCGTAAACAGGAGTGAGCGTTGCGAAGGGCCAGCAGAGCGAAAAGCCATAACGTGTCCGGTTGTTTTGCCTGTCCATGAAGGCAGGCATGCTAGCCCGCCGCCAGTCTTTGCGCCATCGGGAGGTAAATGCTTTCAGCGATTTTGGACCCCCGACTGGCTAATTTTTTTGTGGTTTTTGCCTATGGAACTCGATACACAGGTGCAATGCCTAGCAGTGATTTGAAAGCTGAACAGCGGCAATGCAGGAGCAGAATCCTGTCGTAATGAATGCCGCTTTCCGACAGTGCGTTGAACAACTGATCCAGCGCAGGCGGCGACATGCCAAATCGATTTCTGACCGTCAGTACGTCCATGGGGGTGAGCGGCAGAGCATTCCTGAACGGCGACTGATTGGAGTTACGCACGATATGGCTGATGTCCTGGTAGCTTTCGCCGTAAGGACTCTGGAACTTTGAAATTGTGTAGTTCTTGATCATCCCGGGTCGGGAAGTGCCTGCCAGCAGTTTGTCGGTCACCACATAAGGCTTGGAAAGCGAAGCGGCCAGTGTGTTTTGCTGCGCATCAAGAATGGCGAATGGGCGCGCCTGCCTGCTGACCACCCGATGCAGTTTAGGGTCTACCAATTCATACCCGTCTGGCGCGTAGGCGTGTAATTCAGTGCCGTTGGGAATGGCTGCATTTCGGCTCCAGGGCAGGGAGTAGCCGTGGGTGCTGAGTACCAGCGTGCGTGCCTGGCGGTGTTCGGCCGTCCATAGCAGAAACTGGCGTTGCAGCTTCCAGGCCTTGACCGCCAATGTGGAAAACGCAGGGTGGCCAGGAATATTCCAGACTTTCAGCACTGCATCTGTCTGGAAGAATTTCTCAAAACGGGTTTCCCGTTGAAGCATCGAGCGCCGGAGCCAGGTGCCAAAGCTTTTAGTGCTTGATGCCGACGCCAGCGCAGGACGTAAAACGGGATTGACCGGCGTCGCCAGCTTGCGCAGAGCATTGGTCAGTCGGGGCATGGAAGGCGGCAGTTGCAGCAATCCCAGCGACAGAAAACTGAGCAAGGCTTGTTGTTTCTCGGCATAACGTGCACCCGGTAAATTCGCCGAGCTGATGTTCAACGCTGCGATACCCAGTTCGGTTGCCAGAGACGCAATCAACGCGGGCGTCAGCAGTGCCGACATGGGAGCGATCAGAAACTGCAACTGATGAAGCAGACGAGTCCAGTAGAGAAGTGACACCTCCTGGGAGGTGACTACGGTGTCATCCGCGTTCCAGAGACAGTTTTGTCTGAGCATACTGGCGATGTGGGCAAACGGTGAAGCCGTGATGTTCTGCTCGCTCAGTTCCTGCGCCAGGACTTTACGTGTGTCGTGATTGAGTAGCACGTCAGTCCATGGGCGCAACAAGGACACCGGTTCGCTGGGCATCTGCTCTCTTGCCCAGACTTTCAGGATATACGTGAGCCGTTCATGGTGGCGCGTGGGAATGTAGTTACGAACGGTATCTCGCCACGTCTGACTGTGTGCGGCGTGGCGCAGGTATCGGTGAAGTTCATCCTCGTTACTGAATTCGATAAAGGCTTTGAGCATGCCCGCCTGATAAAGCACCCGTTGCGTTTTTCCGGGGAGGCTTAGTACCAGAAGGCTTGGGCAATATTGTGCGGTCGGCCCGCCAAGCAGGGTGTGCTGTAGATAGACTCCGGGTATGGACCACTCGACCCGAACGCCCGGGGTTTTGATGTTCAATTGTTCCAGCGCTTTGATGATCAGGTCGAACCCCTCGCGCTGCACGGTGCCGTGCTTCAGGCATCGCAGTGCCTGGGTCATGAACTGGCTTCGCAAGGTCGCCTCGATGACTGCCCTGTGTTGCGTCCAGAACGTATCGATTTCCTGACGCATCACGCTCAAAAAGTTAATCTCGCGAATGACATTTTCGATGGCTTGAACGTCCATGGGTAGCTCTTGACGGGCGTCCCACTTGCCCGTGCCAGTGGTGTCGAGATAGACCGCATTACGGCCTCCTTTATCGATATAACCAGCTGGCGATGCGACGCGGTAATTACTCACCAGTGCCTCGCTCAGGCTGACGGGATTTTCATCCGGGACCTGAATGTCGAGGGCGGGGTGTCGGGCGTCACCCAGCGGTGTCGTGGAGTGTCCCCGCAGGTAGCGAATGAAGACCTGATCGGGGTTAACCTCCCAGCCATGTTTTTCTCGCAGCGCTTTGGCCATTACTCTGGCTGCTGTCGTTAAGGGGGCCGGGATTCGCTGCAGAACACTGGGTTGCGATTGCCAGATATCCACTGCGCCGAGCAGGCTCAGGGCTCGCCCGATGGGTTTGAATGGATTGGGCTGAGCGCACAGGCCGACCTGTGTCTCTATGTAGTCGAGGGATCGTTTTTCCTGGGCAGCGGTGATGGCTGAAAAAATGTCGCCGTCGATTTCCGTGAGGCTGGCAGACCCCGAGTATTCATTGAGATGGGGAAGGGTGCTCAGAGCATCGAAGAGCTTTTTTTTCATGTGTGCGGGGTCGTCGCTGATGTATTCCAACGGTGCAGTTCGACCTTCCGGCATATGGATAAAACAATGCGACGTATTTTTTGACCGTATCTGAAAGGCGTCGGGTAGCGCCTGTTCGTTGATCGAAAGCATATGCGCGACCGCCCGCAGACCGCGCCCAGACGTTTCCAGGCAAGCTGCGGAGTCCGGGAATGCCTCCAGACCCAACGCATCCAGCGCTAATTCATAGCCTTCGCGAGTGATCAGCTTGCGGGCGAACTGCCGCGCCAGCTTATCCAGAAAAGACAGCTTGGCCAGTGCCCGGTAAGTCTCTCGATGCCTTGCCCAGAAGCGTTCTATCAAGGCGGGGTAGTCGAGGAACCAGCGGCTATTGATGATCAGATTGATCGCAGCCTGGGTGGTAAGGGCAGGGGTTGATTCGTCCAGCGGCCGGTCTGTAACGGTATGCTGCAAAAGCCCACGCATCATCGCGCCATTAAAGGACAGCACGCCGATGTCGGTAAGGGTCATGCGCCGCGAATAGCGCTCGCGGCCCTGGTCGTCGACCTCGGGGTTGGTCTCGGTGCTAAAGCGGATGCTCAGTTTGTCGGGGGACAGCGTTTTACCCGTGGTCTGCAGCAACAGGTGCTTTAACTGCGCGCGTACGTAAACGCGCAGGGTGGGCGGGTAATCCATGTCCAGCTGGCTGGCTTTGAGTAGCAGGGTCGAGTGAACGATGAGTTTGAAGCCTGGACTGTGCGTGAGGCTTTCCAGGCGCTGGCGATGAGCTTCTGTGTGCTGCGTTTGATCATTCATAAAAAGCCGACTTGATGAGTTGAAGCCTCACTATGTCGGCTGGTTTTTTTTGATTGGGCTAACTATTTATTTATGCCGCCAGGTTGAATAGGCACTAGCCGTGCGGATATCGGAAGGACGTGTTCGCGCGCGCCGACAAAGCGTGTGTGATCGACCGATGTCTGGCGCATCAGTGGGCTGGACATTCGCTATCGATGGTTTGGCGACTTTTGACCCACAATCCAAAGTGTTTCATTACTTCAACGACAGGCTCTAGCCTGCGTCCGTCAACTGTGAGTTCGTACTCAACCGTTACGGGTACAGTGGGAAATACGGTGCGCTTTACCAGTCCTGCTTGCTCAAGGGCACGCAAGTCCAGGGTCAGCATTCGTTGCGAAATAGCGGGAATGTCTCGCCTCAGCGCATTAAACCTTTTTGGCCCATCGAGCAGGTAGGATGCGAGGAGCAGCCGCCAGCGGCCACCCAACAAACGCATTGCTTCTTCGACCGAGCAGCCTGATATGTTGTCCTTCATGGTCGGAATCCTGGTGGGGTAGGTATATTTTTTGTACCTATACTACAAAATAGTGCGTTCTTCTTATTTTATACCTGACCTCTAGAATGGGATGAAGCCGTCTCTCCTTTGAATTGACAGCGCTCACTCATGCTCTGGAGTCTGTAAATGAAGCTGTATTACATCCCCGCGTCCTGCTCCCTTTCGCCCCATATTGTTCTGAATGAGTTAGGTCTTGATGCCACACTGATAAAGGTCGATTACAAAAGGCACGTCACCGAACTGGGCACCGACTACTTCGAGGTCAACGGCTTTGGCTACGTACCAGCAATCGAGCTGGACGATGGCACTCTCCTGCGTGAGGGCTCAGTAATCGTGCAGTATTTAGGTGACCTGAAGCCGGAGTCCGGACTTGTTCCCGCCCATGGCACCCTTGAGCGATACCGGCTTCAAGAGTGGCTGAGCTTTCTCTCGTCCGAGATTCACAAAGGCTACATTCCGCTGTTGTATTCAGCACAGGCAGGTAAATACGTAGAAAGCGTTAAACCAAAGTTAGAGAAGCGTTTCGCCTGGATTGACGAACAATTGAGTACCCGCTCATACGTCATGGGTGATTCGTTCACGGTGGCTGATGCCTATCTCTTCGCATTGACAGGCTGGGGCCAAGCCTTTTGGCTGACCAGCTATTACAAGGCCGACATCCACTTCGACACTTTGCATAACCTACGGGCCTGGTACGAACGGGTTAAGGTTCGTCCTGCGGTTCAGAAAGCGTTGCGGGAAGAGGGGCTTGCGTGAGAGGGCTCGCACTGCTTCTCTGACGCAGCAAACGATTTACCTGCCTATCAAAAACACAGATTGATGCACTTTTTGTCGGAGCCGCCGAAGGCTGCGAAGCGTTCATCCTGACACAGCGCCATCGCAGCCTGCGGCAGCTCCTGAAAGTGTGTGCTTCCACCTGTTTTTCGTGGGAGCGAATAAATTCGCAAATGCGTTTTTCCTGTAAAAAAATCTACGTCTGACACACCGCCTTCGCGAATAAATTCGCTCCCACCGGGATGTGTGTTCACTGCGTAAACACCTGACTGCACTGTTTTTCGTGGGAGCGAATTCATTCGCGAATGCGTTTTCCCTGTAAAAAATCTGCGTCTGACACACCGCCTTCGCGAATGAATTCGCTCCTACCGGGATGTACGTTCACTGCGTAAACACCTGTTTTCCGTGGGAGCGAATTCATTCGCGAATGCGTTTTTCCTGCAAATATATCTGTGTCTTACACATCGCCTTCGCGAATAAATTCGCTCCTACCGGGATGCGCGTTCAATGCGTAAACACCTGTTTTCGTGGGAGAGAATTCATTCGCGAATGCGGTTTTCCTGCAAAAAAATCCGCGTCTGGCACACTGCCTTCGCGAATGAATTCGCTCCCACCGGGGTTGTGTTCCAAGCCTGTTTAGCTCTGTTTATCAGCCTGCAGATAAGCCCTCCAGCCACCCAGATGGCTGATGTTTTTTGCGCCCTCCAGCCCATAAGCTTCGCAGATAAACCCGCACTCCCAGCGGCCATCAGCCAGTTGCACTTTGCCTAAACCCAGTGGCGCTGGAATACCGGTGAGGAACGAACCCAGTTCGCGGCTCGGCAGCTCCCAGACTTCCACGTCGATAGCCACGCCGTCCAGATCGACCCGGACCATGCCGGGCCGAAATGGCGGGCCACCGGCCAGCGCGTAGAGTTGATAGTTCGGGGAGCTTTGTGTGGTTTCCACCAGGCGAGCGCCGCGTTGTTTGAGTTGCCAGTTCAACGCCAGGCCATCCAGATGAGCGCCGCACACGACGAGGCGAGTCATGTCGTTGCGCGCGCTTGCGGCGGGTTTGTTCAACTGTTCAGTAATCCCGCCAATCAGTGGCAATTCGGTATGACGTTGCAGAGCATCGGCCACACTCAGCAAATACTGATCAGTAAACACCCGACCAAACAATGTCACGCCCCAAGGCAGCCCGTTGGCCATAAAGGCGCTGGGTACAGCGACGGCTGCGTAATCCAGCAGGTTGACGAAGTTGGTGTAGTAGCCCAGGTCCGAATTGCGTAATACCGGCTCGGCTTGCAGCTCGGCGTTGGTCACCGGGCGGGGAATGCTTGGCGTTACGACGAAGTCCAGATCTTCCATGGCCTTGTCGCAGATCGCCTTGAGCGCTTGCAGACGGTACTGGGCGCGGAATGTATCTACACCCGTCACACCAGGCGCTTTGGCCAATACTGCACGTATCACCGGCAACACAGCGTCAGGATTGTTTTCCATCAGCTCACCCGCGACGCTGTATCGCTCAGCGACCCATGGGCCTTCATACAGCAGGCGCGCTGCTTCAAGAAAGGGTGACAGGTCCAGAGTGACCGCTTCGCCACCCAGTTCGATCAGGCGGTTAACGGCTTCGCCAAACAGCTGCGGGCCTTGAGTGCAGCCAAAATACTCCAGGTCCTCGGCGCGGGGGACGCCGAAGCGGAATGGCCGCGGCGTACCGAATGCCGAGCCGTCGTTCCACAGCGGGTTGCTGCGGCTGTATTCGTCACGCGGGTCGAGCCTGGCGGTCAGGCTCAGCAGCTGGCTGGCTTCACGCGCAGTGGCGGTGAAGGTCGTCACACAATCCAGCGTGCGGCAGGCCGGTACGACTCCGGCGGTGGAGATCAAACCTTTACTGGCTTTCATGCCCACCAGATTGTTCAGCGCGGCAGGCACCCGGCCTGAGCCTGCGGTATCGGTGCCCAGCGAGAAACTGCTGACGCCCAGCGCTACGGCGAGTGACGAGCCCGAGCTGGAGCCGCCCGATGGATACTCTTTGAGCACGCTATTCGGGCAGGCGCCATAGGGCGAGCGACTGCCGTTCAACCCGGTGGCGAATTGATCCAGATTGGTTTTGCCCATGGGGATCGCCCCCAGCGCCAACAGCTGTTCGACGATCGTCGCCGACCGTTCCGGCGTGTACGCATACGCCACGCAAGCTGCCGTGGTGGGAATGCCCGCCAGATCGATGTTGTCCTTGATCGAGAAAGGGATGCCATACAGCGGCAGGTCCTTGATATCACGACCTTCCAGTGCGGCGAGGTAGGGTTCCAGTTCATCAACGCTGAGCAGATGAATGAACAGATGATATTCCGGGTTAAGCGCGACGGCTTTCTGCCGCAGGGCGAGGATCAGTTGGCGAGGTGTCAGGCTGCCGGATTCATAGGCAGCACGGACTGATTCCAGGCGCAGATCACGCAACGTTACTTCAAGGCTCATAGAAGAATTCCATCAAAAAGTAAAAGGATCAGTCGGCTTGAAGCACGACGACACGCTGACCTGCACGCACTGCCGAACCCGGCTGGACGCGCACCTCGCGGACCACCCCGGAGGTCGGTGCCAGCAGCGGAATTTCCATCTTCATCGACTCCAGAATCACCAATGGCTCACCTGCCTCGACACGCTGGCCCACCTCGACCTGCACTTGCCAGAGGTTGCCGGCGATGTGGCTGTCGACACTGTGTTCCCCGGCCTTGAGAGGCGTTTCTTCGGTTAACGGCGCAACGGCTTCTTCGCTTTCGAAATTGGCCTGACCGCTGGCGATCCAGCGTTCACGTTCAGCGTTGAACGCCGCTTGTTGCTGGCGGCGGAATGCGGCGATGCCTTCGGCTTCGCGATTCAGGAATGCCTGATAGTCGGCGAGGTTCAGCGTGCTGTGTTCAATCTCCAGGTCATAACGGCCCAGCGGGAAATCACGACGGATGCGCAGCAGTTCTTCAGCGCTGACCGGGTAGAAACGGATCTGATCGAAGAAGCGCAGTAACCACGGCTTGCCATCGAATGCGGCGACTTCCCGGTAGCGGTTCCACATCTGCAAGGTGCGACCCACAAACTGATAGCCGCCGGGGCCTTCCATGCCGTACACGCACATGTAGGCACCACCGATGCCTACCGAGTTTTCGGCGGTCCAGGTGCGGGCCGGGTTGTACTTGGTAGTGACCAGTCGATGGCGCGGGTCCAGCGGCGTAGCGACCGGCGCGCCGAGGTAGACATCGCCCAGGCCCATGACCAGATAGCTGGCTTCGAAGACGGTGCGTTGCACTTCGTCCAGGTTGGGCAGGTCGTTGATGCGCCGGATGAACTCCAGATTGCTCGGGCACCAAGGCGCATCCTTGCGCACGGTAGTCATGTATTTTTCGATGGCGAGCTGACAGGCCGGATCGTCCCAAGACAATGGCAAATGGACGATGCGTGACGGTACTTGCAGGTCCTTGGCGGCGCAGACGGCGTCCCATTCGCCAGCGACGATATCGAGTAGTTGCGCCAGGGGTAATTGCTCCGGCTGGTAATGCACTTGCAGCGACCGAATACCGGGAGTCAGGTCGATCACGCCATGTAGATGCTTGGCTTCCAGTGACTGCATCAACGCGTGTCCGCGAAAGCGCAGCACCAGATCCAGCTCAGGCGCGCCGATTTCCAGCAGCAGGTGCGTGTCGCCGGAGAGCCGTGCGACCAGACGGGTGTCGTCTGCGCCAATGTCCAGAACGATGGGTGACGTCAATTCTGTGGGAGCGAGGCTTGCCCGCGAAGGTGTCAGAACAGGCACCGCGTCGTTTGCTTCGCGAATAAATTCGCTCCTACTGGACTTCGCCGCACTACTGTTCCCTGGTAGGAGCGAACTTGTTCGCGAGGAGGCCGGTACATTCGATGCGTCATTTGCGTGTGGAAAACCGGTCTCGCGAACAAGTTCGCTCCTACCGATAAATCCACGGGCCTGCTCAATACTCACCGCTTCAAACATCACCTTATCCCCAGCCTTGAGCTGGCCCAACTGCCACAGGTCCGCTTCGATAATGGTCACCGGGCAGACGAAACCGCCCAGGCTTGGGCCGTCCGGGCCGAGGATCACGGGCATGTCACCAGTGAAATCCACCGCGCCAATTGCATAGGGATTGTCGTGGATGTTCGACGGGTGCAGTCCGGCCTCACCACCATCGGCCCGTACCCATTCCGGCTTGGGCCCGATCAGGCGCACGCCGGTACGGCTGGAGTTGAAGTGCACTTCCCACTGAGTGGCGAAGAACGTCTGCATGTAGTTTTCAGTGAAATATTCGGGGGCGCCGTGCGGGCCATAGATCACTCGGATTCGGCGTACGCTCGGCAAGTCTTCCAGTTGCGCGGTTGGGACTTGTTGCCCGGCGCTACGGTCAACCAACGGCGCAATGTGCAGCACGTCACCGGCACGCAGAGCCCGACCACCGTGCCCACCAAACTGGCCAAGGGTGAAGGTGCTTTTACTGCCCAGATAATCCGGCACATCCAGCCCGCCCCTTACGCACAGGTAGCTGCGCGCACCGGCCCCGGCAATCGTGCCCAGCGCCAGTTGTGAACCAGCGGGCACGAACACGGCTGTGTTCAGCGGTTGCTGTTCGCCATCCAGCGTAAACGGAATAACGGCGCCTGTGACCGCCACCACAGCATCGGTGTTGAAGCGCAGCAGTGGGCCGCTCATGGTGATTTCCAATGCGGCGCAACCATCGGCGTTGCCCAGCAAGCGGTTGCCCAGACGCAGAGCACGGCTGTCCATCGGCCCGGACGGTGGCACGCCTACCGCCCAATAACCCAAGCGTCCGGGATAATCCTGCACGCTGGTTTGCGTGCCGCCACTGAGCACTTCAAAGGTGTGGGCGTGATAGATCAAGCCTTCCAGGCAACGGGTCCACGGCTGACCGCTGGCGAACGGGGCGTCGGCGATAATCTGCCGCAGGTAGTCGCGATTGGTTTCCACGCCATAAAGGCGGGTTTCGCTCAAGGCGCTGGCCAGTCCATCGCTGGCCAACTGGCGATTCGGTGCCCAACTGATCACCTTGGCGATCATCGGGTCGAAGAACGGCGGAATCTCGCAACCGGCTTCTACCCACGTATCGATACGCAGGCTTTTGCCATCTACAGCGGGGAAGTTCACCGCTGTCAGCAAACCAGGGCAGGGCTGAAAATCCCGTCCCGGATCTTCGGCGTACAGCCGCGCCTGAATGGCGTGGCCACTTGGCTTGAGCGCGGCTTGCAGTTCTGACAACGGCGGCAGGTCACCGGCTGCCAGTTGCACCATCCAGCTGACCAGATCCACGCCCCAGACTTGCTCGGTCACACCGTGCTCGACTTGCAGGCGAGTGTTCACTTCCAGGAAGTAGAAACGCTGGTCGTCGCTGTCGAAGACAAACTCCACGGTCCCTGCGCTGCGATAGTTGACCGCTTTGGCAAGCTTGATTGCTGCGACGCACAGTTCTTCACCCATGCCATCAGGCAAGTTCGGCGCCGGGGTTTCTTCGAGGACTTTCTGGTTGCGCCGCTGTACCGAACAGTCGCGTACACCCAGAGCCAGCACTTCACCATGACCGTCGCCGAAGACCTGCACTTCAAGGTGTCGGGCGCGCTGGATGTACTTCTCGATGAATACGCCGGAATCGCTGAAGTTATTCTGTCCGAGGCGTTTAACGGCTTCGAAGGATTCGCCTAGTTCTGCCGCGTCGCGGCATACACGCATGCCGATACCGCCGCCGCCTGCTGTGCTTTTGAGCATCACCGGGTAACCGATAATTTCAGCCGCGCCCAGGGCTGCTTCAATGCTGTCCAGCAGTTCTGTGCCTTCGAGCATGGGCACACCGTGCTTCTTGGCCAGCGCACGGGCCGTGTGCTTGAGGCCGAAGACGCGCAGTTGCTCGGGCGTTGGCCCGACGAAAGCGATCCCCGCGTCTTCACAGGCTTGAGCGAAGGCGGCGTTTTCAGAAAGGAAGCCATAACCCGGATGGATGGCTTTAGCGCCGCTGGCTTTGGCGATGGCGAGGATTTTATCCACTGCCAGATAGGTCCCAGCCGCACCGCCTTCACCCAGACTATGGGCTTCATCGGCTTCCAGCAAATGCAGGCTGGCAGCGTCCGCTTCGGAATACACCGCGACGCCTTTGACGTGTAGTGCGCGCAAGGTGCGCAGGATCCGGCAGGCAATGGCACCGCGGTTGGCAATCAGCAGTTTGTCGAACATGTCTTGAACCCCGGAAGCCGATCAGCTCGACCTCAAACTGGGAAGCGGGCCGTCCCGCTATTGATGTGACTACACGAGGGTCGTCCGTCGTGGTGTGTTCAGGTGCTGCAATACTTGAATTGCAATGCGGCCCTTGTGG
>NZ_JACONW010000145.1 GCF_014357575.1 Pseudomonas folii | reverse complement strand
CCCAATTTGTGGGCGTGGCGATGCGCCTGACACACCGCCTCGCCAACAAGTTGGCTCCTACCGAGAGGTATATCGCTCCAAAAGGCCTGAAACCCCAATAAAACAAGGCCAGAAGTGGCGGGCTGGCACTTTGCTGTCTTTACTCCATGAGCGGCGGATTGGGCCGAACCTTGGGAGAAAACTAATGAGAATAATCCGGACAGCATTACCTCTTATTTTGGTCACCAGTGTGTTAACCGGTTGTGCGGGCCTGCAGAAGACTGACTGGCCGCTCTGTGCGTTGGGCGGCGGCGTGGCGGGTGCGGCGGCGGGTGCATTCCAGAGCGCAGCCGTATCCGCGGGGCTGGGGGGCGCGGTTGGTATTATGGCGGGCGCGTATTGCTGGGTTCATGGGGATGGCGACGATGACGGCGATGGCGTGAAAAACAGCGTCGACAAATGCCCGGATACACCAAAAGGTGTTGCCGTAGATGCGACCGGTTGCCCGTTGGCACCGCCAGCTCCACCCGTGGTGGTTGAAGAGGTAGTGGTCGTCAAGGAGGAGGTCATTGTCATCAATGACGTACTGTTCGAATTCGACTCTGCGCGCCTGACCGCTGCCGATAAATCGAAACTCGATCTCATCTCTACCCGTCTGAAACGCGAAGCACCCAGCGCACAACTGCGTGTCAGCGGCCACACCGACAGTGTCGGCAGCGATACTTACAACCAGAAACTCTCCCAGAAACGTGCCGTTTCGGTGACGGACTACCTGGTCAGCACCGGGATTCCACGCAGTGCATTTGTTTCGGTCGAAGGTGACGGCGAAGCGCGTCCGGTTGCCGATAACTCGACTGCAAGTGGTCGTTCTCTTAACCGCCGTGTCGAGATCCAGATCAACCGTTAACGCAGTGCCTCCAACTGTTGGCCCGGCATGGGTGCCGGGCCAATTCCGATTCAGCCGATCCTCGTGTCAGATTAAATTTCAGTCGTGCGCTGGCATATTTCACCTCGCAGGCGTTTACTGTGCGCGCAGAATTTTCTCGCAACGATAAGCGTTTGCAGACATAACAATTACGGACAGGCTCTGGCAATGAAGGTGTTTTGGGGATTGGGAAAACTGTTGACCGCAGCGTTCTGGCTGGTGGTGTTGTTCAACCTGATGGTTGTGCTGCCGACTCCGTTTGCTCTTCTGATCAAGCTTGCGGGCTGCCTGCTGGCACTGATTCACGTCGCTGAGCTGTTGCTGTTCAACGGCAGCTTGCGCGGGCGTCCACGTCCCTGGCGCGACCGGCTGCGTATTCTTCTGTTCGGCATCTTCCACGTTCAGTCTCTCCCGAAAAAAGCCCAGGAGGCCGCTCATGCGTAAGCTTTGTCTGCTGGCTGCCTTTTGCAGCCCTTTGGCCATGGCCCAGACCATCAATGTCGAATCGCACTCGCTGATGCGTCTGCCGAGCCAGACCAGCGTGCTGCAGCTCGAGCGCCTGGAAGTTGCGGATTACGGCACGTTGCTGATCCCGTCCGGGCTGACTGAAGTGAAAGTCGATCAACTGGTGCTGGGCCACGAAGCGCGCATCGCCATCGTACCCAGCAGTCAGGCACTCAATCTGGTGGTCCGCCAGGGTGAGCTGGGCACGGGTAGCCAGATCACTGCTCGCGGTGCCCCGGGCACTTACGAAAAGCCGCCATTGCCAGGCCGCAACCTGAACCTGCGCGTCGAGCATTTGCAGGGTGAAGAACTGTTCGTCGATGCCCGGGGCGGTGCCGGTTCGCCGGGATATGTCGGCCTGGATGGCGCAAACGGTGTAGCGCCGGGTTGCGCCTGGGGGAGCGCTGGGCGTGGTCACAACGGTGATAACGGCGGCAATGGTCACGACGGCGCCGCCGGTGCGCAGGTACGCCTTGAGCTGCCACGGGACTTCCCGGTTGAGCGCATCAAGGTTGATGTTCAGGGCGGTGCAGGGGGTTTGGCGGGTGCAGGTGGCAAACCGGGTAAAGGTGGCGCGTCCAAAGGTTGCTTCGTGTATCGGGCGGATGGCGGCAAGGCCGGACGCGCCGGTGAAGCGGGGCAGCCGGGTGCAGCAGGGCCTGCCGGGGCGTTGACGTTGCAGCGGTTGTAAGCATGCTGCACGGCTGATTGATTTGCGGGAACCGCCTCGCGAACAAGTTCGCTCCTACCGGTTAACACCGTCTCAGGTAGGAGGCAACTTGTTGGCGAGAGCGACTGACGCGGTGCTTCGGGCCTGCCGCCTCGCGAACAGGTTCGCTCCTACCGAATAGGGCCGTGTCATGCGGTTCAGGTAGGAGGCAACTTGTTGGCGAGAGCGACTGACGCGGTGCTTCAGGCCTGCCGCCTCGCGAACAGGTTCGCTCCTACCGAATAGGGCCGTGTCATGCGGTTCAGGTAGGAGGCAACTTGTTGGCGAGAGCGGCTGGCGCGGTGCTTCATGCCTGCCGCCTCGCGAACAGGTTCGCTTCTACCGAATAGGGCCGTGTCATGCGGTTCAGGTAGGAGGCAACTTGTTGGCGAGAGCGACTGACGCGGTGCTTCAGGCGTGCCGCCTCGCGAACAGGTTCGCTCCTACCGAATAGGGCCGTGTCATGCGGTTCAGGTAGGAGGCAACTTGTTGGCGAGAGTGACTGACGCGGTGCTTCAGACCTGCCGCCTCGCGGACAGGTTCGCTCCTACCGAATAGGGCCGTGTCATGCGGTTCAGATAGAAGTCACGTTAGAAATGGGGTCTGGCCGCGGCGATAGCGACCACCGCTAACCCGACCAGCAGGTTGATCCCCACCAACCGGCGAATCCGGCCCAGCGCCGCCGCGCCTTCAGCCCCCTGCTCGGCCTCAACCGCACGACGCAGTTCAGGCAGTTGCAGTGATTGAATGCGGATGAACAGCGCGGTCATCACCACGTATAACCCCATCATTACCTGAACATAACGCGGCGCCGTCTCGAAGCTGACGAACTGCAGCTGGATCATGCCGACTCCGGTAATGGGCAAGACCACCACGACTGCCCAGACCCAGACAAAAAATCGCGGAAACACTTCCAGCCACAATTTCAGGCGAGCCGGACCCTGTAATGCGCTGACGACCGCTGGTCGCAGGACCATCCAGGCGAAAAACATGCCGCCAACCCAGACCAGTGCGGCCAAAACATGCAGGGTGTAGACGAGGGAAAAGGGTGTCATCAGGTACTCCGTTCTGCGCGGATGGAATTTGCGGGGTATGATAGCCGCCTGCTGGAACTACTGAAGATATATCCAGCGTTTTGCGCTTTAATTTTTACCGATGCCTGTAGCGCCCGAGCCAACAAAACCCATGATCAGCAACGAACTCAAATCCCAGATTCAGGGCGCCTACTCGCGTTTCCTCGAAGCCAAGAGCCTCAAGCCTCGCTATGGCCAGCGTTTGATGATCGCCGAGGTTGCCAAAGTACTGGGTGATATCGATACCGATGAAGAAGGCCGGCGCACCAGCGACCCCGCCGTAGTGGCGGTGGAAGCGGGCACCGGTACGGGCAAGACCGTCGCGTATGCCATCGCGGCAATCCCCACCGCCAAGCTGGCGGGCAAGCGTCTGGTGATCGCCACCGCAACCGTCGCCCTGCAGGAACAGATTGTCCACAAGGACCTGCCCGACCTCATGCGTAACAGCGGCTTGAACTTCACGTTCTCGCTGGCCAAGGGGCGTGGCCGCTATATGTGTCTGTCCAAGCTCGACATGTTGCTGCAGGAAGGCGATGCCACCAATGCCACTGCGCAGCTTTTCGAGGAAGAAGGCTTCAAGATCGAGGTCGATGAGGCCAGTCAGAAGCTGTTCACCAGCATGATCGAAAAGCTTGCCGGCAATAAGTGGGACGGCGACCGGGACAGCTGGCCGCAGGCGCTGGAAGATCAGGATTGGGCGCGACTGACCACTGACCACAGTCAGTGTACAAACCGCCATTGTCCGAACTTTCAACAATGCGCCTTCTATAAAGCCCGTGAAGGCATGGGAAAAGTCGACGTGATCGTGACGAACCACGACATGGTGCTGGCAGATCTGGCCTTGGGGGGCGGTGCGGTATTGCCCGATCCGCGTGACACTTTGTACGTGTTCGACGAAGGACATCACCTCCCTGACAAAGCGATTGGCCATTTCGCACATTACACGCGGCTTCGTTCTACAGCGGACTGGCTGGAACAGACTGCCAAGAACCTCGCCAAGCTGCTGGCGCAACATCCGCTGCCGGGCGATCTGGGCAAGTTGATCGAGCAAGTGCCGGAGCTGGCCCGGGAGATCAAGGCGCAGCAGCAATTCATGTTCAGCGCTTGCGAACAACTGGCTGACTTCCGGGCCGGTGAGGACATGCAAGGGCGCGAGCGCCCACGTCATCGTTTCATCGGTGGCGTGGTGCCGGAACACATTCGCGAAATGGGCATTGAGTTGAAGAAAGGCTTCGCCCGCCTTGATGACCTGTTCACCCGTCTGGCTGACCTGCTCAAGGAAGGCATGGATGGTGAAGTGAATATCGGCATCGCCAGCCATCAGGCCGAAGAATGGTATCCGCTATTTGGCAGCCTGCTGGCTCGTGCCCATGGCAACTGGGAATTATGGACGGCCTTCACCGCTGAAGACCCGGAAGCCAGCCCGCCCATGGCGCGCTGGCTGACCCTGGCCGACAGCGGTGCGTTGTTCGATATTGAGGTCAACGCCAGCCCGATCCTGGCGGCGGAGATGCTGCGCCGCAATCTGTGGAACGTCGCTTATGGCGCGTTGGTGACCTCCGCGACGCTGACAGCACTGGGCAAGTTCGACCGCTTCCGCATGCGTGCCGGTCTGCCCAAGGTCGCTGTGACGGCGGCCGTGCCCAGTCCGTTTCATCACGCTGATGCCGGTGTGTTGCGCGTGCCTGATCTGAAAGCCGACCCGCGTGACTCTGTGGCGCATACCGCTGCGATCATTCGCGAGTTGCCGGGTCTGGTAGAAGGCTCACGCGGCACTCTGGTGCTGTTCTCCTCGCGTAAACAGATGCAGGACGTTTTTGATGGCCTGGAGCGTGACTGGCGCAAGCAGGTGTTCATTCAAGGCAACCTGTCCAAGCAGGAAACGCTTAACAAACACAAGGCGCGAGTCGATGGCGGTGACTCCAGTGTGCTGTTCGGGCTGGCGAGCTTCGCCGAAGGCGTCGATTTGCCCGGCGCGTATTGCGAGCACGTGGTGATTGCCAAGATTCCCTTTGCCGTGCCGGACGATCCTGTCGAGGCGGCTCTGGCCGAGTGGATCGAGGCTCGGGGTGGCAATCCGTTCATGGAAATCGCCGTGCCGGATGCTTCATTACGGCTGGTGCAGGCATGCGGTCGTTTGCTGCGTACCGAGGAAGACCGCGGAACCATCACGCTGCTGGATCGGCGGGTGGTGACACAGCGTTACGGCAAGGCGATCCTGAATGCGCTGCCGCCGTTTCGGCGGGAGATCTCTTGACTGCTACTCTCGGTCACGATGTGGGACCGGCTTTAGCCGGGAAGACGGTATTTCTGACGATGAAAATATATCGAATGTACGAGCCTCTTCCCGGCTAAAGCCGGTCCCACGACGTCACATGCAGTAACCAGCACGTGCTGATCCAGCTGTTCACAAACCCCTCAATCGCTGAAACAATGCACGCCGTTTTTTATCAGCCAATCCGGGAGCCAGCGGGTGCAGATTCAGGGTCATTTCGAGCTTAAGTTCGAGGCAGTGCGTGAGGCGTTTGCGGCGCTCTTCGAGGATACCCAGGAGCGTGGCGCAGCGCTGTGCATTCAAATTGGCGGTGAAACCGTCATTGACCTCTGGGCTGGTACGGCCGACAAGGACGGTGCCGAAGCCTGGCACACCGATACTATCGCGAACCTGTTTTCCTGCACCAAACCCTTCGCCGCGGTTACTGCTCTGCAACTGGTCGATGAAGGCAAACTGAAGCTCGATGAGCCCGTCGCCCGCCTGTGGCCTGAATTTGCAGAGGCAGGCAAGGCCGCAATTACCCTGCGCCAATTGCTGTGTCATCAAGCCGGTCTTCCTGCTCTGCGCCAAATGCTCCCCGCTGAAGCACTTTATGACTGGACAGCGATGACCGAAGCGCTCGCCGCAGAAGAACCCTGGTGGACGCCCGGTCAAGGCCATGGCTATGCCGCGATCACTTATGGCTGGCTGGTAGGCGAAATACTGCGTCGTGCTGACGGGCGCGGGCCGGGAGAGGCCATCGCAGCGCGTATTGCTCGCCCGCTGGGGCTGGATTTCCACGTCGGCCTGCCTGATGAAGAGTTTCATCGCGTTGCACACATCGCTCGCAGCAAAGGTAACGCTGGTGATGAGTCTGCCCAGCGCCTGCTGCAAACCACTATGCGCGAGCCAGACTCGATGACGGCCCGGGCGTTTACCAACCCGCCGTCGATCATGACCAGCACCAACAAGCCCGAGTGGCGGCGCATGCAGCAGCCAGCCGCCAATGGTCACGGTAACGCCCGCAGTCTGGCCGGTTTCTACAACGGTCTGCTGGATGGCAGCTTGCTGGAATCGGAGCTGCTCAACGAGCTGACTCGCGAACACAGCACCGGCCAGGACAAAACGTTGTTGACCCAGACCCGCTTTGGTCTGGGCTGCATGCTTGATCAACCCAATGTGCCAAACGCCACCTACGGTCTGGGCCCGAAAGCGTTCGGTCACCCCGGTGCTGGCGGGTCGATCGGCTTTGCTGATCCTGATCGGGACGTCGCATTCGGCTTCGTGACCAACACTCTCGGGCCCTACGTATTGATGGATCCGCGGGCACAGAAACTGGTGCGAGTGCTAGGTGAGTGTTTGCGCTAAGTTGTCGTCATAAGTGCTTGTTTAATACCGACTGTCAGTTAATACCCCCGAACAGGAACCGTGCGACGGTTTCCTTTTCCAACTGCCCGTTTATGCGTGTTATATGGGCACTGCCAAGTTCATTGTCTGTTTACTACTTTTTGTGGGTCGTCCATGTCATCCAATAAAAGCCTCGTAATCGCCCTTTGCCTCGCCGTAACCGGCTGTGCGCAAACGCCAAAAAATGATTCCGCTGACACTGGCAATAGCTGGTGGTCGTTCGGCTCCGATAAAGTCGCCGACGCAGCACCCGTCAAATCCCCGGAAGCGGCGCCGGCCGCAGCACCAGCCGCTGCCCCGGCTACTGCGTCCAAACCTGCTGCTCCAGTCGCCAAAGCCGAGAGCGGTACTCATTGGTATTGGCCGTTTGCGTCCAGCGACAGTGCCGAACCAAAAGCTGATGTGGCTGCAGCGCCCGCCGCCAAACCCGCTGACAAAAGCGTGCCGCCGCTGATTGCCAAGAATGAAACCGATAGCAAGTGGTGGTGGCCGTTCGGTAGCAGCGACAAGAAGGAAGAGGCCAAGGCCGTGCCCAAGGTCGATCCTAAAGTGACTCAGGCCTGGCTGGATGACTACGAGCCACGCCTGCGTCTGGCCATCAAGGACAGCCCGTTCGAACTTGAGCGTCGTGAAGATGTTCTGGTGATCACCGCTCCGGTAGACAGCTCGTTCAACCCTGATCGTCCGGCCATGTTGCTGCCCGTGACACTGGGTCCGATCACGCGTCTGGCCAAACTGGTTGAAGCCGATCCGAAAACCGCTGTACTGGTATTGGGTCACGCAGACACCACTGGGGCAGCCCCTGCGAATCAGAAAATCAGCCAGGAGCGTGCCCAGTCGGTTGCTGCTATTTTCCGCCTCAGTGGTCTGGAGCGTAATCGCCTCAGCCTGCGTGGCATGGGTGCCGTCATGCCCCGTGCAGCCAATGACAGCGCTGAAGGTCGCAAGCTGAACCGCCGCGTGGAAATCGTCATGACGCCGGAAAACACCATGCTCGCGCTGATGAGCAAATACGCCTTGCCGCCAACGGCGACCATGGTTGCTGCTCAGGACGTCAAACCAGCGCCAGCCGTTGCTCCTGCGCCAGCCAAAGCCGCACCGGCCAAGAAGGCTGCAGCGAGCAAGCCGGCTGCCAAGAAGGCCGCTCCGGCGAAAAAGGCGACGCCCGCCAAGGCTGCTCCTGCCAAGGCCGCAGTGAAGAAGAAACCTGCGGCTACCGATCAGGCCAGCAACTAATCCACTCGCAGGCTCGCGCCCGGTTGCGCGAGTCTGCGAGGGTGCTTTTCAATCAAGGAAAGACGTCATGACCCAGTCTCTGGCCGACATGCGCCGTGACTACGCCCGCGATGGTTTGACCGAAGCGCAGGCACCCGAAGAGCCGTTCGCGCTCTTTCATCAATGGTTTGCCGAGGCGGTTAAAACCGAGCAGGTACCCGTCGAGGCCAATGCGATGACGCTGGCGACGGTTGACGATCAAGGCCGTCCGCACTGTCGCATCCTGCTGCTCAAGGGTCTGGATGCGGAAGGCTTTACGTTCTTCACCAACTACGACAGCGCCAAGGGGCAGCAACTGGCGGCGCGTCCATTCGCGGCGATGACGTTCTTCTGGCCGACGCTTGAGCGTCAGGTGCGCATTGAAGGGCGAGTGGTCAAAGTCACTCCTGAAGAGTCCGATGCTTATTTTCAGGTGCGTCCTTTGGGTAGCCGCCTTGGGGCCTGGGCTTCACCTCAAAGCCGGGTGATTGCTGATCGCGCCGAACTTGAAGGCATGATCAAAGCCACTGAGCAACGCTTCATGGACACCCAGCCGCATTGCCCGGATCACTGGGGTGGTTACCGTCTGCTGCCGGAGCGCATCGAGTTCTGGCAAGGCCGCCCTAGTCGTCTGCATGACCGCCTGAATTATCGTCTGGTGGACACCCAGTGGACGCGCGAACGCCTCGCTCCCTAGCTCATCGGTTTGTTTGAATTATTCGGCTGCCAACTCGTCCTAGAGTTAAGGCAGCCGGTGCTGTATACCGCCTGAATGAAAATAAATTAACGAGGAGCGGCACGTGACAGCGCTGATAGCGCGGAGTCTAATGGCTGCATGTTCCTCTGGAGATACCCTTATGCGTAAGTCTGTTCTGCTGGTTGCCACGTTCACTGCTTTGGCCATGACCCTCACTGGCTGTATGTCGAACCTGACTGGCGACTCCTATTCCCGTGACGAAGCGCGGACAGTGCAGACCGTTCGCCTGGGCACCATCGAATCCCTGCGTCCGGTCAAGATCGAAGGCAGCAAGACGCCAATCGGCGCCGGTGCTGGCGCAGTCGTCGGCGGCGTCGGCGGCAGTGCCATCGGCGGTGGTCGTGGCAGCATCGTCATGGCTGTTATCGGTGCGGTAGCGGGTGGCTTGCTGGGTTCGGCCACTGAAGAAGGTTTGACCCGCACACAAGGCGTTGAAATCACCGTGCGTGAAGACGACGGCACTATGCGTGCTTACGTGCAGCAAGTTCAGGAAAACGAGATTTTCCGGGTTGGCGAGCGCGTTCGCATCATGACCGTCAATGGCACCAGCCGTGTCGCCCATTGAGTGATTGCACAGCGTTTGTAGCGCCTTGAAACATAAAAACCCGATCCTGGTGATCGGGTTTTTTGTGGGTGATCGTTGATGCTTGGTGTCACCCTGTTTCCTGGGGCACGCAGCAAATACTTTCCCTGTAGGAGCTGCCGAAGGCTGCGATGATTTCATCCTGACATACCGCTATCGCAGCCTTCGCCAGCTCCTGCAGAGGATTCATTTCACTCAATTCAACGGATTGGATTTTTCCGACTGCTAACCGCCATCACTGCGTAGCCAATAAATGCCGCGAGTATCGAACCGGTCAGAATCCCCATGCGATCCACGCCAGCGTATTCGCTGCTGCCTGGCACATACGCCAGCGAGCCAACAAACAGGCTCATGGTGAAACCAATCCCGCACAGAATCGAGACAGCCAGCACCTGACCCCAGTTGGCACCGCCGGGGAGCTTGGCGATACCGATCCTGATCGCAAGCCAGGTGAGGCCAAACACGCCAACGGTCTTGCCCAGCAGCAAGCCAGCCGCGATGCCCATTGGTACGTGATGGGTGAAGCTTTCCAGTGTCACGCCACTCAGGGGCACGCCCGCGTTGGCAAAGGCGAACAGCGGCAGAATGCCGTAAGCCACCCAGGGATGCAGCGCGTGCTCCAGAGAGAGTAACGGCGATGCGTCAGGGTCGGCGGTGCGCAATGGAATGCAGAACGCGAGCACCACACCGGCGAGAGTCGCATGCACGCCACTTTTGAGTACGCAGACCCAAAGCAGCAGGCCGATCAGCAGATAAGGCCCCAGTTTGCGTACGCCCAACCGATTCATCGCGATCAACGCGGCGATTGAGCAACCGGCCAACATCAGTGACAGGTTCGACAGTTCGCCTGAATAGAACAATGCGATAACGATGATCGCGCCCAGGTCGTCAATGATCGCCAGCGTCATCAGAAACAGCTTGAGCGACACCGGGACTCGCTTGCCCAGTAACGCCAGCACGCCCAGTGCAAAGGCGATATCGGTGGCCATGGGAATCGCCCAGCCATTCATCGCCGCCGTATCGCCTTTGTTCAGCGCCCAGAACACCAGCGCCGGAATCACCATACCGCCGATAGCCGCCGTACCCGGAAGAATGATCTGCGAGGGGCGTGAAAGATGGCCTCCCAGAACTTCCCGTTTGACCTCAAGGCCAATGAGCAGAAAGAACAGCGCCATCATCCCGTCGTTGATCCAAAGTAATAGCGGCTTGGCGATTTTGACCGCGCCGATCTGGGCCACAACGGGGGTGTCGAGGAATGCGTTGTACATCCACGACAGCGACGAATTATTGATGATCAACGCCAAGGCAGCGGCGGCGATCAGTAACAGACCTCCTGCCGCTTCGAGCTGGAAAAAACGAGTGACAGTAATACGCAGAGGCAAGGTTTGCGCTCCAATCCAACAAAAAGGAGCGACACCCTAACCCGGACTTCCCGCCGTTAAAACAAAAGTTATATTCGTTTTTGTTCTAAGCGGAACGGCCGATTTAGAGTGTTTCCGAGTCTGTCAGTTAGTGCGTTTTTGGTGGTGGGAAGATACTTTTTGTGGTGTAGGAATCTTCCGAAATTGCACCTGGATCAGGCTTCGATACCCAACATGCTTCTTGCCAATGCCTCTGCGATCCGAATGCCATCAACCCCGGCTGACAAGATGCCACCGGCGTAACCTGCACCTTCACCGGCCGGAAACAGGCCTTTGACGTTCAGACTTTGCATGCTTTCGTTACGGGTGATTCGCAATGGCGCAGACGTGCGGGTTTCGATCCCGGTCAGTACGGCGTCATGCAGGGCGAAACCTTTGATCTGCTTGTCGAACGCTGGCAGTGCTTCACGGATGGCTTCGATGGCATAAGCGGGAAGCGCATCCGCCAGATCCACCAACTTGACCCCTGGCTTGTATGACGGTTCTACACTGCCGAGTGCTTGCGATGTTTTGCCTGCGATGAAATCACCGACCAATTGCGCAGGTGCCTCATAATTACTGCCGCCCAACACATAGGCGTGGGATTCGAGACGCTCTTGCAGTTCGATACCTGCCAATGGGCTGCCCGGATAATCTTCGGGGGTAATACCGACCACGATGCCTGAGTTGGCATTGCGTTCGTTACGCGAGTACTGGCTCATACCGTTGGTGACAACACGGTTGGGTTCCGACGTCGCGGCCACCACCGTACCGCCCGGGCACATGCAGAAGCTGTAAACCGAACGACCGTTTTTAGCGTGATGCACAAGCTTGTAATCGGCCGCCCCCAGTTTTGGATGCCCGGCGTACTTGCCCAGGCGAGCGCGGTCTATCAGCGATTGTGGATGTTCAATGCGGAACCCCACAGAGAACGGCTTGGCTTCCATGTAAACGCCACGGCCGTGGAGCATGCGGAACGTGTCACGGGCACTGTGTCCCAGGGCCATGATCACGTGGCGCGACTCGATTCGCTCGCCACCTTCCACGACAACGCCTTGTAGTTGGCCGTTGTCGATCAGTACGTCCGTCACGCGCTGTTCGAAGCGCACTTCACCGCCCAGCGCTTCGATCTGGTGACGCATGTTTTCCACGACACCGGTCAGTCGGAACGTACCGATATGTGGCTTGCTGACGTAGAGAATTTCTTCAGGTGCGCCAGCTTTTACGAACTCGTGCAGGACCTTGCGACCGTGAAATTTCGGGTCCTTGATCTGGCTGTAGAGCTTGCCGTCGGAGAATGTCCCGGCGCCGCCTTCGCCAAACTGCACGTTGGACTCAGGGTTCAGCACGTTCTTGCGCCACAGACCCCAGGTGTCTTTGGTGCGCTGGCGGACTTCTTTGCCGCGCTCAAGGATGATCGGCTTGAAGCCCATCTGTGCAAGCAGCAGGCCCGCGAATATGCCACAGGGGCCGAAGCCGACAACTACCGGCCGTTCGGTCAGGCCTTCTGGCGCATGGCCTACGACTTTATAGCTGACGTCTGGCGCGGGGTTGAGATGACGATCGTCGGCCAGACGCAACAGCAGGGCGGCTTCATTACGCACTTCGAAATCGATGGTGTAGATGAAGCACAGCTCGGAAGATTTTTTGCGCGCGTCGTAGCTGCGTTTGAACAGGGTGAAGTCCAGCAGTTCATCGCTGGCGATGCCCAAGCGCTGCAGGAGAGCGGGACGCAGGTCTTCGTCCGGGTGGTCGATCGGCAGCTTGAGTTCGGTGATTCGTAACATGAAAAGATCCAGTTTCCGGGCCGCAGGATCAGCCCGACAGCGCTACAAGAACCGGGGATTATAAGACACATTGAGGGGAGGCGGGGTTGTCTTAAGTTCGTAGCGAACCTATTGTGAACCAGCATCGGTACCTACACATCTTCATATCGTGATTCTTGCGTACATATCCGTTACCGCGGTCATTGCTGCTATTGGTTGCGCTTTTACAGCGCCTCACTTTTGAGAAGCGCAAAAGTAAGCAAAACGCTCTTGCCCCACCACTGGGTGCCTCGCTGTCGCTCGGCATACCCG
>NZ_JACONW010000144.1 GCF_014357575.1 Pseudomonas folii | reverse complement strand
GTTTGCTTGGCGACGTGCTCAATGTCGTGCCACGCCATCAACGCTTGATACCCACCGACTCCAGAAAACTGTCCCGCGCACTGTTCAGGTGAGCGAGCATGCACTGCCGGGCTTTTTCCGGGTCACGAGCCTTGAGTGCCGCCACCAGCGCCAGGTGCTCGTGACAGGCCGGCAGGAAGCGCTCGGGTATGCGGGTCAGGTTGCGCATGCGGATGCGTTTGTGGATTTCCCGGATGAAGTGGCTCAGGGACTGATTGCCGCAATGGGCAAGAATCAGCACATGGATGTCGTCATCCAGGTACAAGCCTTCATTTTCCCGTGACGGCCGGGCGACAACTTCCTGCAAGCGTCTTTCAATCTCGTCCAGCGGCGCCAGGGGGATATTCGTGGCTGCCAGCGCCGCTGCTTCGCTTTCCAGCATCAGCCGGATCGAGAGCAGTTCCAGATACTCAGTGATGTCCACTTCGCGAACCACCAGCAGGCCATTGGGCAGCAGTTGCAGAACACCTTCGCCCAGCAGTCGGCTGATCGCGGCGCGCATGGGAGTGCGGGAGACTTCAAAGCGCTCGGCGAGCTTGCGTTCTTCGATCAGATCGCCCGGTTCCAGGTGCCGACTGGCAATCAGATCGAACAACGCCTGATAGGTTTGCCGGGTCACGCTCTCGGCCGGGCGGCGGCTGGTGCCGCTGGGGCGCCGACTGCTGCCTTCGTCGGTCACTGAAGCGTCAAGATCGTTCATGGTGCTTCCTGCTTATGCATAGGGTTCGCGATCACTGCTCGTCGATGTGCGCTCAGTGCAATATATTGCCGAGAAACAGCCGCGCGCGCTCGGTTTGCGGCGCGCTGAAGAATTGCTCCGGCGCACTTTGCTCGACGATTTCTCCGGCGTCCATGAATACCACGCGATCAGCCACGGTGCGGGCAAAGCCCATCTCATGGGTGACGCAGACCATGGTCATGCCTTCTTTGGCGAGATCGACCATGACATCCAGCACTTCCTTGATCATTTCCGGATCGAGGGAGGAGGTTGGCTCATCGAATAGCATGACCCGGGGTTTCATGCACAGCGCCCGGGCAATCGCCACCCGCTGTTGCTGGCCGCCGGAAAGCTGCGACGGGTAGTGGTCGGCCCGATGAGCGATGTGTACGCGCTCCAGATAATGCCGGGCGCGCTCTTCGGCTTCGGCCTTGGGCAGTTTGCGGATCTGCACCGGGGCAATCATCAGGTTCTGCAATACCGTCAGGTGCGGGAACAGGTTGAACTGCTGGAACACCATGCCGACTTCCTGACGCACCTGATGCACATTTTTGGTCTTGGCGTTCAGATCGTGGCCATCGACCACGATGCGGCCTTTCTGGTGTGCTTCCAGTTGATTGATGCAGCGGATCATGGTCGATTTGCCAGAACCGGACGGACCGCAAACCACGATGCGTTCCCCTGGATTGACATGGAAATCGATGTTCCTGAGTACCTGGAATTCGCCGTACCACTTGTTGACGCCGATCAGCTGAATCATGGGTTCCGGGCTGGTCATAACTGTGTTCGTTGCGGTGTTCATTGAAGTTAATCCTCTGTGATCAGCCAGCCATCCAGCCGCCATCGACCAATAGGTTCTCACCGGTGATGAAGGTCGCTTCTTCACTGGCGAGGAAAAGCGCGGCATTGGCCACGTCGTCAGGGCGACCCAGACGCGGCAGGGCAGTGCGTGATTGTGAGTACGCGAGCATTTCAGGAGCGATGGCCCGGCCGGTCTTGCCGGTGAGGATTTTTCCCGGTGCCACGCCGTTGCAAATGATGCCTTGAGCGGCGTAGTCCACTGCAATCTGCCGGGTGATGTAAACCACGCCGGCCTTGGAGGTCCCGTAAGCCACATCTTGTGGACAGGCCACCATGCCGTGTTGCGAAGAAATATTGACGATACGACCCCGCACACCATCGCGCTCGGGCTGTTTGAGCATCGCCTCGACCACTTTGCGTGACATCAGGAATACGCCGGTCAGGTTGACGCCGATGACCCGGTTCCATTCATCCAGGCTGGTTTCGGTGAGCGGTTTGCCGACGCTGACGGCGGCGTCATTAATCAGCACGTCGATTTTGCCGTCACGTTCAATCAGCGCATCGACGGCCCGCTGAACATCGGCCTCGGAGGACACGTCCATGTCGACGTGATCGGCGACACAACCTTGCTCACGCAACAGGTCAATGGTCGGGGTTCCGCCTTCGCGCACTGTGGTGCTGAGGTCAGCCAGCAAAAGGCGAGCGCCTTCGGCGGCAAACCGCAGCGCGATGGCACGGCCGATGCCGGACGAGGCACCGGTGATGAGGATCGATTTATCAGTAAGACGGCCCATGCCGGAGTTCTCCAGTTAGCTGACAGTGATCTGTGATCGCCAGCGGATGTAGTCGGTTGCGGCCTCGGCCAGGGAATGAGCGGGAGACCAGTCGGTGTCCTGGCGCAGACGCTCGGTGGATAACGCCGGACGCGTGCCGGGCAATCCGTAGCGGACGGTGGCGTCTTCCGGGCACCGGGCGAGGGTCGCGGACCAGGTCGGCCAGCGTTCGTTCAGGTGCGCGCACCATTGCGACAGGTCGGTCTGAACCTCGCCGCCGACGTTGTAGAGCCTGTGCTTGAGGGTTGTGCAGTTCAGCAGCCGCGCCAGAGCGTCAGCGGCGTCACGGGAATAGATCCAGTCGGCCTGCAAGCTGTGTGGCAGGCAGGCCGACTGGTTGTTCAGGGCTGCTTCAAGGGTCTGGGTGTGGGGGCTCAACATGTCACGAACCCCGGTTGCGTATTCCCAAGGGCCAAAAACCGGTCCCAGCCGCGCGACGCAAAGATCCAGGTCATGCAGCTCGGCCATGCGCAGGGAGATTTGTTCAGAGGCCAGTTTGCTGATGCCATACAGGCCGGTGGGCTGCGGCCAGGCCTGATCCTCGCGGTACGTCGGGCCAGGTGGCGGTGTGAAGCCATAAACCGCCACCGAACTGAGCAGCAGCACCCGGCGCACTGACGGTTGCTCTGTGCAGGCCTGGACCAGCGCGACGGTGCCGTTGATGTTGACGTCCAGCACGGTGCTGGCATCGCGGGTCTCGCGTTGCAGGTCCGGGGTGATCGCGGCGGCGTGAACCACACGATCAACCGCATGCCGAGCCATGACGCTTTTTAACAAAGCCTTATCGCGAATATCGCCCGTGACCTGCTCCACGGCCCCTTCGGGCAGCGCGTCCAGCAGCGCCGACGGTGCTGGCTGGCGATCGAAGAGCACCACGGTTTGTCCGTCGCGCAACAGCTGTTCGGCCAGTGCCAGACCAATAAAACCACTGCCGCCAGTGATGAGAGTCGACATGACTGCTCCTGAAAATGGTGAAGGACGAACCTGCTTAGCGAGTGACCAGCATCCGGCGTTCCAGTCGGGCGACCCAGCGGGCGAACGGCCAGAGCAGCACAAAGAAGATCAGCGCAGCGGCCATCAAGGGCGTGGGGTTGTAAGTCTGTTCCTGAGCCACTCGCGCCGAGCGCAGCAGTTCGGGCAGCGCCACCATTGCGGCGATGGATGTGGTCTTCACCAGTTCCAAAGAGTTGCCCGCCAGGGGCGCGAACACATTACGGATCGCCTGAGGCAGAACGATCATCACCGCCAGCCGGAGCGGGCGAAAACCCAAGGCCCGTGCCGCTTCGTATTGACCGTTGGGGATCGATTTGACCCCGGTACGAAAGATCTCGCCGAAATAGCCGGAGTGGTTGAGCACCATGGCCAGCACCGCGGCGTTGAACCCACTGATCTGCCAGCCCACGGAAGGCAGGCCGAAGTAGATCAGCACCAGCAGTACTACCACGGGAAACGAGCGACAAATGTCGATATAGACCAGCACGGCTCCGCGCAGAGGCCGAATATCGAAGCTGTAGAGAATCGCCAGCAGCAGACCCGCAAGAAGCGCCAGGGGCAGGGTGACGATGCTCAACAGAAAGGTCAGTTTCAGCCCCTGAAGCAGCAGCGGATAGATCATCAGCAGCGAATCGAGGTTGGCGAAGTTCTCGAGAAACATATCCATGGCGATATCAGCGACCTTTGTGGCTGGAGTGTTCGAGCCAGCGGCTCAGGATCACCAGCGGGATGAACAACAGCAGATAGAACCCGGCTGCCAGCGTCAGCGGTGACGGATTGGCCACGATGGACATGTAACTCTGGGCCTGACCCAGGGTTTCCGGCAGTGACACGGCCGTGCCCAGCGCGGTGCCTTTGCTGATGGAGATCGCCCGGTTGGTCAGCAGCGGCACGGCCATGCGAATCGCCTGTGGCAACACGATCATGAACAATGTGCGCAACCGGCCGAAACCCAACGCCTGTGCGGCGTCGGTCTGGCCTTTAGGTAGCGCTTGCATGCAAGAGACAAAGATCTCGCAGGCAAACGCCGACAGCACAGCGCCCAGCGCGAGCACCGTGGTCACCAGTGGCGACAGCGTCACGCCCATGTATGGCATGCCGAAGTACAGGAAGATGATGATCACCAACTGCGGCAAGGTGCGGAACACATCGACGTAGAAGGTGATCAGGCCGTTGACCCCGCGCAGTTGCAACGAGCGCAGAATCGCCAGGGCCAGTCCGCTGGTCAGGCCGAAGACAATCACCAGCAACGACACCAGCACGGTCAGCCCGAACCCAGGCAGCATGGCGGGCAGGGCACCAACCATGACCGGCAGATTGAAGAAGTTTTCGATCAACGCGTCCATTCAAGCTTCGCCTTTAGCCTGCTTCAATTGCATACCGGTGCCGGGGACGTCGCCACGTAGCCTTTGAAGCCCGGAGCGCCGTAGCCTGGATAGACAGTGGTCACCGCGGAGCCGTCTTCAGGTTTGGCGCCGTACCATTTCTCGTGCAGACGGGCCATGGTGCCGTCCATCTTCATGCACTTGATGACGTCGTCGACCTTGTTGCGGTACTCCACGTTGTCGAGTCGGAAGGCGTAGCCGAAGTTGCGGGGTGAGCTGAGGTCCTTGAACGCCACCTTGATCGCTTTGTTCTTGCTGGCGGCGTAGACAGTGGTCGGCACTTCGTTGATGGCTGTGAATGCGCGGTTGGTCATCAACGCCTGTACGGTGTCGGGGAAGGTGTCGTAGCGCTGCACGTTGAAGCCATACTTCTCGGCGTTCGCGGTGGCCCATGTGTCGGACATGGTGCCGCGATTGACCGCCACATCCTTGCCTTTGAGGTCATCGAAGCCCTTCATGTCGTTGGCCGCTTTAACCATGAAGCCGTTGCCGGTGGACATGATTGGTTGCGAGAACAACATCCGCTCCGAGCGCTCGGCGGTGATGGTGGTCGGGTTGACGGTGAACTCGATACGCTTGGAAAACAGCCCGGCGAACAGCCCCGAGAAGTTGATATCCACGATCTCGACACCCGGACGCTTCAGGCGTTTGGAGATCTCGCTGACCAGATCGACGCCGAAACCTTCCGGTCCGTTCGTTCCGCGCATGATCCACGGTGCCACGCCAAAGTCGCTGCCTACGATCAGCGGTTTGTCTTGCGGGTGTTCGGATTCTTCTGCATGCAATCCAGCGGATGCCAGCAACAGGCTGGACGTGCAGATCAACAGCGCCTTGCGAAATACTCGATTCATGGCCACGGGGTCGTCCTGTCTTTGAAGGTTAGAGCCTGGGGTAAAGGCCTGGAGGTAAAGGCTTGGAGGTCAATGTGTCAGGTCAGGCGCCGTGTTCGGCGTACCAGTGTCGGGCGAGGTCGAGCCTGCGGCAGACCCAGACCTGATCGTGCCGTTGCACATAGTCGAGAAAGCGTGCCAGTCCGGCGGCGCGCCCCGGATGGCCGACCACTCGCGTATGCAAGCCCACCGACATCATCTTCGGCGCGGTCAGGCCTTCGGCGTAGAGCATGTCGAAGCTGTCGCGCAGGTATTCGAAAAACTGCTGCCCCGTGCTCATGCCGCCGCGAATGAACTTAGCGTCGTTGTTTGCCAGGCTATAAGGCAGGATCAGGTGGGTTTTTGAGTCAGCACGGTGCCAATAGGGCAGCTCGTCGTTATAGGCGTCGCTGTCATACAGAAAGCCGCCTTCTTCCATCAGCAGACGTCGGGTATTGAGCCCGGCGCCATAACGGCAATACCAGCCATACGGACGCTCGCCGGTGGTTTCAGTGATGCTTTGTACCGTGCGCCGTATGCGTTCGCGCTCTTCGGTTTCGCTCAGGAGTTGATGGCGTTCCCACTTCCAGCCATGGGCGCAGACGTCGTAGTTGAGATCGCGGATGGTCTGAGCCACCTCGGGGTTACGCTCCAGCGCCAATGCACAGCCATAAACCGTGGCGGGCATGCCGCGTTCCGCGAGCAGGCGGGACAGACGCCAGAAACCCACCCGGCTGCCGTATTCGAACATTGATTCGGCGGCCAGATCACGCCCCTCGAACGAGCCGGCTCCGCCTTCGGTCAGGCCCGACTCGGTGAACCCGTCACCGTCGTCTATGGAAGGCTCTGAACCTTCCTCGTAATTGATCACGAAGTTCAGCGCAATCCGCGCTCTGCCTGGCCAGTTCGGATGCGGCGGGTTGGCGCCATAGCCAATGAAATCACGGGTGTGTTGTGTCATCCGGGTCAAGCCTCCAGCAGTTCGATGGACGTTTGCAGCGGGGTGAAGACGTCGTCGTTCTGTTCCCCGGTGAAGGCCATGGACACCACGAACTGGGCACGCGCCTCAAGCACTGAAAGACCGTGGTGCCAGACGTTGCGCTTATAGGTCACGCCCTGATCGCCGTTGGCGCGGAATGCCTGTAAGGTGTGCAGATCGGGCAGGCCACTGTCGTCGGCGTGGCAAACCACCACCAGATAAGGACAGGCATTGAGGGGAATGAACGTCTGAGCCGAGAAAGGGTGACGCTCCAGTGCCTTCAGTGTCAGCGGCAAGGTCACCGCCTGTTGCACGGTGGCGATCCACAACTGTGGCTCACTGGCATGTTCGGTGCGTTCAACAGCGCCGGTGACATGTTGACGACGCGGCCCGTCACCCAGTTGGACGACATTTCCAAAAGGCGCGAACGCTTCTGCGGTGAGGGGCTTTAACACCAACTGCGGCGGGCAGGCTGACGGAGAACTCATGAGCTGGAAGCCTTGATCAACGAGTGTTTATATCTGGATACAGGTGGTATCCCACTTGTATCTCGATAAAGCAGTATTGATGCCAAGGTATCTGCGGTTGAGCTAACTAACTGATTAAAATGGGTTTAGTCGGATTTTAAGAAGGGCGATGGTGAAGTTTTTCAGGGGGAGGTGCACCAGCAAGTGCAGGCAGTGCGCCGCTTTGAGTCACTGACCAGGCTGTCGGAGCGAGTCAGAGACCTGTAGGAGCGCACGAGCACCGCGACGCGGCGATAGCGGTATGCCTGACATACCGCCATCGCCGCGTCGCGGTGCTCGTGCGCTCCTACAGAAAAGGCATTTCAATTCAGGCATGGGGGTTATGCCGAAACAGACATTCGCGCAAGTCAGGTCACTTACTGCCGCTCGACCCACCTTCGCCACCGCCACCACTGCCGCCCATGCCTTGATCATTCTTCATTCCGCCGCCTTCTGCGCCGCCTTTCTGCGGTTCGGGATCCATGCCTTTGGTGCCTGGGCTTGTGCCTTCAGCACCTGATGAACTGCCGTCGGTGTTTTTCTTCAGGACAGGAGGCGGGGTCTTGGCCGAGCCATCCACAGGGTTGGTCGGGCCGGTGGAGCCAGCCATGGCCGCGCCGGTCGCCACTGTCATAAGGCTGGCCAGCGCCAGCGCCGTCAATCTGGACTTGTTCATGAGATGCGTCTCCATTGTTGTTAGGGGGTTACTTGCATTGGTGCATGGGGTAGTGAAATAGGTGCCGAAAGCCCCGACCAATGGCGTATCGCTCTTCAGTTGTAAGAATAGTGGCGTAGAGCTAGTAGCGGGGTAGGCATGCCTTGAAAACCCTTGAACCCTTGATTTTATTGCGCGAAACCCCCTTTCTCAGGGGTTTCCTTGTAAGCCAAAACCTACATAAAAAGTCTTTGGAGGACACAACTCGACTGATTGTCATGAAACCGAAACATTTGAGGGTTTAAATCCGCATCGGGCCTTCCCATGGACGGGCCACCAAATTCCCCTTGTTGAGGTATCGCCGTGATTCTGCTGACTAAAAAACGCTTGTCGGTTCTGCTCGCTTCGATGTGCCTGAGTGGCATGGCTCATGCGGTAGACGTAACAGGCGCTGGTTCGAGTTTCGTCTTCCCGGTTATCTCTGCGTGGTCGCAGGACTACAGCAAGTCTGCCGACAACCGTATCAACTACCAGTCGATCGGTTCCGGTGGCGGTATCGCTCAAATCAAGGCCGCGACCGTTGACTTCGGCGCATCCGATGCTCCTCTGTCTGCCGAAGACCTGGAAAAAGGCGGTTTGGGTCAATTCCCGAGCGTGATCGGCGGCATCGTGCCAATCATCAACGTTGAAGGTATCGAACCTGGTCAACTGAAGCTGGACGGCCCGACGCTGGCCAAGATTTTCATGGGTGAAATCAAGAAGTGGAACGATCCAGCCATCGTTGCCTTGAACCCTGAGTTGAAAGACAAACTGAAAGACCAGGCCATCACCGTGGTTCACCGTTCGGACGGTTCGGGTACCTCTTACAACTTCACCAACTACCTGAGCAAAGTCAGCCCGGAGTGGAACGAGAAGCTGAAGTTCGGTTCGACCGTGCAATGGCCGGCCGGTGTAGGCGGCAAGGGTAGCGAAGGTGTTTCCGCCTACGTGAAGCAGATCAAAGGTTCGATCGGCTACGTTGAGCACTCTTACGCCGAGACCAACAAACTGTCTTACACCCAGCTGAAAAACGCTGCTGGCAAGTACATCAAGCCTGACGCCAAAGCATTCGCGGCTGCGGCTGACACTGCCGATTGGGGCAGCGTCAAGGACTTCAACCTGATCATGACCAACGCTCCGGGCGAAGCCGCATGGCCGATCACCGCAACGACCTGGATCATCATGTACAAGAAGGCCAAGAACCCTGAGCAAAGCGCTGCTGCGTTCGACTTCTTCAAATGGTCCCTGGAAAACGGTCAGAAACAAGCCGAAGGCCTGTCTTACGTAGCCCTGCCAAAAGCACTGGTCAGCAAGGTTGAAGACTACTGGAAAACCGAGTTCACCAAGTAATTCGACGTTTCTCCGGCTCACCCCTGTCATCGTGAAGCGATGACAGGGTTTCTTTGCGAGTGGACCCAAGATGACTGAAAACACCCAATATTTGTCCGCTGCGATCCCTGCGTCCGTAACCGAGGGTGAACGCCGAGCGGCTCGCGATCAACGTCACGACCGCTGGTTCAAGCGCACTATGTGCGGTGCGGCAATGCTCGTTCTGGCGTTGCTCGGCTGTATCGCTCTTTCGACCTTGTGGGGCGGCAGCCTTGCATTCCAGACGTTCGGTTTTGGCTTTCTGACCAGCACCGAGTGGAACGTGGTTGATGGCAAGTTTGGTGCACTGGTACCGATCTACGGTACGTTGGTGACCTCTTTTCTGGCTTTGCTGATCGCCGTTCCGGTGAGCTTCGGCATTGCGATTTTTCTGACTGAAGTAGCGCCGCCCTGGTTGCGCCTGCCGATCTCTTCGGCTATCGAACTGCTGGCGGGTATTCCTTCGATCATCTACGGCATGTGGGGCCTGTTCGTGTTCGGTCCTTACATGGCTGAACATATCGCACCGTGGATCAATGAAAACCTGGGCGAACTGCCCTTTATCGGCCCCATGTTTCAGGGGCCACCGTTGGGTATCGGCATGCTCACCGCCGGCATCGTGCTGGCGATCATGATCACGCCATTCATTACCTCGGTGATGGTCGAAGTATTCAAAAGCGTACCGACCACTCTTAAAGAGTCTGCATATGCCCTGGGCGGCACGACCTGGGAAGTGGTCTGGGACATCGTTCTGCCTTACACCCGCTCCGCAGTAGTCGGCGGCATCTTCCTCGGGCTGGGCCGCGCACTGGGTGAAACCATGGCGGTGACCTTCGTGTTGGGCAACTCCCACCAGTTCTCGGCGTCGCTGATGATGCCAAGCAGTTCGATTGCTTCGGTAATCGCCAACGAGTTCAACGAGGCATACACCGACCTGCATCGCTCGTCGCTGATTGCCCTGGGCTTCCTGCTGTTCGTAGTGACCTTCATCGTGCTGGCCCTGGCTCGCATCATGCTGTCGCGTCTGTCCCGCAAGGAGGGGTTATGAGTAAGGATGTGACTGGCAACGAGAGCTTGTACCGGGTTCGCGATCTCAAGAACAAGGCTGCAATGGTCCTCAGTTGTGCCGCGACGGCGTTCGGCCTGTTGTGGCTGGTGTGGATTCTGCTGACCACCATCATCAATGGCGTGGATGCATTGAACCTGCGCCTGTTCAGCGGCATGACCCCGCCGCCGGGTGTTGAAGGCGGTCTGGCCAACGCCTTTTACGGCAGCGTACTGATGTCCGGCATCGGTCTGTTGATCGGTACGCCGATAGGCCTGATGGCTGGCGTGTGGCTGGCGGAGTTCGCCCGCTACTCGAAACTCGGCAACGCGGTGCGCTTCGTCAACGACATTCTGTTGTCCGCCCCTTCGATCGTTCTCGGCCTGTTTGTCTACACCGCGGTGATCCTGCCGCTCAATGAGTGGACCGATCACAAGGTGGGCTTCTCGGCAATTGCCGGTGCGCTGGCGCTGGCGCTGCTGGTGATCCCCGTGGTGGTGCGCACCACCGATGAAATGCTTCAACTACAACCTTCAACCATGCGCGAAGCCGCGCTGGCCCTGGGTGTGCCGCAATGGAAGCTGACCCTGCAGATCGTACTGCGTGCCGCCAAGGCGGGTGTGGTCACAGGCGTTCTGCTGGCGCTGGCCCGTATCACCGGTGAAACCGCGCCGCTGTTGTTCACCGCATTCGGCAATCAGTTCTGGAGCAGCGATCTGCTCAAGCCGATGGCCAGCGTACCGGTCGTGGTGTTCCAGTACGCCATGAGCCCATTCGACGATTGGCACTCTCTGGCTTGGGCTGGCGCTCTGGTCATGACGATGTTCGTGCTGGTCCTCAGCCTCGCTTCCCGCTTAATTCTTTTGCGCAATAGGGCGTCTTGATGAATAACCTTTCCCTTGCCAATGAAAAAACCAAGATTCAAGTTCGTGGTCTGGAGTTTTTCTACAACGAACAGAAGTCGCTGAAATCCATCGACATGATCATCCCGGAAAAACGCATCACCGCGATCATCGGTCCTTCGGGTTGCGGCAAGTCGACACTGCTGCGCGTGTTCAACCGTATCTACGCGATGTACCCGAAGCAGGAAGCGAAAGGTGAAGTGCTGCTCAACGGCGAGAACATCCTGGCGCCGGGCTACTCGATGAACCGCCTGCGCAGCCACGTAGGTATGGTGTTCCAGAAGCCGGTGCCGTTCCCGATGTCGATCTTCGACAACATCTCCTACGCCATCAAACACCACGAAAAGCTGTCACGTCGTGAAATGGAAGATCGCGTGGAAGAGGCACTGCGCGGTGCCGCGTTGTGGGACGAAGTCAAAGACAAGCTCAACAAGAGCGCCACCGGTTTGTCCGGTGGTCAGCAGCAGCGTCTGTGCATTGCCCGCACCATCGCGCTGCGTCCGCAAGTGTTGTTGCTCGATGAACCGACTTCAGCCCTCGATCCGATTTCCACTGGCCGTATCGAGCAGCTGATCACTGAACTCAAAGAGCAGTTCACGGTGATCATCGTGACTCACAACATGCAGCAGGCGGCCCGTTGCTCGGACTACACCGCGTTCATGTTCATGGGCGAACTGATCGAACACGGCGACACTGACACCATCTTCACCAAGCCGTCGAAAAGCCAGACCGAAGACTACATCACTGGCCGTTTCGGCTGATTTCCCTTCTCAGAGAATCGGGGAGACCCTGTCGCGGTCTCCCATGAATTCTTCCAGTCGACTGCGCAGCCAGCGCTCAGCCGGGTCGGTGTCCATGACGCTCAACCAGGTCATGGACAGCTCCAGATTGGGCGTGATGAAGGGCAGGGGTTCGCCATACAGCCTGCCGGTATTGATCATTGCCTGAGTCAGGTGGTCCGGCAGATTGCACAGCAAATCAGTGCCCGCCATCAGCGCGGGCAATGTGCTGTATTGCGGAACGGACAGCACGGCATGCCGCTTGCGGCCAATAGCATCCAGCCATTCATCCGCGAAGCTGCTGATATTGGCCACATGCGACACCACCACATGCGGGCGTGAGCAGTACTCGTCCAGCGTCATGGGCGTAGCCGATTTGTCGGCGCGGACCACCATCGGCTGTATCGAGCGCAGCAGTTTGCGTTTGGCATTGGCGGGCAGCTCTCGCGTCAGGCACACGCCGACGGTGACTTCGCCGGACATGAGCAATTCCGAGATATTCCAGTAGTTGACCTGCTTGATGACGAGGACCACGCCGGGTGCTTCTTCACGAATCGCGCGTAGCAAGGCGGGCATGAGGCTGTATTCGACGTCATCCGAAAGGCCGATTCGGAAGGTCATGTCGCTGCTTGCCGGGTCGAACTCGCGGGTCAGGCTCAGGGCGACGGACATGGCGTCCAGCGCGGGCGACAGGTGATGGATGATCTCCTGTGCTCTGGCCGTGGGTTCCATGCGATGGCCGACGCGAATGAACAGCGGATCATTGAACAGCGCCCTTAGCCGGTTGAGGGCGGCGCTGATGGTGGGTTGGCCTAGAAACAGCTTTTCAGCAGCGCGCGTGACGTTGCGTTCTTGCATCAAGGTTTCGAAAACCACCATCAGGTTGATGTCGGCCTTGCGCAGTTCGTTTCGGTTCATTGGGCTGGCGATCCGGGAGGGCTTTTAGCGTTATGGGGTCAAGCTAACAGTTACAGGCTGTAGCGCTCAAGCTGCGTGTTGGGTTTAGTGTCGATACCGGGGTTGGGGTGTATATCCGTTATTTCGGTTGCTGCTGATATTGGTTGCGCTTTTACAGCGCCTCACTTTTGAAATCCGGAAGCCGGCCCAGACAAAAGTAAGCAAAACGCTCTTGCCCCACCACTGGGTGCCTCGCTGTCGCTCGGCATACCCG